>NZ_JAPZLD010000018.1:0-207999 GCF_030182635.1 Amycolatopsis ponsaeliensis
CCTCGTAGTGCCCCGTGTTGGCCGGCAGCATCCGGTCCGCCACCGCGAGGACCACCGGCCCGGCCGCCCCGGATGTGGGGGGGGCCCCCGCCCCCGCCACCGCGTCCCGCCGCCGCCCCAGGGCGGCCTCGACCTCGGTGGGGGGGGGGGTGGGCCGCCCCGCGGGGGGTGGGGCCGCACCGGGCGCGGCCGCCCGGGGGGGGGGGGGGGGCGGGGGGGGCCCCCCCCCCCCCCCCCCCCACCACCGGGCTGGCGTGCCGGATGCCGTCCGGGGTGTTCTCGTGGGCGACGTTCGGGTAGAGGAACAGCCGGTACAGGTTGGAGTACAGCGTGGTCCGCTGGTCCTCGGTGGCGCCTTCGACCTCGACCCGGCCGAGCTGCTCCTGCCAGAGCTCGCGGGCCTGGTCGCGGACCTGCTCGAAGGTCGTCCCGGCGGGGATCTCCAGCTCGAGGTTGCGCTTGGCCTGCGCGAGGCTGATCAGCGACGTCGCGATCCGCAGCGTCGCGTCGGGGCCGTCGAACTCGAAGTAGCCCGAGACGCGCCGCCACGGCGGACGGCGGACCTTGGCGCCGCGGGTGGCCGGCGCGTCGGTGATGCCGTAGACGAACATGCGGCGCGCGCCGGCGGACAGGCGGCTGCGGACCCTCGTGTACCCGCTGATCTCGCCGGTGTCGGCGTTCAGTCGGAGGCGGCCGCGGTTGGCGGCGTTGTCGAACAGCAGCCAGCCGTGCATGTCGGGGAACGTGCAGCGCAGGATCGCCGCGTGGGACGTCGGCGCCAGGTCGACGGTCATGCCGTTGGCGAACCGGACGCCGTAGTGGTGCGGCGAGTCGATTTCGTCGTCGTGGGAGAAGGCCAGGGCGCGCTTGCGGCGGTCGCGCTGGACCGCGCCGGTGCCGGGCATGACGTGGAAGGTGTGCCGGTCGCCCATCCACGGGCTCGGCTGGTGGCTCAGGGCGATGGCCTGCAGCGCCGGGCGGTTCCGCTCGTCGTTGTGGCGGTGGTAGGAGTAGATCCAGTTGGTGACGCCGGCGTCGGTGACCGGGGTCCAGAAGTTGAACCCGTGCGGCACGGCGGTCGCGGGGAAGTTGTTGCCGCGGGAGTAGTCGCCGCTGGAGTGCGAGCCGCGGGTCGTGCGGACGAAGTCGACCGGGTCCCGCGGCGGCTCGGGGCGTTCGGCGACGCGGACGTCGTCGATCCACCCGGTGATCTCGCCTTCGGGAGGCGCGGTGCGGAGCACGATCCGGCTGATCCGGCGGCCCGCGAACGCCCCGAGCGGGCGCCGGACGAGGTTCCACTGGTCCACCCACAGCGTCTTGTCGTCCACGGGGTCGAACCCGGCCGAGGTGCCGTCGGCGAACTCGACGTCGAGGCTCACCCAGGTGGCGTGGTAGGCGGGGATGTCGCCGTCGGACTGCGGGAAGACCACATAGGACAGCTCGGTGGCCGCGGTGACGGGCGCGTCGAGGTCGAACAGGACGCCGCGCGGGCGCGCGGTGTAGCGCAGGGCCTTCGCCCCGGTGAAGCCGACGCCGGTCTTGGCCGTGGGGGAGCGGTCCGGGCCACTGTCGACCGTGAGAGCGGGGTCCGCTGGCTGCGGGTCACCGGCTTCGAAGGAGGAGGAGAACACGGCGTCGGACATGCGCACACCGTATCGGCCGAACGGCGTAGCGTGTGCTCGACGCGGGGGGAGGTCCTGGTGAACACGCACACCGTCCGGCACGAAGGTGCCGAGCTGCGCTACGAGCTGCGGGGCGACGGCCCCCTCCTGCTGCTGATCGCCGGCCGCGGCGGCTACCGCACCCGGTACGCGTCACTCGCGCAGCGGCTCGCCGCGTCGTACGCGGTGCTCACCTACGACCGGCGCGGCCCGGGCACCGACTTCGACATGGGCCAGCAGGCCCGCGACGCGGCGGCGGTGATCCGCGCGGTCGCGCCGCGTGCGGCCGTGTTCGGCCAGGGCGGGGGCGGCTCGGTGGCGTTCGAGCTCGCCGCGCAGGTGCCGGACGCCGTGACGGAACTGGTGGTCCACGAAGCCCCGGCGATCACCCTCCTGCCGGACGCGCCGACGTGGCTGTCCCGCGCCCGCCAGGTCCGGACCACCCACGAGCGGGACGGTCTCGACGCGGCCCTGACGCTGGTCGGCCTGACCGCGGCCGACTTCCCGGACACCGCGGCCGCGGAGCTGTTCCTGGCCCGCGAGTTCCCGGCGGTGGTGCTGCACACCCCGGACCTCGACGCGGTCCGCCGCACGGGCATCCCGGTGGTGACGGCGGCGGGCGAGACCAGCGGGGACACGTGCCTGGAGCGGTCGGCCCGGATCCAGGCGGAGCACCTGGCGTGCCGGTACGCGCGGTTCCCGGGCGGGCACCAGGGATTCGAGTCCGACGCGGACACCTTCGCCCCGGCGCTCTGCACGACGTTGGCGAGACTCCGCCGCCTCTGACCGGTCCGGGGGCTGTCGCGCGAGGTCTTGAATGAGTCATTCAAGACCTCGCGCGCCCTGAATGACTCATTCAAGACGTTTACCGGCGAGACCCACCGACCTGCGCCCTGCGTGAGTTCTTTACTTCGCAGCCGCCCTCCGGCTGGCGTTCGCGGCACGGCGCCGGCTCAATTCGGGCGGCCGCCGAATTGCCAGCGGTGCACTTCGACCCCGTCGTACCGGTCCACAGCCAGCACCGCCCGCGCGGCCTCCGCGTCCGGTGCCCGCAGCAGCACCGCCGTCCCCAGCCACGCCACGCCGTCGTCCGACAGCAACGGCCCACACGCGATCAGCTCGTCCCGCGAGCCGCCCACCTCGACCGGCTCTCCCGACCCGAACCCGAGGACCAGGTACCGGTTCCCGCCGGTCCGTCCACCCGGGAACTCCCACATCGTGCGCCCCAGCTCGTTCCGCCACCGGCGCAGCAGCACGTCCCGGTACGCCCCCGCCTGGTAGCCGGGCTCGTCGAACGCGAACGCCCTCGCCGCCGCTGGATCCGGCAGGTCCACGATGTGCACGCTGCCGGTGGGTGTCTCGCCGTCGAACGTCGGGCCGCGCGCGACCATCGTGAACCGGTCCATGTAGGACCAGTGCTCCGCCAGCAGTTCCCGGCGCAAGGAAGCCGAGCCCGGCCGGTCCCGGTGGTAGCAGAAGAACTCCACTTCGCCTCCCGAAAAGAGTGAAGGCCTCCCCGCCGAGGCGAGGAGGCCTTCACCGAACTACTACTGCGGACCTAGATCTTCGCGCACTGCCCGGCGGACGGGCCGCGGACGGTGTTCGGGAGGTCGTAGTCCGTCGGGGCGGGCGAGTTGACCGCGCAGGCCAGCGGGCCGCCGATGGTGCTCGACGTCAGCACCGGCCCGTGGTTGCCGGTCAGCGCGACCGGGCCACCCACCTGCGTCAGCTCGATCGACACCTGCCCGGTCACCCCGGTGATCGCCACCGGGCCGTCCACCTTCGTGCGGTTGAGCACGACCTGAGCCGCGCCGGTCGCGGCGAGCGGGCCCTTGATCTCCCCGCCGCGGACGATCAGCGACGCGCCGGAGCCCACCGTCACCGGGCCCGACACCGTCGCGTCCTGCAGGCACACCGTGCCGGACGAGACCGTGAGCGGCCCGGACGACGCACCCGTGATCGTCTTCGTGCAGGACGCGTCCGGCTTGCCCAGCAGCTCGAACTCGGCCAGCTGCGCCGGGGCGCCGGTGCTGGTCGCGGTCACTTCGAGCTTGTAGTAGGCGTAGTGCGCCGGGTTGGCCACCTTGAACGCGCGGGTCTGCTGCCGCCAGCTGAACGCCTGGTTCGTCTGCTGGTCGGCCACCGCCCAGGTCTTGCCGTCGTAGGAGCCCTTCAGCGTCCAGCTCTTCGGGTCGCCCGCACCGGTCTGGGACGTCAGCGTGTAGTGCGTGACGGCCTCGTCGGTGTTGTTCAGCTGGTACTGCAGGGCGCCGGTGACGGCGGCCTGGGTGCGCGAGGTGTTGTCGAGCAGCGCCCCCGCGTTCGAGCCGTCCGAAGTGGACAGCGTGCCCTTGCCGTCGCCGGTCTCGTCGTGCAGCGGCGTCGGAACGGCGTTGTCCTTGGTGATGGACGTCGGCGCGTCGTTCGGGCCGGTGCCCCACTTCGACGGGTTCGGGCCCATGTCGAAGTCGATCGTCCCGCCCTTGGCGATGACGTCCTGCGGCAGCGACGTGGAGGAGTACGCCTTGCCGTTGACCTTCACGCCCTGGACGTAGACGTTCTTCGCGCTGTTCTTCGGCGCGTTGATCACCAGGTTCTTGCCGCCGGCCAGGTGGATCGTGGCCTTCTTGAACAGCGGCGACCCGATCGCGTAGTTCGGGCTGCCCATCTGCAGCGGGTAGAAGCCCAGCGCGCTGAAGATGTACCACGCGGACATCTCGCCGTTGTCCTCGTCGCCGGCGTAGCCCTGCCCGATCTCGGCACCGTTGTAGAGCCGCGAGAGGGCCTCACGGACCTTCGCCTGCGTCTTCGACGGCTGACCCGCGTAGTCGTACATGTAGAGCAGGTGGTGCGAAGGCTGGTTGGAGTGGCCGTACTGGCCCATCCGCACGTCCCGCGCCTCGCGCATCTCGTGGATCACGCCCCCGTAGGAACCCGGGTAGTTGGCGGTCTCCTGGTCGGCGAAGAACTGGTCCAGCTTGGTCGCCAGGCCCGCCTGCCCGCCGTAGAGGTTGGCCAGGCCCTTGCCGTCCTGCGGCACGGTGAACGCCATGCCCCAGCCGTCGGTCTCGGTGTAGTCACCACCCCACGAGCGCGGGTCGTACTGGTCCTTCGTCTTGGTGAACTTCCCGCTCGCGTCCTTGCCCTGGAAGAACCCGGTGCTCGGGTCGAACAGGTTCACGTACTGCTGGGCGCGGCTGGTGAAGTACTCGTAGTTCTCCTGGTACTCCGCCTTGCGCGGGTCGTTCGGCGCCGCCTCCTCGGCCAGCTTCTTCGACAGGTTGGCGATGCCGAAGTCGTTGACGTAGCCCTCGATCGCCCACGAGAAGCCCTCGCTGGCGGTGTTGGGCGTGTAGCCGAGGAAGATGCCCTGGTCCAGGCCCTTGCGGCCGACCGCCGAGTTCGGCGGCGTCACCGTGGCGTTCTTCAGCGCCGCGTCGTAAGCCGACTTGACGTCGAAGTTCTTGACGCCCTTGAGGTAGGCGTCGGCGAACGCGACGTCCGAGCTCGTGCCGGTCATCAGGTCCGCGTAACCGGGGGAGGACCAGCGTGCGATCCAGCCGCCGTCGCGGTACTGCTGCACGAACCCGTCGACCATCTTCCCGGCCATGTCCGGCGTGAGCAGCGAGTACGCCGGCCACGTCGTGCGGTAGGTGTCCCAGAAGCCGTTGTTGACGTACATCTGGCCGTCGACCACCTTCGACCCGGTCTGGGTCACGGTGTCCGCGCCGGTCTTCGGCGACACGGGGCTCGCGTACTTGTACGCGGGCTTGTCGGCGGTGCCGGTGTTCTCGAACTGGGAGTTCGGGTACAGGAACAGCCGGTACAGGTTCGAGTAGAGCGTCGTGAGCTGGTCCTTCGACGCGCCCTCGACCTCGATCACCTTCAGCTGGTCGTCCCACGCCCTCTGCGCGGCGTCGCGCACGGTGTCGAAGGTCGCGGCCGGGGCGATCTCCTGGGCGAGGTTCTTCTTCGCCTGGTCGACGCTGATCAGCGACGTCGCGATCCGCATGTTCACGGTCTTGTCGGCGCCGGCGTTGAACCGCAGGTAGCCGGTGACGTTGTCGCGGCCCTGCCCGGTGAGCTTGCCGCCCGCCGTGACCGGCTTGTCGAACGTCGCGTAGACGAACATCCGGCCCGCGCCGGCGTACACGTTCGTCTCGGTGTAGCCCGACAGCGTGCCGTTGGCCGGGTCCAGCGTCAGGCCGGCCGAGTTGTTGACGCTGTCGAAGATCAGGCTCGAGTCCGCGCCCGGGAACGAGAACTTCATCATCGCCGCGTGGTCGGTCGGCGCGATCTCGGTCTTGATCCCGTTCTCGAACTGCACACCGTAGTAGTGCGCCCGCGCGACCTCGTCGCTGTGCTTGAAGGGCAGCGCCCGCGCGTCGCGGTTGGCGTCGGGCACCCCGGCGGCCGCGGACGGCATCACCTGGAACGCCTGCCGGTCACCCATCCACGGGCTCGGCTCGTGGCTCACGCTGAACGCCTGCAGCTGCGGGAGGTTCTGCGCGTTGTTCTGGGTGCTGTAGTTGTAGAGCCAGCTGCCCGAGCCGGCGTCGGTGACCGGGGTCCAGAAGTTGAACCCGTGCGGCACGGCCGTGGCCGGGAAGTTGTTGCCCCGGGAGAACGTGCTGTTGGCCATCGTGCCCCGCGTGGTGACCACGTTGTCGCTCGGGCGGGTGCTCGACGGCGGCGTCGGGGTCGCCGACACCTTCACGTCGTCCAGCCAGCCCTGCAGCGAGCCGGGGCCGTTCGGGTTGTCGTACCCGACCAGGATCCGGTCGATCGTCTTGCCCTTGGCGACCTGCCCGATCGCCGAACGCACCAGGTTCCACTGGTTGGCGTAGAGCACCTTCGAGGCACCCTGGCCCTCCGGCGTCAGCGGGAAGCCGTACTGGTCGGTCGCGCCGAGGTTGCGCAGGTAGGTGCCGTCGGTGAAGGCGAGGTCGATCGCGACGTTGGTGCTCGGGTACTTCAGGTCGCCGGTGATGAACTGCGGCTGCACCTTGTACGAGAGCTCGGTCGAAGCCACGACCGGGACGTTCACGTCGAAGATCTTGTTGTACGACCAGCCGTGCCCGGCCTCGGTCTGGCTGCCCGAGTAGCGGAACGCCTTGAGCCCGGTGAAGCCGACGCGGTTCTTGTTCGTGTAGCCGCTGGTCGGGCCGGAATCGGTGAAGCTGCGCATGTTCGGCAGCGGCGGCGGTGCCGGGTCGTCGTTGGCCAGCAGCAGCTCCGAGAGCTGCAGGATCGGCCCGCCGTTGTTGGCCGTGACGTTCAGCCGGAAGTACTTGTAGGCCGCGCTCGGCGCAGCCAGCTTGTAGTCCTTCTGCTGGAACCGCGCGGTGAACGCCTGGGCAGTCTGCTTGTCCAGATCGGTCCAGGCCTGCGCGTCGTTCGACCCCTGCAGCGTCCAGTCCTTGGGGTCGCGGTTGTCGAAGTCGTTGGCCGAAGAGATCGCGTAGTGCGTGATCGACGTGGCCTCCGACAGCGAGACCTGCGCCCACGCCGTCGGGTCCCACGACAGCCACTTGGTGTCGGTGGTGCCGTCGAAGAGGTTCGACACCACTTCGCCACCGTCGGTGTTCTCGCTGCTGGCGCTGCTCTCGGTGACCTTGCCGCGGATGTCACCGGGGATCGCGGTGCCGTTCGCACCGTTCACGCCGAAGGCACGCGGCTTGCCCGCCGCGTCGGTGTCGACGGTGTCGGTCCACGTCGGCTGGACGTCACCGGCCTCGAAGGAGGACGAGAAGTCGGCGGGAAGGGCTTCGTCCGCGGCGGACGCCGTGGCGGGGAGGGCGACCAGGCCGGCGGCGACCACGGCGGCGGTCACCAGGAAAGCGACCGGCGGTCTGGCGCTTCGGGGCATCGTTGCTCCAAGCTCTGGAGGGTGAACTGGGGACCGACGGACGGGGACCGGCGGCGCCCAGAGAGCGAAACGCGCGGGTGACATCGATGTCAAGACCGGTCGGCAAACCTGGCCAGAACTGGACAACCGAGGGAACGGGGAACCCGATGAGACCAGTCCGGATCTTCACCGCACTGACCGCACTCCTGCTCGCCACCACCGGATTCGCCCCGGTGGCCGCCACCGCCGCGACGGGTTCCCCCGTCCGGCCGATCACCACCTGCGGCGACCTGGTCCGCGGGTACACCCTCCCGGGCGCCGCCACGCACGTCACCTCGGCCGCCGTCGTCGCCGCGACCGGCACCGACCCCGAGTACTGCGGCGTGCGGGGCTACGTCGAACCGGCCGTGCGCTTCGAGCTGCGGCTGCCCACCAAGACCTACGCCGGGCGCTACCTGCAGTACGGCTGCGGCGGCTTCTGCGGCATCGTCAACCCGCCGCCCTTCGCCGACTGCGACCTGCCCCACGGCGGCGACGTCGCGGTCGCCGCCACCGACGACGGCCACGTCGGCACGACCCCCGCCGTCGTCGACGACGGCAGCTGGGGCGCGAACGACCAGGCCGCGCGCGACGACTTCGAGTTCCGCGGACCCCACGTCGTCTCCCGCGCCTCGAAGGCGATCATCCAGGCGTTCTACGGGGCGCCGCCGCGCAAGTCCTACTTCACCGGCTGCTCCGACGGCGGCCGCGAAGGCCTCCTGCTCGCCCAGCGCTATCCGGCGGACTTCGACGGCATCGTCGCCGGCGCACCAGCCGGGTACTGGAGCCCCCTGCTGGAGTTCCAGGCCTGGCTCGCGCGGGTGAACAACGCCGCCGACGGCAGCCCGATCCTCACCGCGGCGAAGCTGCCCGCCCTGCACAGCGCCGTCCTCGCCGCCTGCGACCGGCTCGACGGGCTCGCCGACGGCCAGCTCGACGACCCCCGCGCGTGCCGCTTCGACCCGGCGACGCTGACCTGCGCCGGCGCCGACACGCCGTCGTGCCTCACCCCGGCCCAGGTCGCCGCGACCCGCAAGATCTACTCGCCGCCCACCGACGGCCACGGCACGCTCCTCTACCCCGGCGGCGAGCAGCGCGGCTCGGAGCTGTCCTGGGCCGGGTGGATCATCCCCACCCCCGAGACCGGCGGCGTCGCCTTCGCCCGCAGCCTCGCCGACAACTACCTGCGCTACCTCGGCTACCCGATCGGCGCACCGGCCTCGACCGTGGACACCTTCGCCTTCACCAAGCGCGAGTTCGACCGGCTCACCCCGGTCGGCGCCCGCTACAACGCGATGAGCCTCGACCTCTCGGCGTTCCAGAAGCGCGGCGGCAAGCTCGTCCTGTGGCACGGCTGGGCCGACGAAGCGATCCCGCCGTCGAGCACGCTCGACTACTACCAGCGGCTCACCCACGGCCGCGGCCAGGACTGGGCGCGGCTGTTCATGGTCCCGTCGCTCTACCACTGCGGCGGCGGCACCACGCTCACCGAGTTCGACCCGCTGCGGCAGCTCGTCGCCTGGGTGGAACGCGGCACCGCGCCCACCGTGGTGACGGCGACCGGCCGCGACGCCGCCGGCACCGTCACCCGCACGCGGCCGGTGTTCACCTATCCCCAGCGCGCGGTCTACGACGGCACCGGCAGCGTCGACGACGCGGCCAACTTCCGCTCGGCCCCGCCGCTCGTGCCGGTCCGGGACGCCGTCGACTGGGCCGGGAACAAGCTCTACGCCATCCCCGGGCCGGTGGCCCGGTAAAGCGGTCACGCGGCTCCGGCGTCGTCGCTAAGGTCACGATCATGACGACACCGGAGCCCGCCGACCGCGTCCTGTCCCGAGCCTCGCTCGCCGAAGGCGACCCCACCCGGTGGTTCGACCAGCTCTACACCGCCGCCGCCCGCGGCGAGGCCGAGGTGCCGTGGACCCGCGGCACGCCCAACGCGGACCTGGCTGCCTGGGCGACGCCTGGTGAGGGCCGCCGTGCGCTGGTGGTGGGCAGCGCCCTGGGCGACGACTCGGAACTGCTGGCCTCGGCGGGCTGGGCGGTGACGGGCTTCGACGTCGCCCCGACGGCGGTCGAAGCCGCCCGCGCCCGGTTCCCGGAGTCCGCGGTGGACTACGTGGTGGCGGACCTGCTGAAGCCGCCGGGGGAGTGGCACCAGGCGTTCGACCTGGTCGTGGAGATCATGAACATCCAGGCGATGCCCCGCGACTTCCGCCCGGCGGCGCTGACGTCGTTGGCGGGGTTCCTCGCACCGGGCGGCACGCTGATCGTGTCCGAGGTCGCGGAGGAGAACTTCGACATGGCGACGTGGGTGAGCCCACCGTGGCCGTTCAGCCGCGAAGAGGTCGAGTCGGCCGCCCAGGACGGCGTCAAGCTGGTGACCCTGGAGCGCATCCGCGACGGCGCCCGCCACTGGGCCGAGTTCACCCGCTGACACCGCCCCGATGGCCATGAGGGGCACCTTCATGGCCACGAGCGCCAGGGGGCCGGCAAAGTCGGGTTTCCGGGCGGATTCCGGGCGCAGGGTCGCCGGTGTCTTGAATGAGTCATTCAGGGCGTGCAAGGTCCTGAATGACTCATTCAAGACGTTTGCCGAGGCCACCACGCCCGTAGACCGGCGACGGGACAGCCAGGCCGGGCGACTTTGCAGGAACCCTGGCCATCAGCGCCATAAAGGTGCCCCTCATGGCGCGTTCAGCAGTCGGCGAGGAACCGGGACAGCACCCGCGTCCCGAAGTGCAGGCCCTCCACCGGGACCCGCTCGTCCACCCCGTGCGCCATCGCCCGGTACGGGAAGCCCTTCGGCAACCACAGCGGCGCGAACCCGTAGTTCGCGATCCCCAGCTGCGCGAACGCCTTCGCGTCCGTCCCGCCGCCCAGGCAGTACGGCACCACCACGGCCTCCGGGTCCTCCGCCCGCAACGCCGCCGCCATCGCCGAGAACCACGGCGAGTCCACCGGGGCCTGCACCGGCGGCTGGTGCGCCACGAACTCCCGCGTCACGCCCTCGCCGAGCAGCTCGTCCAGGGCGGCGAACAACGACTCCTCGGTCCCCGGCAGCACCCGCACGTCCACCTGCGCGGTCGCCGTCGTCGGGATCACGTTCACCTTGTAGCCCGCGTCCAGCATCGTCGGGGTCGTGCTGTTGCGGACCGTCGGCAGCACCAGCCCGCCCGCCGGGCCCAGCGCCGCCACCGCCGCGTCCACGCCGTCCGAAGAGGACAGATCGACCGGCACGCCGAGCGCGGCGCCCGTCCGTTCCAGGAACGCCCGCACCGCCGGGGTCAGCGTCACCGGCCAGCGGTGCGCGGCGATCCGGTGCAACGCGCCCACCAACCGGGTGACGGCGTTCTCGTCGTTGGGCCGCGACCCGTGCCCCGCGCGGCCGCGGGCGGTCAACCGCAGGTGCGCCGTGCCGCGCTCGGCCGTCCCGACCGGGTACAGGTGCACGTCGTGCCCGCCGGCCGCCGGCACGTGGTAGGTGTAGCCGCCCGACTCGCTGATCGCCGCCTCGCAGCCTTCGAACAGCTCCGGATGCGACGCGACCAGCCAGTGCGCGCCCCACTCGCCGCGGTCCTCCTCGTCGGCGACGAACGCCAGCACCAGCTCACGCCGCGGCCGCACCCCGCCGGCCAGCGCGGCGAGCACCATCGCCACGAAGTCCTTCATGTCCGTCGCGCCGCGGCCCCACAGGTAGCCGTCGCGGACCTCGCCGGCGAACGGGTCCACCGACCAGTCCGCGGCGTCGGCCGGCACGACGTCCAGGTGCCCCTGCACCAGCAGCGCGGGCAACGACGGATCGGTACCGGGCACCCGCGCGATCACACTGGCCCGCCCGGGCGCGGCCTCCAGGATCTTCGACGGGATGCCCAGCGAGTCCAGGAACGCCGCCACGTACTCCGCGGCCGGGCGCTCCGGCTCGGCGTCGTTGTTCCCGCGGTTGGTCGTGTCGAACCGGATCAGGTCCGCGCACACGTCGACGACGTCGGTCACGTCAGCCATAGATGCCCTGCACCGCCCCGCCCGCGATCGCCGTGACCACCTTGAACGCCTTCATCGCCTCGGTCATGTTCACCGCGTCGAACCCGACCCGCCGGGTGCCGATCTGCTCCACCGTCGGGATCACCGCCGTCGCCTGCGCCAGGTGGCTCGCGTCGAACTCCACCTCGATCCGGTGCGACCCGACCTGCCGTTCCTCGCGCCCGGCCCGCGCCATCGCGTCGGCAGCCGCGCCGCTGAGCAGGTCCGCCGTGCGCGCCGGCGGCAGGCAGATCGCCGCGTACCGGCTGACGCACTCCTTCACCTGGACCAGCTCCGCCTCCGGAGCGTAGTCACGGGCCTCGTCGCACGTTTTGTCGTCACCCGAAACGAGCAGGACGGGGACGCCGTACTCCGCGGCCATCGCCGCGTTGAGCCTGCCCTCGCTCGCCGGGACGTCGTCCAGCCACACCCCGGTGATCTGGTTCTCCAGGTAGGTGTGGGAAAGCACCCCGTCGAACCCGGCGCCGGCGTGGTAGCCCAGGAACACCACACCGTCCACACCGGAGTCGATGCCCTGCATCATCGACAGCGGCTTGTGCCGCCCGGTCAGCATCCTGGCCCGCGGGTCCAGATCCTCCAGCAGCAGGTTCCGCTGCGACGAATGCGCCTCGTTGACCAGCACATCCCCGGCCCCGGCCGCGTACAGCCCGGCCAGCACCGCGTTGACGTCCCCGGTGAACAGCCGCCGGAAGCGGTCCCACTGCGGCGAACCGGGCACGACGTCGTCGGTCCAGGTGACGCCGGTGGCGCCCTCCATGTCCGCCGAGATCAGGATGCGCATGCCCGGCACTCTAACCAGGGCGCCGCGGCCCTCAGCACCGATCCCCGATCACGGTGCGTCACCGAACCCGATCGATAACGATCGGACACCTGCCGAGGCGGCAACATATTGCGCGGTTGTCCGGGTATGTGGTTACTTCTCGTCCTTGGGGAGGCTTCACAGCGAGAACGATGGGGTGGTTTTTGGTGCATTTCCCACGCAGAATCGGCCGGTTCGGCCGCGTCGGCGCGGTCGTCGCGGCCGCGACGCTGGCGGCGATCCCGCTCGCGCTCCCGGCCCAGGCCCAGCAGGCCAAGGTGCTGCGGGTCGCGCTGACCACCGGCATCGACCACCTGAACCCGTTCACCGCCGTGCTCGCCGCGTCCACGCAGATCGGCCGGTTCACCTACGAGTTCCTCACGGTCCCGAACGCCGAGAAGGCCGAGGCCTCGCCCGGCCTCGCCGAGTCCTGGACGCCGTCGCCGGACAAGCTGACCTGGACGTTCAAGATCCGCAGCGGTGCCAAGTGGAGCGACGGGCAGCCGGTGACCGCCAAGGACGCGGCGTTCACCTTCAACCGCATGCTCAAGGACGAGAACGCCCGCACCGCCAACGGCAACTACGTGGCCAACTTCGAGACGGTCACCGCGCCCGACGACACCACCCTCGTCATCAAGACGAAGACCGTGCAGGTCAACATGAACCTGCTCGACGTGCCGATCGTGCCCCAGCACATCTGGGAAGGCGTCACGGACCTCAAGGACCCCGCGACCGACGAGCTCAAGATCGCCGGCGTCTCCGACGGGCCGTTCCAGGTCACCGAGTACAAGCCGAACGAGTACGTCAAGCTCAAGGCCAACAAGGACTACTGGCGCGGAGCCCCGAAGATCGACGAACTGCAGCTGCTGCAGTTCAAGGACACCGAAGCCGCGGTCAACGCGCTCAAGCAGGGCGAAGTCGACGTCATCAACCGGCTCAACCCCAACCAGTTCGCCGCGCTGCAGGGCCAGGACGGCATCACCACCAACGCCGCGCCCGGCCGCCGCTACGATGAGCTCGCGTTCAACTTCGGCGTCACCGACAGCTCCAACAACCCCATCGGTGACGGCAACCCGGTCCTCAAGGACATCAACGTCCGCAAGGCGATCACCCAGGCCGTCGACACGCAGTCGCTGGTGGACAAGGTGCTCAAGGGCCTCGGCCAGGTCGGCGGCGGCGTCGTGCCCCCGGTCTACAGCGCCTACCACTGGGACCCGAGCGACACCGAGAAGGTCAAGTTCGACCTCGCCGCCGCCAACGCCACCCTCGAGCAGGCCGGCTACAAGAAGGGCCCGGACGGCGTCCGCACCGCCCCCGGCGGCGCGAAGCTGGAACTGCGCCTGACCGGGCACGCCAACCGCAGCTACGACCAGGGCGTCGCCCAGTACGTCACCGGCTGGCTCAAGGACATCGGCATCACCGTCAAGCAGGACCTCGTCTCCGACGACGAGCTGTCCGACCGCACCTCCACCGGCAAGTACGACCTCGCCATCGGCGGCTACGGCACCAACCCCGACCCGGACTACGCGCTCTCGCTGCACACCTGCGCCGCGCGGCCCAGCGCCGACGGCAAGGGCGGCAGCACCGACACGTTCTTCTGCGACGCCCCGTACGACGAGCTCTACAAGAAGCAGCTCACCGAGACCGACGACGCGAAGCGCGCCGACTACGTCAAGCAGGCCCAGGCCCGGCTCTACAGCCAGTTCCCGACGATCGTGCTCGACTACCAGAACGCGCTCGAGGCCTACCGCTCCGACAAGTTCTCCGCCTTCACCACCCAGCCGCAGCCCAAGGGCGCGATCCTCGAGCAGACCGGCTACTGGGGCGTCTACGGCGCCACCCCGGCCGGCACCGAGGCCACGGCCGACTCCGGCAGCGGCGGCACCGTCGTGTGGATCGTCGTCGGCGCCATCGTCGTGGTGATCATCGTGGTCGGCGGCGTCATCATCAGCCGCCGCAACAAGACCTCGGAAGACCGCGAGTAAGGATGACCGCCCCCGAACAAGCCGCGGTGCTCGTCGACCCCGACGAGCACCGCGGCGGGACCGGCACCGCCCGGTTCGTGCTCAAGAAGGTCCTCGAAGCGGTCATCAGCATCGTGCTGGTGGTCGTGCTGTTCTTCTTCCTCTTCCGCATGCTGCCCGGCGACCCGGTCGCCGCCATGACCCGCGACCGCGCCACCAGCCCCCAGCAGATCGCCGAGCTGCGCGCGCAGATGGGCGTCGACAAGCCCGTCTTCGTCCAGTTCGGCCAGTACTTCTGGGACCTGCTGCACGGCGACCTCGGCGAGTCCCGGCTGCTCAACAACGGCCGCCCGGTCGCCGACATGATCGGCGAACGGCTCTGGCCGACCATCCTGCTCGTCGGCAGCGCCACCATCCTGGCCGTCATCCTCGGCCTCTGGCTGGGCATCCGCGCCGCCTGGCGCCGCGACAGCCTCTTCGACCGCGCCCAGACCGGGATCGCGCTGACCCTCTGGTCGGTCCCGCAGTTCTGGCTCGGCCTGATGCTGCTCGTGGTGAGCAACGGCCTGTTCCCCAGCCGCGGCATGCACTCCCCGGACGCCGCGCCCGACGTCCTCTCCCAGACCGTCGACGTCCTGCACCACCTGGTGCTGCCGTGCGTGACGCTGCTGGCGGTGTTCTACGCCCAGTACATGCTGATCATGCGGTCGTCGCTGCTGGGGGAGATGAACGCCGACTACCTCACCACCGCCCGCGCCAAGGGCCTGCGCGACGACCTCGTCCGCAAGCGCCACGCCGTCCCCAACGCCCTGCTGCCGACCACCACGCTGGTGTTCATGCAGTTCGGCCAGGTCGTGGCCGGCGCCGTCACCGTCGAGGCCGTGTTCAGCTGGCCCGGCCTGGGCCAGCTGACCTACGACGCGCTGCACGGCCCCGACCTGCCGGTGCTCCAGGGCGTGTTCACCGTGCTGGCGAGCGCGGTGGTGCTGATGAACCTGCTCGCGGAGCTGCTCTACCGCGTGCTCGATCCGAGGGTGCGTACCTCATGACCACCGCTGAAACGCCGAGGCAGATCGCCTGGGGCCGCCGGCGCGCGTCGATCGCCCGGACCTGGCGCGAGTTCGCCGGGCAGCGCGCCGCGCTCGTCGGGCTGATCCTGCTCGGCGCCACCGTCGTCGTCGCGCTGCTGCTGCCGCTGATCAGCGACGAAAGCGGCCTCGACGTCACCAAGGCGACCGGCGAGCCGCTGTCGCCGCCCAACGGCGACTTCTGGCTCGGCACCGACAACTTCGGCCGGTCCGTGCTGCTGATGACCGTCTGGGGCAGCCGGATCTCCCTGCTCGTCGGGTTCTCCGCCGCGCTGCTGTCGGTCCTCATCGGCACGCTCATCGGCATCGCCGCCGCGCACTTCGGCGGCTGGGTGTCGGCGACGCTGCTGCGGTTCACCGACTTCTTCCTGGTCCTGCCGTCGCTGATCCTCGCCATCGCGCTCTCGGCGGTGCTGCCCAAGGGCGTCGGCACGATCATCGTCGCCATCGGCCTCACCGCCTGGCCCAGCACCGCCCGGCTGGTCCGCGCGCAGACGCTGACCATCGAAAGCCGCCCCTACATCGAGCGGTCCCACGCCCTCGGCGGCGGCCACCTGCACGTGATCGGCAAACACGTCCTGCCCGGCGTCATGCCGCTCGTGCTGGCCAACACCACACTCGTGGTCGGCAACTCCGTCATCGCCGACGCGACCCTGTCGTTCCTCGGCGTCGGCGACCCGAACTCCGTCACGTGGGGCCTGGTGCTGGAGAGCGCGCTCAACAACGGCGCCATCAGCCGCGGCGCCTGGTGGAACGTGCTCCCGCCGGGCATCGCGATCGTGCTCGTCGTCCTCTTCTTCACCCTGGTCGGCCGGGGCCTGGAGACCGTGCTCAACCCGAGGTTGAAGAAGTGACCAGCCCGCTGCTGCAGCTCAAGGACCTGAACGTCACCTACGTGGTCGGCGAGCAGGACATCCCCGCCGTGCGCGGGGTCGGCCTGACCCTCGACCCCGGCGGCACCCTCGGCGTCGCGGGGGAGTCGGGGTCGGGCAAGTCCACCGTCGCGATGAGCGTCCTGCGCCTGCTGCCGCGCACGGCGAAGATCTCCGGCGAGATCCTCCTCGAGGGCGAAGACGTCACCACCATGAACTGGGGCCGCCTGCGCGCGGTCCGCTGGGCCGAGGCGTCCGTGGTGTTCCAGGGCGCGATGCACGCCCTCAACCCGGTCCGCAAGATCGGCGACCAGATCGCCGAGCCGCTGCGGCTGCACCCGCCCGAGGGCGGCAAGGCCCTCACCGACGCCGCCGTCGACGCCCGCGTCGCCGAACTGCTCACCCAGGTCGACCTGCCCCCGGGCCGCGCCGGCGCCTACCCGCACGAGCTCTCCGGCGGGCAGAAGCAGCGCGTCATGATCGCCATGGCGCTGGCCTGTTCACCCCGGCTGATCATCGCCGACGAGCCCACCACCGCCCTCGACGTCATCGTCCAGGCCCAGGTCCTCGACCTGCTCTCGCGGCTGGTCGCCGAGCAGGACATCGGCCTGATCATGATCAGCCACGACCTGTCCGTGCTCGCCGCCACCTGCAAGCGCATCGCCGTGATGTACGACGGGCAGATCGTCGAAGAAGGCCTCAGCGCCGAGGTGATGGCCGCGCCGAAGCACGAGCACACCCGGGCGCTCGCGGCGGCGTTCCCGACGGTCGGCGACCCGGTGTCGCGCTTCGCCCCGGCCACCAGCACCCCGCTGCCGCCCGAACCCGAGGACCGGGTCGCGGGCGGGGAGCCGCTGCTGGCCGCGGAGAACCTGCGGGTGTCCTTCCGCGACCGCACCGGCAAGCGGATCAACGCCGTCGCCGGGGTCGACCTGGCCGTCGCCCGCGACGAGATCGTCGCCCTGGTCGGCCAGTCCGGCTCCGGCAAGACCACCCTCGCCCGGACGCTCCTCGGCCTGCAGAAACCCGACTCCGGCGTGGTCCGCTACGCCGGGAACCCGGTCCCGCACGGCGGCGCCGGGCTGAAGGCCTACCGCAGGCAGGTCCAGCTCGTGCTGCAGGACCCGACCAGCGCGCTGAACCCGGCCCACACCGTTTACGAGGCCGTCGCCGAGGGCCCCCGCATCCACAAGCTGGCCGACGAGCGCGCGGTCGTCCACCGGGCGTTGGAGGCTGCGGAGCTGCGGCCCGCCGAGAAGTACGCCGACCGGCTCCCGCACCAGCTTTCCGGCGGCCAGCGCCAGCGCGTCGTCATCGCCGGAGCGCTGGCCCTGGAGCCGTCGGTGGTGGTGGCCGACGAACCGGTCGCCTCGCTCGACGCGTCGGTCCGCGGCGAGATCCTCGGGCTGCTGCTGCGGCTGCGCCGCGAACTCGGCCTGGCGGCGCTGGTGATCACCCACGACCTGGGCCTGGCCTGGAACATCGCCGACCGCGTCGCCGTGATGTACCGCGGCGAGCTCGTCGAAACCGGGACGGTGGAACAGGTCCTGCTCGACCCGCAGCACGAGTACACGAAGTCCCTGCTGGCCGCGCTGCCCGGTGGCACCGCCCAGCGCCGCACCGTCGGCACCTGAAGCACGCAGGGACACCGAAAAACCGACACTGCAGGAACGCCGCCCGAGCGCGGTGTGTAACCTCCGAACGGAAATGGCGACCACCACCGACCCCGCGCAGACGCCCTCGGCCACGCTGGCCGAGCGGCTCCTCACGCCCTCGCGATTCCCCTACCGCACGATCGCGATGGGCACGGTCGGGAGCACCCTGCTCATGATCGCCGCCTTCGGCGCCGGCGGCATCCTGATCAAGGACCCCGTGCTCGGCCACGGCCCGCTCTCGTGGATCCGCTACGGCCACGGGCGCATGCTCGCCAACGCCGTCCTCTACACCGGCTTCGGCCTCGTCGTGTGGGCCTGGGTCCGGCTCGGCCGCTACGTGCTGCTCGGCCGCGTCGGCAGCCGGCCCGTCCTGGTCGCCGCCGGCTGCTGGATGGCGCCGCTGCTCATCTCGCCGCCGCTGTTCACCCGCGACGTCTTCTCCTACCTCGGCCAGGGCGCCCAGCTGCTCTACGGGCTCGACCCGTACGCCAACGGCCCCGCCGAGCTCGACGTGCTGCCGAACGTCGTGCAGAACGTCCACCCGCTCTGGCAGACGACCCCGGCCCCGTACGGGCCGCTGTTCCTGCTGATCTCCAAGGGCGTCGTCTCGGTCAGCGGCGACAACATGATCCTCGGCGTCATCCTGATGCGCCTGGTCCTGCTCGTCGGCCTGGTCGGCACGCTGTGGGCGCTCCCGCGGCTGGTCAAGCACCTCGGCGGCAAGCTCCCGGTCGCGCTGTGGCTCGCGGTGGCCAGCCCGATGATGGTCATCCACCTCTTCGGCGGCCCGCACAACGACCTGATGATGCTCGCGTTCCTCACCATCGGCGTCCTGGCCGCCCTGGAACGCAAGCACGTCGTCGCGGTCGTCCTGGTCACGATCGGCATGCTGATCAAGCCGACGGCCGCGATCGCGCTGCCGTTCATCGTCTGGATGTGGGCCAACCACATGGCAGGCGAGTCGAAGGTCCGCAACTTCCTGCGCGCCGGAGCGGCGTCGGTGGGGCTGTTCCTGCCGGTGTTCGTCGCCGGCACGTGGATCTCGCTCGGCTCACTCAACCTCGGCTGGTGGTCCGGACTCAAGGCCCCGCAGCTCATCGCGAACTGGCTGAACATCCCCACCGGCATCGGCGAGGTCTTCTACAACCTGGTCCACATCGTCGTGGACGTCCAGGTATCGCCGTTCGTCACGGTCGCCCGCGCGGCCGGCATGCTCGTCCTGATCGGCTTCGGCATCCGCCAGTGGTGGCTCGCCCGCGGCGGCGGCACCGAGGCGGTCTACCGCGCCGGGATCTCGCTGCTCGCGGTCGCGATCCTCATGCCGCCGACCCTGCCGTGGTATCTGACCTGGGGTTTCGTGCTCCTGTCGGCGTTCAAGTGGCAGCCGCGTCACTTGGCGCTCGTCGTGGCGGTGTCGGTCTTCGTGACGTTGGTCTACTACCCGACGGGCGAGCAGGCCCTGTACGACTGGTGGTTCATCGCGCTGGTCGTGGTGGCGAGCTTGTACTCGGCGGCGTCGCTGCTGCGGCCGGACCCGCTCGGCTTGATCGACGCGTGGCGCCGGCCGGAGAAGTTCCTCCGCGACTAGGGCTCGGCCTGCCTACGCAGTTCCTGCCAGGCCGAACTCACCACCGCCGCCATCATGCTCCGGCTCCGATGGCTTGCAGGGACAACTCCTCCTAGGCGGGGCGGCTGCGCGCGATCTCCTCGGCGACCTTCGCCATGAACCACACCATGATCTCGTGCGGGACGCTGTGCTCCTCCGGTGCGTGCACGCGCACGGTCGGCTCCACTGACGGATCCTCGTCGGGCACGACTCCCGTCATGATCATGCGACCGGATGTGACGTCGGTCAGCTCGACGAACCAGGCGTCTTCCGGCACGGCGTACATGAACTGCACCCCGTAGAAGCGCCCGGCGTGCTCCCGCTCCTCGTAAGCCATGGCCGGACGATGCCACGCCGGCCCACTGTCGGGTAGCGAATTCAGGCCGAGCCCGACCAACCACTCCACTTGTGGATCTCCGTCACCACCACCGCGTGCTCCGGCGGCCGCTCCGCATACTGCTCGTACTTCGCCACCAGCCACGAAACCGGCTCGTCCCGCGTGGACACCACGGCGGCCGTACCGTCCGCACGGGCCCACCACAGCCGCGACCAGTCCTCGTCGTAGCCGTCGGCCAGGAAACACACCGCCGGGTTCTCCGCGATGTTCGCCAGGCGCCGCAACGACGTCGTCGACTTCGGTTTGTGGTCCACCGCGAACACCACCTCGTCGCCGTGCACCGCGAACGTCACCGGCACCAGGTGCGGGACCCCGGAAGCCGATACCGTCGCCAGCCGCGCGACCCGCGCCGCCGCGAACCGTTCCCGCGCTTCTTCCGGAGTCATGTCAGCGCGGGGGAGTCGAACGTCAACGTCCCCAGGTCCGCGTCCAGCGCCACCGGCACCCCCAGCGGCAACGTCGGCGACGTCGCCACGTGCCCGAACCCGAACTCCTCGACCATCGGCACCCCCAGCGGACCCAGCCGCTCCAGCAGCAGCGCCCGCACGTCCGCCGCAGAGCCGCATGCCGCCCACGAACCCAGGACGATCCCGCGGACCCCGGAGAACCAGCCGCTGCGCAGCAGCTGCGTCAGCATCCGGTCCAGCCGGTACACGCTCTCCGTGACGTCCTCCAGCAGCACCACCGAATCCCGCGCCGACCCCTGCTCCGGCGTCCCGATCCCCGCCGCCAGCAACGACAGGTTCCCGCCGGTCAACGTCCCCGTGGCCCGGCCCGGCACCAGCGTCGAACCGCCGCGCACCACCAGGTTCCGCTCGGGGTCGAACAGGGACCGCCGCAGGTGCTCCACCGCGAAGTCGTCGAACAGCACGCTCGCCGGCATCGGGGAGAACAAACTGGACAGTCCCAAGTGGACGTTCACCGCGCGGTGCAGCGCGGTGATGTCCGACGACCCGGCCAGCACCTTCGGACCCGCCTCGCGCAACGCGGCCCAGTCCACCAGGTCCAGCATCCGCTGGACGCCGTAGCCGCCCCGCGCCGCCAGCACGCACCGCACGCCCGGGTCCAGCCACGCTTCGGTGAACTCCGCCGCCCGCGCGGCGTCCGAACCGGACAGATAGGGCGGCGACCCCGGCTCGGCGCGCACGCACGGCCCGATCCGCAGCTCGACACCCCAGCCGCGCAGCACCGGGATCGCCTTCTCCAGCAGGTCCGCCGGCACCGGCCCGGCCGGCGCCACCAGCGCCACCGTGTCACCCGCCCGCAGGCGCGGCGGCCTCATCGCGACAGCTCCAGCCGCGCGACGCCCGGCGTCTCGAACCCGAGCACCTGGCCGTAGAACGACAGCTCGGCCTCCAGCGCCGCCACGATCGTCGCGGCCTGCCGGAACCCGTGCTGCTCCCCGGGGAACCGCTGGTAGGCGTACGGGATCCCGCGCCCGGCCAGCCCGGCCACGAACCGGTCCGCCTGCTCCGGCGGGCAGATCCGGTCCTCCAGCCCCTGCTGGAACAGCACCGGCCCGGCCAGCGACGCCGAGTTCGCCAGCGGCGACCGCTCGACGTAGCGCTGCCTCGCCGCCGGCAGCGGCCCGACCAGCCCGTCCAGGTACCGCGACTCGAAATCGTGCGTGTCACCCTCGGTGCCGGTCCACCCGGCCAGGTCCAGCACCGGGTACATCACCGTGCCCGCCCGGTACGTCTTCGTCGTGGTCAGCGACGCCGCCGCGGTGAACCCGCCCGCGCTGCCGCCGCGCACCGCCAGCCGGTCGCCGTCGGCCAGCCCGGCCGCCACCAGCGCCTCGGCCACCGCGACGCAGTCCGCGACGTCCACCACGCCCCACTGCTCCCGCAGCCGCTCCCGGTAGGCCCGCCCGAAACCGGTCGACCCGCCGTAGTTCACCGCCGCCACCGCGATGCCCCGGCTGGTGAAGTACGCCAGCTCCAGATCCAGCATCGGCAGGTGCTGCCCGGTCGGCCCGCCGTGGACGTGCACCAGCAGCGGGGGAAGCTCACCCTCGGGCGCCGCGAAGTCCGGGTTCGCCGGCCGGTACAGCACCACCGGCACGGTCTCGCCGGCGGTCGTCGTGAACACCCGCTCCTCCGGCACCGGCAGGAACGCCGCCGGCAGCTCCGGCTGCGGCGTCAGATCGGTCACCGCGCCCTCGAGGGAGACGTGCACGACCGCGGCTTCGCGGACCGGGCCGCCCGCGACCCCGGCGATCCCGCCGTCGTGCACCGCGAACCCCGTCGAAGACCACGCCGTCAGCTCCTCGGCCACCGGCGTCACCGAGCCGTCCGCCTCGTCCAGCACTGCCAGCCGCCCGGACGCGAGCACCGCGTGCCGCCCGCCGCCGAGCGGGACGAACCACCGCGAGCCCGTCTTCCACAACGGCCCGCCCAGCTCCCGCTCGACCGGCGCGACGTTCGTCAGCGACCCGTCGAGCCCGATCCGGTGCAGGTTCCACCAGCCGCCGGGGTCGAGCAGCGCCAGCAGCGTCTCCGGCGTCTCCCACTCGACCTGGCACACCGAGACGTCCGCGCCGCCGGCCACCACGCGGTGCGGCCCGAAGGTGCCGTCCTCGGCGACCGGAGCCACGCACAGCTCGGTCCCGTCCCACGGCATCGCCGGGTGGTCCCAGCCGAACCACGCCGCGTGCCGCCCGTCCGGCGACAGCTTCGGCACGGTCAGGAAGTGGTGGCTCGCGGCGAGCACGCGCTCCGAGCCGCCGTCGAGGGCGATCGCCACCAGCTCCCGCTCGATGTCGGCGGGCCGCGGTCCGGTGCTGCGTTCGCGGACCGCGAACACCTCGCCGGTCCGGCCGGCCCGCAGGTCGCCGTAGCGGACGCTCTGGGGCTGCGCGGGCTCCGGTGTCAGCGGCACCACACCGGTTTCGCTCACCGCGTAAACCCGCTGATCGGCCCAGTGCGTGAACACCACCACACCGTCGACGAACGCCCACGGCCGCCCGCCGTATTCGTGCAGCCGGTTGCGGACGTTCCACGGCGCCGGCAGCACGTCCTCGGTGCCGCCCGGAACCGCCCGCACCAGGGCAACCCGTCCCTGCTCACCGGGTCGCGCCTCGGCCCACCACACCTCGTCCCCGACGACGTCGAGCCACTGCGGGCCACCGCCGGCGGCGGCCACCTCCGCGGCGGTGATGGGCGAGGACCAGGTTCCGTACGGCGAGATCCGAGACACCCCCAGAGGCTAGCGGCCCGCGAAGGTGGGGCGGCGGATGCCGATCATGCGGCGGTGGCCTAGGGTCGACAGTGCTATGTCTCGCGTAATCCACGTCTTCCGCCAGCCGGATCGGTTCGTCGCCGGCACCGTCGGCGAGCCCGGCGATCGCACGTTCTACCTCCAGGCCTCCGAGGACGTGCGCACCATCAGCGTCACCATCGAGAAACAGCAGGTCGTCGTCCTCGCGGAGCGCCTCGGCTCACTGCTCGAGGAGGTCGCCAGCCGCTTCGGTGCCGACGTGCCCGACGACGTCCCCGACGACCAGCTCGACGTCGACCCCCTCACCGTGCCGGTCGAGGAGGAGTTCCGCGTCGGCACCATGGGTCTCGGCTGGGACGCCGACAGCAGCGCCGTCGTCATCGAGCTCCTCGCCATCACCGAGGGCGAGGTCGACGAGACGGTCGTGCTCGACGACACCGAGGAGGGCCCGGACGCCGTCCGCGTCTTCCTCACCCCGGCCGCCGCCCGTGCCTTCGCCGAGCGAGCCGACCGCGTCGTCAACGCCGGCCGCAAGCCGTGCCCGCTGTGCGGGGAGCCGCTCGACCCGACCGGGCACATCTGCCCGCGGCAGAACGGCTACCGGCGCGAGACCGACGCGGACGAAGACTGACCATGGCCGACACGCCGGCGGAACAGCCGGATCCGGCCGACCCGGCGTCCCGCGAGCTCGTCACCCACGGCCGCATCGACGTCGAAGGACGGCTCGTCGACGCCTCCAACGTCACGCTGTTCTGCGCCATCGAGCTCGACGGCGTCACCGGCCGCGTCGTGTACAAGCCGGTGTCGGGGGAGCGGCCGCTGTGGGACTTCCCCGACGGCACCCTCGCCGGGCGCGAGGTCGCCACCGCGATCATCAGCGAGGCCGCCGGCATCGGCGCGATCCCGCCGACCGTCCTGCGCGACGGGCCGTTCGGCCCCGGCATGGTCCAGCTGTGGATCGAGACGACCGAGGACGACCTGGTCGAGGTCCGCGCGCCCGACGACCTCCCCGACGACTGGCGCGTCGTGCTGCACGCCCACGACCGGCTCGGCGAGCCCGCGGTGCTGGCCCACGCCGACCACCCCGGGCTGCGCGATCTCGCCGTGCTCGACATCGTCGTCAACAACACCGACCGCAAGGGCGGGCACCTGCTGCCCGGCCTCGACGGCCGCGTCTACGGCGTCGACCACGGCATCTGCCTGCACACCGACCCCAAGCTGCGGACCGTCCTCTGGGGCTGGATCGGCGAACCGGTCCCGCCGGACACCGTCGAGAAGCTGCGGAAGCTGCGCTCGGAGATCGACGGCGGCCTCGGCAAGACCCTGGCCGAGCACATCACCAAGTTCGAGATCCGCGCCCTGGCCGAACGCACCGACCTGCTGCTGGGCGAAGGCATCTTCCCCGAACCCGGCGACGACTGGCGTGCCATCCCGTGGCCCCTGTTCTGATCGACGACGCCGCCCGCGCCCGCTTGGTCGACCGCTTCGGCGCGGAGCTGGCCGAACCGTGGTGCGACGCCCTGCCCGACCTGGTCACCCGCCTAAGCGCCCAGTGGGGCCTCGAGGTCCGCGAAGCCCGGCCGGGCAACACCGGCCGCACGCTGCTGTGCACCGGTCCCCGCGGTGACCTGCGGGTCCTCAAGCTGACGCCGGACCCCGAGGTGGCCCGGCTCGAAGTCACCGGGCTGCGCTCCTGGGCCGGCTGCTCCCGCGTCGTCCAGGTGCTCGACGCCGACCTCGACGCCAACGCGATCCTCCTCGAAGGGCTCGTTCCGGGCACCCAGCTGGACGGCGACGTCCCGTGGCCCGAAATCGGCGAACTGCTCGACCAGTTGCACGCCGCCGAACCGGTCGGCGAGTTCGGCCGGCTGGCCGACGGCATCGAGTTCATCTTCACTCTCTCCGAGCGTCGCCGCCGCGATTCCCCGGCCGCCGCCGCCCACCTGAGCGCCGAAACCCTGCACAGGGGCCGTGAGCGCGCGCTCGCACTCGCCACCAGCGGGCCGGTCACCTTGATCCACGGCGACCTCCACCCCGCGAACGTCCTGGACGCCGGACCCGGCCGCGGCGCGGTCGCCATCGACCCACGACCCGGCCTCGGCGACCCGGCGCTCGACGCCCTGGACTGGATGTTCGTCCCCGTGGCGAAGGGCGGCACGATCGACGACGGCCTCGCCGCGCTCGCCCCGCACGTGGCCGGCTTCGACGCCGAGCGCGTCCGGGCCTGGTGCGTCGCGATGGCCCCGCTGGTCGCGTTGTCGCCTTTGCGCCGCGGCGAGCGGTCGCCGTTCACCGACGCGGTCCTGGAGTTGGCGCGCTGACCGGCGTGGCATGACCCACCCGGGTACCTCCGGCCACTAGGTTGCCTGGTCGTGCGCTCCCATTCCTATGACGACGTGCTGGCCGGCCGGCGCCGCAAGAAGGTGCCCGAAGTCCCGGCCGAGCCCGGTCTCGTCGTCGAAGACCCGGCCAGCGGCTACTGCGGCGCGGTGGTGAAGATCGAGTACGGCAACGTCGTGCTCGAAGACGGCAAGGGCCGCCACCGCGTGTTCCCGCTCGAACCGGCCGGGTTCCTGCTGGAGGGCAAACCGGTGACGCTGGTGCCGGTCAAGACGGTGAAAGCGCCGGTCAAGCAGGTTTCGGCGTCCGGGTCGGTGAAGGTGCAGGGCCTGCAGGCCCGCGTCGCCCGCGACTCGCGCATCTGGGTCGAGGGCAAGCACGACGCCGAGCTCGTCGAACGCGTCTGGGGCCACGACCTGCGCGTCGAAGGCGTCGTCGTGGAGCCGCTGGACGGCGTCGACGTGCTGAGTGACCGGATCGCCGAGTTCGGCACCGGCGCCGCGCGGCGACTGGGTGTGCTCGTCGACCACCTCGTGCCCGGCAGCAAGGAGTCCCGCCTCGTCGAGGCCGTCCACGACGAGAACGTGCTGGTCACCGGGCATCCCTACATCGACGTCTGGGAGGCCGTGCGGCCCGAGGCAGTCGGCATCAAGGCGTGGCCGAAGATCCCCCGCGGCACCGAGTGGAAGCAGGGGATCTGCGACGCGCTCGGCTGGGGGCAACCTTACGAAGGCTGGCAACGTGTCCTGAGCGGGGTGAGCAGTTTCCGCGACCTCGAGATCCCGCTCATCGGGGCCGTGGAACGGCTCATCGACTTCGTCACCGAGCCGACGGAAGAGGCCTGAATGTCCGATTTGTCCAAGGTCACGCGTAGGTCACGTCGAGTCACTGTGCCGGTGCGAACCGGCGCGATCTGAGAGCATGAAGCCATGGCATGGGCAGTGGTCTGGTTGATCGTCGGCATCGCCCTGATGATCGCGGAAGTCCTCTCCGGCGACTTCGTGCTGATCATGCTGGGCGTCGGCGCGCTGTTCGGCGCCGGAGCCGACGTGCTCACCGGGAACATCTTCATCGACGTCGCCGTGTTCGCCGTCGCCTCGGTCGGGATGCTCGTGCTGCTCCGCCCGGCGTTGAAGCGGCGCTTCCTCGCCGGCACCGGGCACCGCACCGGCATCGAGGCCCTCATCGGCGCCCGCGCCGTCGTCGTGTCCACAGTGGACTTCGAGGCCGGGCAGGTGAAGCTGGCCGGCGACGTCTGGTCCGCGCGCAGCCTCTCGGAACACCACGAACCGATCAAGCCCGGCACGTCCGTCACGGTCGTCGAAATCTCGGGTGCCACCGCTGTCGTGTCGGCCGAGCCGTGAGCCTGGGACTCGTCGTCGTCCCCGAGGGCCGGGCCGCGGTGATCGAACGCGGCGGGCGGTTCCGCGCCGTGCTCGGCCCCGGCCGGCACTTCGTGCTGCCGTTCGCCGACACCGTCCGGGCGCGCGTCGACCTCGGCGACCAGATCCTGTCCGCACCGCCCCGGGTCATCGAGGCCGGCGACGGACGGGAAGTCCACATCGGATTCGAGGTCACTTTTGCCGTCACCGACCCGAAGCTGGCGACGTACGAAATCGGCAACCCGGCGATCGCGATCGAACAGCTGACCACCACGGCGCTGCGGCAGGAAGCGAGCCTGACCACGGCCGAGCGCGCCGTCACCGCACCGGGGGACCTGCACCGTACAGTGTGGACGGTCCTGCACGACACCACCGGACGCTGGGGGGTGGCCGCGAAGGAGCTGAAGCTCGCGGTGAGCCCGCCCGAGGCGCCCGGAACTCCGTCAACCGCGCAAGAATGGTACTAGGTAAGGGGAAGATCTCTTGACCACCACTGTGATCATCGTGGTCGTCTTACTGGCTCTCTTCGTGATCATCACGGTAGCCAAGGCGATCATGGTCGTGCCGCAGGCGCAGTCGGCCGTGATCGAGCGGCTGGGCCGGTTCCGCACGGTGGCGTCACCGGGCCTGACCTTCCTGGTGCCGTTCCTGGACAAGGTGCGCGCCCGGATCGACCTGCGCGAGCAGGTCGTCTCGTTCCCGCCGCAGCCGGTCATCACCGAGGACAACCTGACGGTGTCGATCGACACCGTCGTGTACTTCCAGGTCACCGACTCGCGCGCCGCGGTGTACGAGATCTCGAACTACATCGTCGGTGTCGAGCAGCTGACCACCACCACGCTCCGCAACGTGGTCGGTGGCATGAGCCTCGAGCAGACGCTGACCTCGCGCGACTCGATCAACACGCAGCTGCGCGGCGTCCTCGACGAGGCGACCGGCCGCTGGGGCATCCGCGTCGGCCGCGTCGAGCTCAAGGCGATCGACCCGCCGCCCTCCATCCAGGACTCGATGGAGAAGCAGATGCGCGCCGACCGTGAGAAGCGCGCCATGATCCTCACCGCGGAAGGCCAGCGGGAGTCGGCGATCAAGACCGCGGAAGGCCAGAAGCAGAGCCAGATCCTCTCCGCCGAAGGTGCCCGCCAGGCCACCATCCTCGCCGCCGAGGCCGAGCGGCAATCCCGCATCCTGCGGGCCCAGGGTGAACGCGCCGCGCGGTACCTGCAGGCGCAGGGCCAGGCGAAGGCGATCGAGAAGGTGTTCGCCGCGATCAAGGCCGGCCGCCCGACGCCGGAGGTGCTGGCCTACCAGTACCTGCAGACGCTGCCGCAGATGGCGCAGGGCGACGCGAACAAGGTCTGGATGATCCCGAGCGACTACGGCAAGGCCCTCGAAGGCTTCGCCCGCGCACTCGGCGCCCCCGGCGACGACGGTGTGTTCCGCTACGAGCCGCCGAAGGACGACGACGTCCCGGCCAAGCCCGACCTCGAGGACGAAGAGGTTTCGAGCTGGTTCGAGACGAAGAGCGACCCGAAGGTCGCCGAGGCCGTGGCGGCCGCCGAAGCCGTGGCACGCCAGGAGGTCCCGGCCCTCGGTACGCCGTCGGCGCCGCCCGCGCGGCCGGCGATCCCGCGCCCGATCCAGCAGCAGCAACTGCAGCAGCCCGAGGTGGAACCGGCCGACGAGGAGCGGGGCACCGAGGTCACCCCCGCGCCCCAGCAGCCGCCGACGCCGCAGAGCGGCCAGCCGCTGCCGCAGCCGCAGTCCCCGGCCGGCCCGCACCAGGGCGCCGGGTACCAGGGCCAGCCGCCGCAGTCCCCGCCGCCGGGCCAGTTCGGCGGCCCGCAGAACCCGGGCAGCGGGCCGTTCCCGCAGCAGCCCCCGTTCGGCGGACCCCAGGGCCCGCGCCGCTGACACGCACGTAAAAGGGGCCTCCCACCGGACTTCCGTGGGAGGCCCCTTTTACGTTGTCAGGAACGCTGGTACACGGTCACGTCGTCGATGTCGGCCTTCGAGCGGTCCTTCAGGAAGATCACGCACACCACCGTGACCACCGCCGACAGGATGATGTACCCCGAGATCGAGTACGGCGTCCCGGTCTGGTGCAGCAGCCACGTCGCCAGCAGCGGCGCCGGCCCGCCCGCGAACACCGACGCCAGCTGGTAGCCCAGTCCAGCGCCGCCGTAGCGCAGGTGCGTCGGGAAGCTCTCGCCGATCAGCGCCGCCTGCGGCCCGTACTGCAGCGCGTGCGGGATGAACGACACCACGACCGCGACGAACACCAGCGCGTGGTTGCCGTGCGCCAGGATCGTGAAGTACGGGAACGCGATCACGCCGGTGAACACCGCCCCGGCCAGGTACACCCGTTTGCGGCCGATCCGGTCCGACAGCGTCGAGAAGAACGGGATCATCGCCAGCTCGCACGCGGCGCCGACGAGGACCGCGTTGAGCACGAACGTCTTGCTGAACTCGTGCCGCGACACGACGTAGATCAGCACGTAGCTGGTGAACAGGTAGAACGGCATCTGCTCGCTGAACCGCACACCGGACGAGAGCAGGATCTCGCGCCAGTGGTGGCGGATCGCGTCGAGCACCGGTGTCTTCGCCGTCTGCCCGCTCTGGACGAGCTTGGCGAACATCGGCGTCTCGAGGATCTTCAGGCGGATCACCAGGCCGACCGCGACCAGGATGAGGCTCGCCAGGAACGGCAGCCGCCAGCCCCAGGAGTCGAAGTCCTCGGGGGAGAGGGTCGCCGACAGCAGCGTCATGCCGCCGGTGCCGAGCACCAGGCCGACCGGGACGCCGATCTGCGCGAAGCTGCCGAGCAGGCCGCGTTTCTTCTGGTCGCCCCACTCCATCGCGAGCAGCACCGAACCGCTCCACTCACCGCCGATCGCGATGCCCTGGACCAGCCGCAGCAGCACCAGGAGCAACGGCGCCGCGAACCCGATCGCCGACGTCCCGGGCAGCATCCCGACGATGCCGGAGGAGATGCCCATCAGCAGCAGCGTGACGATCAGGGTCGTCTTGCGGCCGATCCGGTCGCCCCAGTGCCCGAAGATCGCGGCCCCGACCGGGCGGGCGGCGAACCCGACCGCGTAGGTCGCGAAGGACTGCATCGCGCCCGCGTAGGCGCTCGACGCGGGGAAGAACAGGTGCGGGAAGACCAAGGCCGCCGCGGTGTTGTAGAGGAAGAAGTCGTACCACTCGATGGTCGTGCCGATCGCGCTCGCCAGCGCCGCACGCCGTACTTGTACCTTCCCGGACTTGCTGTCCGGTTCCACCTTGTGAGTGATTCCGTTGTCGCCCAAGACCATCTCGCAACACCTCCGGTGACTGATGTCACACAACAGTGTGACGCCCGTCGACGGTTTCGGCGATCGATGACCGCTATCTCGTCCAGTCGGTGATGAACAAAGTGCAGAATCTGCAACTTTGCAGAATCTGCAAGTTCCGCTATGGTGGACCCATGGACGCCAACGGGCTGCGCGAGCGCAAGAAGCAGGAGACACGCATCGCGCTGAGCTGGGCGGCCATCCGGCTCACGGTCGAACGCGGTTACGCCAACGTCCGGATCGAAGACATCGCCGCCGAAGCCGGGGTGTCCACCCGGACCTTCAGCAACTACTTCGGCACCAAGGGTGAGGCCATCGTGGCCCGCCACCACGAACGGATCCGCGCGATCGCCGCGGCCCTGCGCGAACGCCCGGCCGGCGAGCCGATCTGGGAAGCCGTCACCGCCGCCGCGCTGGCCGGGTTCGCGCTCGGCGAGCCGGTGCCCGAAGACCGGATCCCCGACCAGTCGTGGCTGGCCGGAATCCGGCTGATGGTCGCCGAACCCGCCCTGCAGAGCGAGTTCCACAAGGCCGGCGCCGCGGGCGAAGCCGAGATCGCCCGGGTCGTCGCCGACCGCACCGGCACCGACGCCGAGACGGACGTCTACCCGAAGCTCGTCGCGAGTGTCGTCGCCGCCGCGCTCAACGTCGTCACGCAGCAGTGGCTCGGAACCGAGCCGCAGCCGATGGAAGACCTGCTCCGAGACGTGTTCGGCCGGCTCGCCGCCGGCCTGCCCGAACCGCGCTGAGCCCTCCGCACCACGCCCGGCAGGGTCGCCGGGCTTGTTCGTCATGCCCTTTGATCGCAAGGAGTTCCGCCATGGAAGACGTCGTCATCGCCGGTGCCGGGCCCAACGGCCTCATGCTCGCCTGCGAACTCGCCCTCGCCGGCATCCGCCCGCTCGTGCTGGAGCGGCTGCCCGAGCCGACCGAAGAGAACCGCGCCAACGGCCTGGTCGGCCAGGTCGTGCGCCTGCTCGACCGCCGCGGGCTGCACGACCGCCTCGCCGGCCCGATCGGCCCGCCCGCCCCCGGGTTCGTCTTCGGGGCGATGCGTCTCGACCTCAGCCTCCCCGAGCGCAATTCGCTCTACATCCTCGGTGTGCCGCAGCGGCGCCTCGCGGCGATGCTCGCCGAACGCGCGACCGAGCTCGGCGTCGAGATCCGGCGCGGTCACGAGCTCACCGGCCTGACCCAGGACGCCGACGCCGTCACCCTCGACTTCACCGGGCCGGGAGGACCGGGCCGGCTCACCACCCGTTATCTCGTCGGCGCCGACGGCGGGCACAGCATCACGCGCAAGCTCTCCGGCATCGGCTTCCCCGGTGTGACCGAGGACCGCACTGTTTCCTTCACCGCGAACGCCACCGTTCCCGCGGAGTTCGTCGACACCGCGTCCGGCGGGCTGAGCGTGCCCGGGCACGGCGTCATCCCGCCGTTCTTCCACTACCGCACCGAAATCGGCCTGTTCGTCTACGCGCCGTTCCCCGGCGGAACCCTCGTCACCACGATCGAGTGGACCGACGACGAGGAGCGCGGAGACGAGCCTCCGACGACCCTCGACGACCAGCGCGCCAGCATCAAGCGCGTACTCGGCTTCGAGTTGCCCCTCGGGCCGCCCGAAGGCGATGGGCCGCACCTGTTGCGACGGCTGCGCGGTCGCAACACCCGGCTGGCCGACCGGTTCCGCGACGGCCGGGTGCTGCTGGTCGGGGACGCGGCGCACGTCCACTCCGCGATCGGCGGGCCGGGCCTGAACCTCGGCCTGCAGGACGCGGTCGCCCTCGGCTGGAAGCTCGCCGCCGAGCTGCACGGCTGGGCACCGGCCGGACTGCTCGACACCTACGAGCGCGAACGCCGCCCGGTCGCCGAGCGCGTCGTCATGCACACCCAGGCCCAGTCCGCGCTGATCACGCCGGGCCGCGACGTCACCGCGCTGCGGGAGCTCTTCGGCGAACTGCTGCGGCTGCCGGCCACCGCGCAGCTCATCGCCGACCTGATGTCCGGCGCGGACGTCCGCTACGAACCGGGCACCGGCCACCCGCTCGACGGCCGGTGGGCCCCGGATCTGACGCTGGCCGACGGAACCCGGCTCGCCGAGCTGACCCGGACCGCGCGGCCGCTGCTGCTGGACTTCACCGGCTCGCTGGGGGACGAGCTGCGCGGCTGGACCGATCGTGTCGACCTGGTCGCGGGCGTGGCGGACGTCGACGCGACCGCGTTGCTCATCCGCCCGGACGGGTACGTCGCCTGGGCGTGCGGCTCGGCCGAGCCGGACGACACCGAGCGGAAGGCACTGCGAGCGGCACTCGAACGGTGGTTCGGCAGCCCCGTTGACATGTAGGAGATATCCTACGTATTGTCGCTCGCATGACGATCACCCACGTGCAGTTCCTGACCCTGCCCGTCGCCGACCACGCCCGCGCGCGGGACTTCTACGTCGGCAAGCTCGGCTTCGCAGCGCTCGTCGACCGCCGCACGCCCGAGGGCGGCCGGTTCGTGATGGTCGCCCCGAAGGGTGCGCAGACGGGCGTGGTGCTGACCGACCAGCAGGTCACCGGGATCGAACCGGGTCCGCGGCACTTCCAGCTGCAGACGACCGATCTCGACGCCGACGTCGCCGCGCTGCGGGCGGCCGGCGTCGAGATCGCCGATCCGGACGAGCGGCCGTGGGGGCGCGCGACGTCCTTCAAAGACCTCGACGGCCACACGCTCGGGCTGCTGGAGCCGTCGGACTTCGGCAACGTGCCGAACTGATGCCGGTCAACGACGACGTCTTCGCCGCCTTGGCCAGCCCGGCCCGGCGGGAGGTCCTGCGGCTGCTGCTGGACGGCCCGATGGCCGCCGGGTCGATCGCCGAACGGTTCGAGATGGCCCGGCCCAGCCTCTCGGAACACCTTCGGGTGCTTCGGGAGGCCGGCCTGGTCAGCGAACAGCGCCAGGGCCGCAACCGCGTCTACCGTCTCGACGCGGCCCCGCTCGAAGAGGTCGCCGACTGGCTCACGCCCTACGAGCGGTTCTGGCGGAGCAAGCTCGCCAACCTGCGTGACCTGCTCGACGAAGAGGACGACCTGTGACCGACGACGACCTGACCGCGATCCACGTCGACCAGTTCCTCGCCCACCCGGCCCGCAAGGTCTGGCGCGCGCTGACCGAGCCGGATCTGCTCGAGCGCTGGATAAACATGCCCAACGACATCAAACCCGTGGTGGGACACCGGTTCCAGCTGCTGGCCGAGCCGGCGCCCGCGGCCGGGTTCGCCGGCGGACCGGTGGCGTGCGAGGTCCTGGAGGTCGAGGCCGAACGCAAGCTCAGCATCCGCTGGGGTCCGCGGTGGACGGTCACCTGGCGGCTGGAACCGGAAGGCACCGGCACCCGGCTCTTCCTCAGCCACACCGGCTTCGACCCGGACGACGAGTTCGAGCGCGTCTCCCGGCGGATCATGGGCGGCGGCTGGCGCTCCCACGTGCCACGCGCACTGGCCCGGCTGCTGGACGCCTTGGACGACCCGGCGCCGTTACGATCAGGAAGTGACCGCTGATCCCGCCGAGACGAAACCCCTGCGCGCCGACGCCCGGCGCAACCGGGCGCGCGTGCTGGAAGCGGCCGAGAGCGTGTTCGCCGCCCGGGGCACCGGGGCGCCGACCGAAGAGGTCGCCCGCGCCGCCGGTGTCGGCATCGGCACCGTGTTCCGGCACTTCCCGACGAAGGAAGCCCTGCTCGAGGCCGTGCTGATCGCCCGGCTGCACCGGTTCGCCGACGAGGCCGAAGCCGTCGTGGCGGCCGACTCCGCTGACCCGGGCGCCGCGTTCTTCACCTTCCTCGCCGGCTGGATCGAGATGTCCGGCGCGAAGAACGCCTACTTCGAGGCGCTCACCGCCGCCGGGGTGAGCGTGCCGCACGCCAAGTCCGACATCGGCGCCCGGCTGCTCGGCGCGCTCGGGGTACTGCTGTCCCGCGCCCAGGCGGCGGGCGCGGTCCGTGAAGACCTCGTCCCGGGTGAGCTGATCACGATCATCATCGGCGTGGCGAAGGCCGCCGAGTACGCGGGCCCGGACGTGCGGCTGCGCGACCGGGCCGTGACGATCCTCTTCGACGGGCTCCGGCCGTCAGCGGGGGAGCGGCGCTGAGCCGACCGGCTCGAGTGTGGGCCGCTTCGGGGCCATGGCGTCCCCGGACGACTCGCCCTTCACCCGCCGCCGCACCCACGGCAGCGCGTGCTCCCGCGCCCACTGCAGGTTCTGGCTGCGGCGCGCGGCCGGGCTCAGGACCTCGCGCGGCGAGAGTTCCGGGCTGATCAGCGGGTGTTCGACACCGAGGACGCGCAGCACCTCGATGGCGACCTCCGTGTGCCCGAGCGCGTTGAGGTGCAGGCGGTCCGGCGCCCAGAACCGGCGGTCGCACAGCTGCCGCATCGACCACAGGTCCACCAGCAGCGCGCCGTGGCGGGCGGCGATGCCGCGCACGAGCTCGTTGTAGATCGCCACCCGGCCCCGGATGGCGCGGAACAGCGGGTCCTCGACGCCGTCGACCCCGGTGAACAGGATCAGGCGGGCGCCGGTGGCCCGGACCCGGGCGACGGCGGCTTCGTAGTCGACGAGCATCGCGTCGATGTCGACCTTGGGGCGCATGAGGTCGTTGCCGCCGGCGTAGAGGGAGACGAGGTCGGGGTCCAGGGCGAGCCCCGGCTCGAGCTGCTCACCCAGCACCTGCGGCAGCAGCTTGCCGCGGATGGCGAGGTTGGCGTAGCGGAACTCCGGCTCGCGCGCGGCGAGCTGCTCGGCGACGCGGTCGGCCCAGCCACGCACGCCGTTCGGGGCGGCCGGATCGTCGTCCCCGACGCCTTCGGTGAACGAGTCCCCCATGACCACTAAGCGCTTGCTCATGTCTGCAGTCTAAGCAGCCGCCGGCTGGAAGGATCACTGCCCATGGCCTTCACGACGACACCGCTGCTCGACATCGCGTACGAAGAGACGGGCACACCGGACGGCGTTCCGGTGGTGCTGCTGCACGGGTTCCCGTACGACGTCCGGTGCTACGACGAGGTCGCCGCCCGGCTCACCGGGGCCCGCGTGCTGGTGCCGTACCTGCGCGGGTTCGGCGGCACGCGCTTCCGGTCCGCGGACACGCCCCGCTCCGGCCAGCAGGCGGCGCTGGCCCAGGACCTGCTCGACTTCCTGGACGCGCTCGCGATCGACCGGGCGGTGGTCGCGGGCTACGACTGGGGCGGCCGCGCGGCGTGCATCGCGGCGGCGCTGTGGCCTTCGCGGATCCGCGGGCTGGTGTCGGTCGACGGGTACAACGTCCAGCACCTGGCTTCGGCGGCCGAGCCGACGCGGCCGGAGTGGGAGCGGACCTACTGGTACCAGTACTACTTCCACTCCGAGCGCGGCCGCCGCGGCCTTGAACGCAACCGCGACGAGCTGTGCGAGCTGCTGTGGCGCACATGGTCCCCGACCTGGGCGGGCGCGGCCTCGACGTTCCCCGCGAGCGCGCCGAGCCTGCACAACCCGGACTTCGTGGACGTCGTGATCCACTCGTACCGCCACCGCTTCGGCCTGGCCGCGGGAGACCCGCGCTACGACGAGCTGGAGGAGCTGATCGCCACGGGGCCGTCGATCGCCGTGCCGTCGGTGGTGCTGGAGGGCGACGCCGACGGCATCGGCGGCCCGGGCGCGGCCGAGGACCGGGAGTACTTCACCGGCCCGTACGAGCATCGCGTCCTGCCGGGTGTCGGGCACAACGCGCCGCAGGAAGCGCCCGCGCAGTTCGCGGATGCCGTGCTGGCGGTGGCCGGTACACAGGAAGCATGACGGCCTACGACACGATCGCGGACTGGTACGAGACGACGTTCCTCACCGGGCAGCGCGACGACCCCTTGGGCATCGAGGCGACCCTGCACGAACTCCTCGGTCCGGGCGCCGGCTCCTGCCTCGAGCTGGGCTGCGGCACCGGCATTCACGCGGGGACGATCCGGGAGCTCGGCCGGAGACCGCTCGGCATCGACGTCTCCGCCGGGATGCTGCGCCACGCGACAGGACGGCTGCCGGTCGCGCGGGGCGACGCCGAGGCGCTCCCGGTCGCCACCGGATCGCTGCCCGCCGTCGTGGCGGTCATGGTGCACACCGACATGCCCGCGTACCCGGCGGTGCTGCGCGAAGCGGCTCGCGTCCTGGCGCCGGGCGGGGTGTTCGTGCACGTCGGCGTGCACCCGTGCTTCTGCGGCGGGTTCGCCGACCGGTCGGACGAGCGGGCCGTCGTCATCCGGCCCGGCTACCGGGACCCCGGCTGGACCACGGCGTCCTGGACCGACCGAGGCCTGCGCGACAAAGTCGGTGCCGCCCACCTGCCGCTGCCCGCCAGGCGAGCCCAGCCCGACGGTCCTCGCCTGGCGGGCGCGAAAAGCTTCGCCGTAGTTGTCGAATCCGGCCTTCCCCGGTTGACGCCTTGGCAAGAGGTCATCGAGGAGGCAGCCATGACGAAAGAGTTCGAGGTCGGGTTCGAGGGCACGCTGGCCGGAACGCCGGACCAGTGCTGGCGCGCCGTCACCGTCGAGGCCGGGAGCTGGTCGTGGCCGATCTCCTACGAGCCGCGGGCCGGCGGCCGCGAAACCGGGCTGACCTTCTACGGCGGTGAGGTCACCGTCTGGCAGCCCGATGAGCACTTCGCGACCCGGTGCGAGAAGGACGGCTGGTTCAACGAGCTCGACTACACCTTCGAACCCCGCGGCGACGCCACGCACCTGAAGTTCGTGCACCGCGGCGTCTTCCTCGAGGACTGGGACACCAACTACGACGCCTGCCGCAAGCACACCGCGTTCTACTACCACTCGCTCGGGGAGTACCTCGCGCACTTCCCCGGCCGCAGCGCCACTTACGCGATGACCGAGGCGCCCGAGTCCTCCGCCGAGCCCGGCGGCTTCGCCAAGCTGAAGAAAGCGCTCGGTGTCCCGGACGACGTCCAGGCCGGGGATCGGCTGGCCGTCCGGGGCCACGACGGCGTCGTGGACTACGTCACGCCGGAGTTCCTCGGCGTCCGGACCGCCGACGCGCTCTACCGCTTCTACGGCCGCAACGCCTTCGGCTGGCCGATCGGCGTCGGCCGGCACCACTTCGCCGAGGTCGACGCCGATGCCGAAGGCTGGGACGCCTGGCTGGCCGAGGTCTTCGGCTAGGCCGTGAGCTGCCGGGCCCGGTGGTCGGCGACGTGGACGCGGGTCGCGCAGCGGGTCGAGCAGAAGCGGCGGCGGCCGTTGCGGGACGTGTCGACGTACGCCGTCCCGCAACCCTCGCGGCTACAGATCCCGAGGCGGTCCGGCGCTTCGCACACCAGGTGGGCGAGCCCGCCCGCGGTGAACGCCCGGACGCGGCCGACCGGGCCCGCGTCCTCGGCCGAGTAGTGCAGGTGGGCGGGCTTGCCGTCGTGGGTGGCGATGTACGGCCGGCACGCCGCTTCCGCGAGCAGGTCGTTGACCAACTCCGGACGCAGCGAAGGATCGGCGGCGAACACCGGCCGCAGCCGGTGGGCCCAGGCCGCGATCCGGGTGGCTTCGTCGTCGGTCAGCGCTGCGATGGACATGCCGTTGCGGACCATCCCGTGCAGCAGCTCGCTCGCGGACCCCGCGTTCACCAGGTCGGCGGCCACGAGCGCGGCCGGGCCGCCGTAAGGGTTGAAGTGCACAAAGCCATTACAGCACGATCGGGGTATGGACGGAAACCGTTGCCCCCGCTGCGGCTGGCCGCTCGCCGAACTGCCGGCGACCGCGGCCCGGCCCGCCACCCACCGGCTCGACTACGTGCGTTGCCTCTGCGGCAGCTGGCTCGCCCGCCTCGACGGCGAAGTCGTCGGCGCCACCCGGACGCCGTGACTCAGAGGTCGAGCACGCCCGCCGCGTTGTCGTCCCACTGGTCGACCCGGCGGATGTACTCGTACAGCGCGCGGCTGCCGCGCACCCAGCGCCCCTGGTCGGCGATCGCGAGGTCGTCCGCCCCCGCGCGACGGGCTTCGGTCGCGAACCCGGACCGCAGGGAGTGCCCGGTCACCGGGTACGGCAGGCCCGCGCGGACGCCGGCCCGGGTGAGGATCTGGTTGACGCCGGTCGTGCTCAGCGCGGGCTCGCCGACATTGCCGTGCCGGTCGACACGGCGGAACGCCGGCCCCTCGGTGATCCCGGCGCCCGAGCGCCACGCGTGCCACGCCCGCACCGGGTCGGTGTCGGGGCTCTCGCGCCGCGGGACGACCATGTCGCCGGTGCTCTTGCCGTGCCGCACGGTCACCGCCAGGCCCCGGTCGTCGACCGGCTCGACGTCGGTGACCAGCAGGTTCGCCAGGTCGGAACACCGCGCGGCGATGGGAAACCCGATCAGGAGCATCGCCCGGTCGCGGGCGCCGGAAAGGGTGTCCGGGCAGGCCCGTGACATCGCCCGCAGGTCCGGGAGCGTGACCATGGTGGCCTTGCCGCGGCCGCGCTGGACGCCCTCGCGGGCCAGCCGCTGCCGGTAGCCCTTCAGCGCACGCCACGCGGCGCGGCTCGCCTCGGGATCGACGACGACCTTGTGGTGCCGCAGCCCGGCGAGCGCGCCGGTGAGCCGCCGCTCGATCGTCGACGGCGCCGCCGGGGCGGCCTGTTCCGGCACCTCCGGCACGACGCGCTCGTCCGGACGCAGCGTGCGGCCGCGCTCGAGCCAGACGACGAACCCGGTCAGGGCACCGATCGACGCCGACAGCGGCGGGATCCCGGCTTCGGCGGTGTAGTCCTGCCACACCTGCCAGTCCTGGGCGTAGGCCTTGAGCGTGTTCGGCGGCCGTTGCCCGTCGACGTGCCGGGCGGCGGCTTCGTCGAGCAGGGCGAGCCGATCCTGCGGGCTCGCGGCGGCGAGGGCGGCGTCGGTCACCGGTTCGAGCTCGGGCACGCGCCGAGGTTACGGGATGTCGATCTCCGCGGGCAGGAACCGGCCCCGGGCGTCGGCCACCGCTTCGAGGTGCCTTGATCCTTTCAACGGTGTCCACGCAGAATCGGTCCCACGACGCTGTCGATCCGGCCGGGCGCCGTTCGTATGAGCGGCGAGACAGCGAAAGGAGCCCACGTGAAGCAGTACCTGCTCAGCATCTACCAGCCCGACGGCCCGACCCCGCCGCCGGAGGTGCTCGACGGTGTCATGAAGAAGCTCGACACCCTCAACGCCGACCTCAAGGCGGCCGGGGCCTGGGTGTTCGCCGGTGGGCTGCACCCGCCCGCCACCGCCACCGTGCTGCGGGCCGGCGACGGCGACACGCTCATCACCGACGGCCCGTTCACCGAAGGCAAGGAACACCTCGGCGGGTTCACCATCATCACCGCGCCCGACCTCGACGCGGCGCTCGCCTGGGGCGGCCGGCTCGCCGACGCCGTCGCGCCGCTGCCGGTCGAGGTGCGGCCGTTCGCCGGATGAGTGTCGAGGACGTCTTCGCCGCGGAGTACGGCCGTGCCGTGTCGGTGCTGGTGCGGGTGTTCGGGAGCATCGACGTCGCCGAAGAAGCCGTGCAGGACGCGTTCGCCGAGGCGGTCCGGCGGTGGCCGGCCGACGGGGTGCCGCCGAGCCCGGCGGGCTGGATCATCACCACCGCCCGCAACCGGGCCATCGATCGCCTGCGCCGGGAAGCCGCCCGGCAGGACAAGCACGCCCACGCAGCCCTGTTGCATGCCGAAACCGAGCCTGTGGAGGAGGGCGCCGTGCCCGACGAACGGCTCCGGCTGATCTTCACCTGCTGCCACCCCGCGCTGGCTCGCCCGACGCAGGTCGCGCTGACCCTGCGGCTGCTCGGCGGCCTGACCACGGCGGAGATCGCCGGCGCGTTCCTGGTGGCCGAGTCCACGATGGCCCAGCGGATCGTGCGGGCGAAGAACAAGATCCGGGACGCGGGCATCCCGTATCGCGTCCCGCAGGACGCCGACCTGCCGGCGCGGCTGTCCGCGGTGCTCGGCGTGCTGTACCTGATCTTCAACGAGGGCTACACGGCGAGCGCGGGGGAGGACCTGGTCCGCGACGACCTGTGCCGCGAGGCGATCCGGCTCGCCCGCGTCCTGGCCGGGCTGATGCCCGACGAGCCGGAGGTCTGGGGCCTGCTGGCGCTGATGATGCTGATCGACTCCCGCCGCGCGACCCGCACTGGTGCCGACGGCTCGGTGGTCCTGCTGGCCGACCAGGACCCCGCCGGGTGGGACGCGGAACTGGTCGCCGAGGGCCAGGAGATCGTCCGCCGCTGCCTGCGCCGCAACCAGCCGGGCCCGTACCAGATCCAGGCGGCGATCCAGGCGGTCCACAGCGACGCGCCGACGGACTGGTCCCAGGTCAAGGCGTTGTACGACCAGCTGCTGGCCGTGACGCCGACGCCCGTGGTGGCGCTGAACCGGGCGGTGGCGGTCGCCGAGGTCGACGGTCCCGGTGTGGCGTTGGCCCTGGTCGAGGAGCTGGAGCTGGCGCGGTTCCCGCTGTACCACGCGATCCGCGCGGACCTCCTCGATCGGCTCGGCCGGAGCGGGGAAGCGGTGGCGGCTTACACGACGGCGATCGAGCTGACGCACAACTCGGCCGAGCGGGCCCTTCTGGAGCGGAAGCGGGCCTCAGCGTCAACTCTGGGTTGACATCAAAGGGGGGGGGGTCCTAGTTTTCGCGGCCCCAATCTGCCCCTCGCGACAGCCTCGTTCTCTCGTCGTGTTCTGGGTTTGGATATGTGACCTTATCCAAACCCAGGCATCACTCTATCTATTTTCTAATTTTGAACAGCTACCTCTAGTTCTGATTAGAACGTTTGATAGGCTCTCGATCATGACGGAAGATGCAGGTCAGCCGCGGATTTGCGAGTACCGGCGCTGTGGGGCGCCGCTGCCGCCGGCGGTGGGGCGGGGGAGCCGGGCTCGGTTCTGCCAGGACGGGAAGACGTGGGGGCGCCGGAACCTCTCCTGCCGCGACGCCGAAGCCGTGCTGTCGGACGCCGAGTCGCTGCGGGAGAGCGACACCCAGCTGGACGACACCGCTGTCACTGCGCTCGCCGGGCAGGTCGACCGCGTGCTCGAACCCGCGCGAGGGCTCGTCGAGACGCTCACGACCCTGCGCCACCAGCTGGAAGCCACCACGGCCACCGCGCTCGCCGAACGGGACGCCGCCTTGACCGAGGCCGACGACCACCGCCGGCAGCGTGGGCTCGCCGAAGCCGAAGCCGCACAGGCCCGGGAAGCCGCCGAGGGCGCCACCCGAGTCGCCACAGCTGCGGAGAAGGAGGCAGCCGCGGCGCGGCGGGAGCGGGACGAGAGCAGTGCCGCCCGGCAGGCCGCGCTGCAGGAGCAACAGCGCGCCGAAGGGCAACTGGCCGCCGTACGGGACGAACTCGGGCGGGTCGCCGAGCGGGCCGATGCCAGCGCGGCCCTGGCCGGTGAACGCGCCTCGGTGATCGCGACTCTGACCACTGAACTCGCGGCCGCACGCGGGGCACTCGACGAAGAACGCGGGCGTAGTCAAGCCGCGTCGGCGCGCGCGGAAGCAGCCGAAGCCCGCGCGGAAACCACCACCCAGCGCCTCGACGCGGCCGAGACGCGCGCGGCAACGGCCGAAACCCGTGCCGAAGCAGCCGCCGGACGGCTCGATACCGCCCGCGAAGAGCTGACCAAGGCAGCTACTGCTCACCAGTCGGCTCTCGACCAAGCCCGAGCGGACGGCGACCGCCGGCTGGCCGACGCGCAGGCCGCGCACGAGCAGACCGTCCGGTCCATGCACGAGACCACCACGAACCTCGGTGCCGAACTCCGCGCCTGCGCCGGCCGCGCCGACAACGCCGAGCGCGCGCTGGCCAGGGCTCTCGCCGTCCTGCGGGAGGCGGAGGTGAGCTTGCCCGAGGACGTCGCGGCAATGCTTAAGTAGCTACTTGACTATTGGTCGGCACCGGGCATAACTTAAGTACATGCTTGACCATGAGCTGGACCTGGTGTTCCGCGCCCTGGGCGACCGGACGCGGCGGGCGCTGGTGGAGCGGCTCGTGCGCGGGCCGGCATCGGTCAGTGAGCTCGCCGAGCCGCTGACCATGTCGCTCGCCGCCGTCGTGCAGCACCTCCAGGTGCTCGAAGCCGCCGGGATCGTGCGATCGGAGAAGCGCGGCCGCGTCCGCACCTGCCGGATCGAGCCGGAGCTGCTGCGCGCCGGCGAGCACTGGCTGGGCCGGCAGCGCACCACGTGGGAAAGCACGCTCGACCGGCTCGGTGACTTCCTCGCCGAGCCGCCCGGCCCGTCGGAAGGGAGCACGACATGACCGTCAAGCACGCCACGTTCACGCTCGAACGCACTTACCCGGTTCCGCCGGCGCGGGTGTTCGCCGCCTGGGCGGACCCGGCCGCCAAGACCCGCTGGTTCGTCCCCGACGGGACCCACGAGCTGGACTTCCGCGTCGGCGGCCGCGAGACCATCGAGGCCGCAGGCCCGGGCGGCACGCCGTTGTCGGTCCTCTCGATCTACCACGACATCGTGCCGGAGCGGCGGATCGTCTACTCCACGACGCTGAGCGGCGGCGACGCGCTCGCCACGGTCTCGATCACGACAGTGGAGCTGATCGGCGAAGGCGACGGCACCCGCCTGGTCCTGACCGAGCAGGACACCCTCCTCGACGACGCCGAGAAACCGGAGTGGCGCGAGCAGGGGACGGGCGAGTGGCTGGACCGGCTGGGCGAGGCGTTGAAATGACCCCCGAACTGCTCGTCGAAGCCCGGGTCGCGGCCGTGGCCGCGAAGGACGTCGAGACGCTCGTGGCCCAGTACGCCGAGGACGTCACGCTGTTCGACGCGCTCGGCCCGTTGCGCGACACCGGCCAGGACGTCGAACGCGCCCGGCTGCGGGCATGGTTCGGCGGCTACCGCTCCACGATCGACCTGAAGATCAAGGACCTCGAGGTCATCGCCGACGGTGACGTCGCGTTCGCGCACTACCTGTTCCAGGTCAAGGGCACCATGGTCGACGGCACGGACGTGGACATGTGGGTGCGCTCCACCGTCGGGTTCCGCCGGGGCGAGGACGGCTGGAAGATCGTCCACGAGCACAGTTCGGTGCCGTTCACGCCGTCCGGTACCGCTGGGGACTGACACCGAACTCCCGTTTGAAGGCCGCGCTGAGGGCGAACGCGCTGCCGTACCCGACCTGGTGGGCGACCGCGCCGATCGTCGCTTCCGGTTGCTGGCGCAGCAGATCCGCGGCCAGCGCGAGCCGCCACCCGGTGAGGTAGGCCATCGGTGTCTCGCCGACTGTCGTCGCGAAGCGCCGGGCCAGCGCGGCCCGCGAAACGCCGGTGTTGGCCGCGAGTTTCGCGACCGTCCACGGCTCGCCCGGCTGGTGCTGCAGCAGCCGCAGGGCCTGCCCGACGACTGGGTCGTCGTGGGCGCGGTACCAGGCCGGCGCGCTCGTGTCGGGCCGGTCGAACCACGTGCGCAGCGCGGCGATCAGCAGCAGGTCGAGCAGCCGGTCGAGGACGGCCTCTTGCCCCGGCACGTCCCGGCCGATCTCGGCGGCGAGCAGCCCGACCAGGGGCGTCGGCCAGTCGGCCGCCCGCAGGACGATCAGCGCCGGCAACGCGGCCAGGAGCTTCTTGCTGATCTCGCCTTCCATGCCGTACGTGCCGGTGAGCAGCACGACCGGGCCGCCGGTGCCCCACGTGCGGACGCCGAGGTCGGCGTAGTCGGTGAGGTGCCCGCCGTCGGGGGTGCGGCACTCCTGGCCAGGCAGGATCAGCGCCTGCGGCGGCGTCGACGGGTGGTCGGCGACCAGGTACGGGTCCGGGCCGCGGGCGATCGCGACGTCGCCTTCGCCGAGCAGGACGCTCTCGCCGGCGTCGGGGACGATCCACGCCTCGCCGCGCACGACCGACACGACGGTCAGCGGTGCTTCGTCCTCGATGCGCAGGGACCACGGCGGGGTCAGCACCGAGCGGAGCAGGAACGCGCCGTGGGCGCGGGGGCCGTCGAGGAGCGCGGCGAGCGGGTCCATGACGCCGAGTGTAGACGCTGGAACATGCGATCGAGGCTTTGAACTATGGAGAGTCTTACCGGAAGCCGGTTGACTCACTGCCATGACAACGAACTTCCTGGTGGTGGGCGGCACCGGTAAGACCGGGCGCCGCGTGGCGGATCGGCTGCGGGAACGCGGCCTGGCGGCGCGGATCACGTCGCGGCGCGGGGCGCCGCCGTTCGACTGGAACGACCGCGAGACCTGGGCGCCGGTGCTGAAGGGCATCGACGCCGTCTACCTGACCTACTACCCCGATCTGGTGGTGCCTGGGGCGGCCGCCGACATCCGTGCCTTCGCGGAACTGGCGGTCGCGCACGGCATCGGGCACCTGGTGCTGCTGTCCGGCCGCGGCGAGGAGGAAGCCGAGGCGTGCGAACGGATCGTGGCCGGCGCCGGGATCGGCTGGACGGTCCTGCGGTGCAGCTGGTTCGCGCAGAACTTCAGCGAGCACTTCCTCCTGGAAGCCGTGCGCGGCGGGGAGATCGCGCTGCCGGCGGGCACGGTCACCGAGCCGTTCGTTGACGTCCGCGACATCGCCGACGTCGCGGTGAAGGTGCTGACCGAGCAGGGCCACACCGGGCAGCTGTACGAGCTGACCGGGCCACGGCTGCTGAGCTTCGCCGACGCCGCCGCGGATATTTCCGCCGCGGCGGGACGAGATGTCCGCTATGTTCCGGTTTCCGCGGAGGAGTACGCCGCCGCGGCGGTCGAGTACGGCGTTCCGGAAGAAGAAGCCGGAGCGCTGACCGAGCTGTTCGCTCGAGTGCTCGACGGCCGCAACGAGTCGGTGACCCACGATGTCGAGCGGGTGCTGGGGCGGCCGGCGACGGACTTCGCCGGCTTCGCGCGGGACGCGGCAGCCACCGGGGTCTGGGCCCGGTGAAGGGAAAGGAGAGACCGATGTCGACTGTGGTGCTGGTGGCCGCGCTGGTCGCGGCCGGTTTGCTCGCCGGGTTGTTCTACGCCTACGCGTGCTCGGTGATGCCGGGGCTCGCACGCGGCGACGACAAGACGTTCGTGGAGGCGATGCGCGGGATCAACATCGCGATCGTCAACCCCGTCTTCATGCTGACGTTCCTGGGCGCGCCGCTGCTGGCGGGCGTGGCGATCTTCCTCAACCCCGGGCCGCGGCCGTGGGTGATCGCCGGGTTCGCTTGCCTGGTGGCGACGCTGCTGATCACCGGGGCGCTGAACATCCCGCTGAACAACGCGCTGGAGTCCGGTGGCGACGACTACGCGGCGGTGCGCGCGAACTTCGAGGCGGCGTGGGTGCGCTGGAACGTGTTGCGCGCGGTGGTGAGCACGGCCGGGTTCGGCTGCCTGGTCGCGGCCGTGCTCACCGACAGGTGATTCAGTCCGCGAGGCGGAAGAGCAGGTCGGTGACCCACTGGGTGGGGTCGGGCACCTCCAGGGGGTTGGTGCGCAGGACTTCCAGGCGGCCACCCCACTCCTCGCCGTCGGCGCCTTCGGTGACATCCCACGTGACGCCCTCGGCGGCGCCCCAGGCCAGGACTTCCACGGTGGCGGCGGCCAGGCCGTCGGGGGCGCCGACGTAGGTTTCGAGGACGTACTTCCCGGCCGGCACCTCACCGATGAAAGCGGGTTCCTCAGGGCTGAACTCGCCCTCGATCGGGACGCCGGCCTCGACGGTGAATCGCATGCCCGGGTGCAGCACGAGGTAGCGGAAGAACGGCGCCCCGGCCGGGACGACCCCGTCGCCGGCCAGGGTGCCGATGAGCGGCGGCAGCCGGTCGGCGATGCGCGGGAACTCCTCGATCCCGAGGGTGGCGCGCTCGGCGACGTAGCGCTGGGCCGGTCGGTCCACGATGGACGGCATCAGGGTTCCTCCGGGACGAAGATCGGGCGGACCTCGATACTGCCGTAGGCCGCGGCGGGGTGCTTGGCCGCGATCTCGAGGGCTTCGTCGAGGTCGTCGCACTCGAGGACGACGTAGCCGCCGATCTGTTCCTTGGCCTCGGTGAACGGCCCGTCGGTGAGCAGCACTTCCCCGTCGCGAACACGGATCGTGGTGGCTTCCGACGGCGGGCGCAGGCCGCCTCCGCCGTGGATCTTGCCGCGGCGGGCCAGGTCCTCGCCCCAGCCGTCGCAGCCGTCGTACTGGTGTTCTTCGGCGGTCTCGTCGCCGGCGATCATCAGCAGGTACCGCATTCAGCGTCCTTCCAGTACTTCGCGCAGGCGCGCGGCGAAGGCTTCCGGTTCGGTGGCGAACCCGCCGTGGTCGCCCGGGAACTCCACCACGCCCAGGCCGAGGGCGGTGGCGAGCCCGAGGCCGGTTTCGTGGGCCGTCGACCCGGCGGACTTCCCGCCGACGGCGACGACCAGCCGCGCGGACGTCGCCCGGAGCGCGTCGAGATCGGGTTCGTAGGCGCCGGTGGCCGCCATCAGGTGGCGGAAGAAGTAGGTGAAGTTGCCTTCGCCACGCGGGTCGAGCGGCGGCGCGGGGTCGACCCCCACGAGCGCCATGAACGCGGCGAAGGCGGCGCCGAGGCCTTGGTCGCGGAACAGCGCGGGGATGTCGGGCCCGTCGAGGGCCCCGGCGGGCAGGTAACGGCTGACCGGCGGTTCGTGCAGCACGACCGTCCGGACATCCCCGGGGTACCGGAGAACGTGGTCGAGCATCGTGATGGCGCCGCCGCTGCTGGCGAACACGTCCGCGGGGCCGACCTCGGCGAGCAGCCGGTGCACGTCGTCGGCGTGCTCGCGGAGGACGTCGTCCCCGGGTTCGCCGTCGAGTGGGCTGCGGCCGAGGCCGCGCGGGTCGTAGGTGACGACCGTGTGGTCCTCGGCCAGCACCGGGCGGATGTGGGTGAACACCGCGGCGTCGGCGGGGCCGCCGGGAACCAGCAGCAGCACCGGGCCGCGGCCGGTGACGTCGTAGGTGAGGGTGGCGCCGGGGACGGCGAGGGTGGTCATGGGCTTTCCTCCGGTGGTCGGGGTTCGCCCGACCGACGAACGGGCCCGCCCGGGACCGACACCAGTTCCGAAATTCTTCGCGTGAGGTAGGCGCGCTCGGCCTCGGTGGGGGCGAGGTCGCGCGCTTTCGCGTACCAGTCGGCGGCTTCGGCGCCCCGGCCCAGGCGGCGGAGGAAGTCGGCGCGGGTGGCGGGCAGCAGGTGGTAGCCGTCCATGCTCAGGTCGTCGAGCAGCGCGAGCCCGGCGAGCGGGCCGTCGGCCATGCCGACCGCGACGGCCCGGTTGAGCTCGACGACGGCGCTCGGGACGTGTTTGCGCAGCTCGCCGTAGAGCCCGGCGATCTGGGCCCAGTCGGTGTCGGCGGGGGTCGCGGCGGTGGCGTGGCAGGCGGCGATGGCGGCCTGGATCTGGTACGGCCCCGGCCGTCGCCGGCGCAACGCGGTCTCCAGGACCTGGGTGCCTTCGGTGATTTCGCCCGCGTCCCACCGGGTGCGGTCCTGTTCCTCGAGCGGGACCAGTTCGCCGTCGGGGCCGGCTCGGGTGGCGCGGCGGGCGTGCTGGAACAGCAGCAGCGCGAGCAGGCCGAGGACCTCGGGTTCATCGGGCATGAGCCGGGCCAGGACGCGGGCGAGCCGGACGGCTTCGGCGGCGAGGTCGGGGCGCTGCAGGTCGGGCCCGGCGCTGGCGGAGTAGCCCTCGTTGAACGTCAGGTACAGCACGCCGAGGACGGCGGCGGTGCGTTCGGGCAGCAGGTGCGCGGGCGGGACGCGGTAGGGGATGCCGGCGTGGCGGATCTTGCGCTTCACCCGCACCAGCCGCTGGGACATGGTGGCTTCCGGGACGAGGAAGGCGCGGGCGATCTCGGCCGTGGACAGCCCGGCCAGGGTGCGCAGCGCGAGCGCGACCTGGGCTTCGGTGGCCAGGGCCGGGTGGCAGCAGGTGAAGATGAGCCGCAGCCGGTCGTCGGTGACGCCGCTGTCGTCACTCTCGGGTTCTTCGCGGACGTGCATCAGGGCGGCCTCCCGGAGCTTGGCGGCGCCGGCGGTCTCGCGGCGCAGCCGGTCGGTGGCGCGGTTGCGGGCGGCGGTGGTCAGCCAGGCGCCGGGCCGCTTCGGGATGCCGTCGCGCGGCCAGGTGCGCAGCGCGAGGGCGAACGCCTCCTGGGCGCACTCCTCGGCCAGGTCCCAGTCGCCGGTGATCCGGATGAGCGTGGCCACGACCTGGCCCCACTCCTCGCGGAACGCCTCCGCGACCGCGGTCTCGACGTCCACCACCGCTCCTTCCGCCGGTTCACCCACCCGACGAACGGCCGGGCCCAGGACCGACAGTCACCCGGAGCCGGTGTCTTGAATGAGTCATTCAGGTCGTGGGAAGTCCTGAATGACTCATTCAAGACCTTCCGGGGCCGGCGCTCCTACCCGGTCGCTGCCGCGTGGCAAGCGCCGAACCCCTCGGCGCGCACGACGATTCGGCCGGCTTCGACGCGGACGGCCGTCTCGGTGGCGTCGCTGACGGCGGTGACGCCGGCGGCCGCGGCCAGTTCGCCGGTCGCGTCGCAGACGAGCCGCAGCCGGGGCCGCTCCGGGGGCGCGATCGCCTGGTCGAGGCAGCCGCGCAGGTCGGCGACGGCGAGCCGAGCCAGCGGCGCGAGCTCGCCGGGGTCGCTGGTGACGAGCACGGCGGTGACGTCGGCGCCGGTGCGCACGGCTTCTTCGAAGGCGGCGGCGCGGTGCAGGCCGAGGATGGTGACGACGCCGTCGCCGGGCCGGAACGGTTCGCCGGTCAGCAGGTCGGTCGCGGCCGGCGGGTTCCACGGTTCGCCGGCTGGGCGGGCCTGGTTCGTGATCGGCGGGACTTCCGGCCAGTCGTCGCTGAGGTGCAGGTCGAGCAGTGCGCTGCAGGCGGCGACGATGTGGAAGGGCTCGCCGAAGCCGGGCGCGGCGGCGGCGAGCTGGCTCGCGCCGTGCAGCGTGGTGAGGGCGGCTTCGGCGACGCGGACCAGGCGCCGGCCCGGGCGCACCCGTTCCAGGGCGAGCCCGAGCAGGATGGCCTCGACGCGCATGAGCTGCGCGAACGGCCGGCGCGTGTGCTCGTCGGCGAGGATCTCGGGCAGCAGGTCGCGGCCGAGGCGGGCGTCGCCGCTGTCGTCGTCGGTGGCCAAGGGCAGGCGCGCGACCCAGGCGCGGGCGAACGCGGCCAGGACGTCGGCCGCGCTCGCGTCCGGTGGTGGGGTGGCGAACCGGGGCGCGCGTTCGGCGAGGTCGGCCAGGACGGCGAAGTACAGGGCCCGTTTGCCGGGGAAGTTGGAGTAGACCGCGCCGCGGGTGAGCTCGGCGCGTTCGGCGATGACGTCGATCTTCGCGTCGCGGAAGCCGCGCCCGGCGAACTCGTCGCGGGCGGCGGAGAGGACCTTCGCGCGGTTGCGCTCCTGGGTCTCCGTCCTGCTGAGCCTGACCATCGTCCTCCTTGCCGCGGTGTCGTGGATCAAGATACCGTGACCACTGAGATGATTAGAACATCTGATGTGAGCATTTGGAGTTGCGGATGACCCCCGAGATCGACCTCACCGACCTGAAGGTCCTGACTGATCCGTTCACCGCCTACGACCAGGCCCGGGAGGTGAGTGCGGTGGCCAAGCTGGTCATCCCCGGCTTCGGCCCGTTCTGGGCGCTGACCCGCTACACCCAGGCCCGCGCGATGCTGGCCGACCCGCGGTTCGAGGTCCGGGCCGAAAGCTTCATGCGCCCGCCCGGCATCCCCGAGCACTGCCTGGAGTACATGCGGACGATGGCCGAACAGGACGGGCCCGAGCACCTGCGACTGCGCCGGCTCGTGGCGCCGGCGTTCACCCCGAAGCGGGCCGCGCACCTGCGGCCCAGGCTGGTGACGCTCACCGAACGGCTGCTCGACGAGCTGCCCGCCCACGCCGAGGACGGCGTCGTCGACCTGGTGCCGCACTTCGCGCGGCCGCTGCCGATGGACGTCATCTGCGAGATGACCGGCATTCCCGAGGCCGACCGGCCGCGCTGGCGGGAGTACGGCGCCGCGGTCGCCGGCGGCGTGGGCCCCGGCTTCGCCGCCGCGATCCCGGAGATCATCGAAGGGGCGAAGGACGCGGTCGCGCGCAGCCGGGCCGAACCGGGCGACGACCTCATCGGCGACCTCGTGCGGGCCGAGGACGACGACCGGCTCACCGACACCGAGCTGGTTACCCTGGTCTGGCACCTCGTGCTGGCCGGCCAGACGCCGGTGAACCTGATCGCGAACGCCGTCGAAGCCCTGCTGCGGCACCCGGACCAGGTCGCGGCCCTGCGCGCGGATCCGGCGTTGTGGCCGGGCGCGGTCGAGGAGCTGATGCGCTTCTGCAGCCCGCAGCTGCTGACCACGCCGCGGTTCGCGCGCGAAGACGTCGAGATCGACGGTCAGGTGATCCGCGAAGGCGAGCGGGTGACGGCCGCGATGGTGGCCGCCGACCGCGACCCGCGCGCGTTCCCCGACGCCGACCGCCTCGACGTCACGCGGGCCGGGCCGGCGCACCTCGGGTTCTCGCACGGCCCGCACTTCTGCCTGGGTGCGTCGATCGCGCGGGTCGAGACGGAGGTGGCGCTCTCGGCGCTGTTCGCCCGCTTCCCGGACCTGGCGCTGACCGGCGATGTGCCGCGCGCACCCGACGGCGGGACCTGGCGTCCGGCGGAGCTACTGCTGACGCTCTGACACCAGCGCCTCGATGCCGTCGAGGACGCGGGCGAGGCCGAAGCGGAAGGTGTAGGCCGGGTCTTCCGCGGCGTTGTGGGTTTCGCCCGCGGCCTGGCCGACCCGTGAAGCCAGGGGGTAGTGCGCCGCGTCGGCGGCCGGGATGCCGGCCAGCACCGGCGCGGCGCGCTCCCACCACTGGGCGTCGGTCATGCCGCTGGTGCGGACCAGGCGGGCGGCGTCGAGCGAGCTGCGCGCGGTCGTCCGGACCAGGCCGGTGACCAGGCCGACGGCGGCGTCCATCTCGACGTCGTCGAGCCCGATGCCCTCGACCGCGCGCAGCTCGTGTTCGTACTTGGCGAAGCTGTGCGGGCCGAGTGCCGAGCGGCTGGTGGTGACCTGCAGCAGCCAGGGGTGGCGGTGGAAGAGCGCCCACTGGCCGTCGGCGATCGCCGTCAGTGCCTCGCGCCAGCCGAGATCCGGATCGGGGGCCGGCAGTTCGCCATGGGCGTGGTCGATCATCAGGTCGAGCAGCTCGGCCCGGCCCGGCACGTAGGTGTAGAGCGACATGGGGGAGACGCCGAGCTGCTCGGCGACCCGGCGGATGGTGACGGCGTCGATGGTGTCGGCGTCGGCCAGCGCGACCGCGGCGCGCACGACGTCGGCCGTGGCCAGCTTCGGTTTCGGGCCGCGCCGCGCAGGCGCCGAGACGCCCCAGAGCAGCTCGATCGCCCGTCGCGGGTCGCCGCCGCCGTTGTCCTCCGTGCTCACGCCGCTCATTCTGCTCACCCGATTTTCGTACGCCGTACAGAGTTGTGCTAACCTCTACTTCGTACACTGTACAGAGTTAAGGGGGAGGATGACTCCGCAGATCCATGCCGAGGGACTTCGCAAGCGCTACGGCGACGCGTACGCCCTCGATGGGTTCGATCTTTCGGTCCCGGCCGGGTCGCTGCACGGCCTGCTGGGCCCCAACGGCGCGGGCAAGACCACGGCCGTCCGCGTGCTCTCCACGCTGCTGCGCCACGACGGCGGTACCGCGCGGGTGGCCGGCTTCGACGTCGCCACTGAATCAGCGAAAGTGCGCGCCTCGATCGGGCTGGTCGGGCAACAGGCCGCGGTCGACGAGCTGTTGTCCGGACGGCAGAACCTGGTGCTGTTCGGCCGGCTGCACCACCTGGGCCGGCGCGAAGCCACCCGCCGCGCCGACGACCTACTGGAGCGGTTCGGGCTCGCGGACACGGGCTCGAAGCCGGTCTCGGCGTACTCCGGCGGGATGCGCCGGCGGCTGGACCTGGCCGCGTCGCTGCTGGCCGCTCCTCGGGTGCTGTTCCTCGACGAGCCGACGACCGGGCTGGACCCGCGCAGCCGCATCGAGGTCTGGCGGGCGGTGCGGTCGCTGGTCGCCGACGGCACGACCGTGCTGCTCACCACGCAGTACCTGGAGGAGGCCGACCGGCTGGCCGACCGCATCTCGCTGGTCGAACACGGGCGCGTGATCGCCGAAGGCACCCCGGCCGAGCTGAAGGGCTCGCTCGGGGCGACCCGGATCGAGCTGATGGTGACCGACCCGGACGTCGTCGGCGCGGCGGCGGCGTTGCTGGCCCGCGTCACCGGCGCCGAGCCGGTCACCGAGGAGCTGAGGGTCAGCGCACCGGCCGAGGCGTCGATGCTGACCGACGTCGTCCGCGAGCTGGGAGCGGCCGAACTGGCGGTCGCCGACGTGGCGCTGCGGCATCCGACGCTCGACGAAGTGTTCCTGGAGCTGACGGGGAAGGTGTCGCGATGAGATGGGCCCTCGAAGACGGCTGGACGCTCACCGGGCGCTACCTCGCCCACCTCGCGCGGCGCCCGGCCCGGCTGGTCACCGTGGTCGCGTTCCCGATCCTGATGGTGCTGATCTTCGCCTACCTGCTCGGCGGCGGGATGACCGTGCCCGGCGGCGGGTCCTACCGCGAGTTCCTGATGCCGGGGATGTTCGCGATGACGATGGCGTTCGGGCTGTCGGGGACGATGATCGCGGTGCTGGACGACGCCACCAAGGGCGTCACCGACCGCTTTCGGTCGCTGCCGATGGCGCCTTCGGCGGTGCTCACCGGGCGGGTCGCGGCGGACCTGGTGAACGCGGTCCTCGCCCTGGCCGTGCTGCTCGGGTGCGGGTTCGCGGTCGGCTGGCAGCCGCACGGGAGCCTGGCCGAGACCTTCGCCGCGTTCGGGCTGCTGCTCCTGCTGCGCACGGCGCTGGTGTGGGCCGGGATCTACCTGGGCCTGCTGACCACCGACCCGTCGATGGTGACGCTCGCCCAGACCCTGGAGTTCCCCTTCGGGTTCCTCTCCAGCGCGTTCGTGGCGACCGCGACGATGCCGGCGTGGCTGGGAACCGTGGCGGAGTGGAACCCGTTGTCCTCCACGGTGACGGCGGCGCGGGTGCTGTTCGGCAACCCTGGCGCGGCGGGGACGTCCTGGGTGAGCGCGCACTCCGTGGCGATGGCGGTGGTGTGGCCGCTGGTGCTGCTCGCGGTGTTCGTGCCGTTGTCCGTGCGTCGATACAGGAGGATGGGGAACTGAACGCCGACTTCGAACCGGGGGAACCCCCACGCGCGGGACGGCTGGTGCTCGACGGGCGCCGGCTGTCCCTGGTGGACGGCTTGCCGGACCTGCTGACCGCCACCGATCCCGATCCCGCCACGGCGTTCTGGGCGACCGCGGCGAAAGCCGCGCTGCGGCTGGTCGCGGCGGGCCGGCTGCTGCCGGGTGTCACCGAGGCCGGCTACGACGCCTGGCGCGTCGGACCGCTCGAACCGGCGGAAGCCGCGTGGCTGCGGGATCTCGCGGCCGCGATGCCGGTGGACGAACGGGCGCCGGGGCCGCTGCTGCGGGCGTTCCTCGACGCCGTCGCCGACACCCTGCCCCGCACGCCGGCCGCGGCGAAGGCGGCCGGGACACGGTTGTTCGCCGCGGTCGCGCCGCAGCGGGCGGAGTCCGTGCGCGACTGGGCCGACGAACTGGCCGCCGGCCTCGACTCGGGCATCCGCGTCTCACTGCGGGTGGAAGCCCCGGACGGCTTCGACACCGGCCGGTTCCACGCCGTCGTGCAGGTGCACAGCCTCGCCGAGCCGGGCCAGGTCGCCGACGCGGCGCAGCTGTGGGAGACGGGCCGGTTCGGGCCGCGGGCACGCATCGACGTCGTCCTGGCGCTGCGGCGCGGCGCGCAGGTGTGGCCGGCACTGAGCCCGCTGCTCACTTCGGCGGTGCCGGACGAGCTGGCCTTGGGCGAGGACGACGTGACCGAGCTGCTCGCGTCCGCGGCTCCCCGGCTGGCGGCGGTGGGCATCGACGTGCACTGGCCGGCGGAACTCGCGGGGTCGCTGACCGCGCGGGCCGTGGTGAACGCCGGGGACGCGCCGGGTGATCTGCCGTCGTTCTTCGGCGGCGGCCGGGCGCTGGAGTTCGACTGGCAGCTCGCCCTGGGCGGCGAGGTGCTGACCGCGGCGGAGCTGGACGCGCTCGCCGAGGCCCGCCGTCCGGTGGTGCGGCTGCGCGACCGCTGGGTGCTGGTCGATCCGGCGCTGGCGGCGAAGGCGCGCGAGCGGACGCTGAAGCCGCTGACACCGGTCGACGCGCTGGGTGCGGTGCTGACCGGGACCACCGAGGTCGACGGCGAGCCGGTCGAGGTCGTCACCCAAGGCTGGCTCGCGCGACTGAAGGAACGGCTGTCGGCGCCGCCGGAACCCCAGGCACCGCCGGCCGGGCTGGCCGCGACGCTGCGGGACTACCAGCTGCGCGGGCTGCAGTGGCTGGCCACGGTGACCGGGCTCGGCCTCGGCGGCTGTCTCGCCGACGACATGGGCCTGGGCAAGACGGTCACGCTGATCGCGCTGCACCTGCACCGCGCGTCCGGGCCGACGCTGGTGGTCTGCCCGGCGTCGCTGCTGGGCAACTGGGAACGCGAGATCCGCCGGTTCGCCCCGGACGTGCCGGTCCGGCGCTTCCACGGCATCGCGCGTTCGCTCGAGGACGTCGAGGGGTTCGTGCTCACCACCTACGGCACGCTGCGCACCGATCCCGCGCCGCTCGCCGGGATCCGGTGGGGGCTGCTGGTGGCCGACGAGGCCCAGCACGTCAAGAACCACCGATCGGGCACGGCGAAGGCGCTGCGGCTGGTGCCCGCGGCCGCGCGGGTGGCGCTGACCGGCACGCCGGTGGAGAACACGCTCTCGGAGCTGTGGGCGATCCTCGACTGGTCGGCGCCGGGGTTGCTGGGTTCGCTGAGCGATTTCCGGGCGCGGTGGGCGAAACCGATCGAAGCCGGGGACCCCGCCGCGGCCGAGCGGCTTTCGCGGTTGCTGCGGCCGTTCCTTTTGCGGCGCCGCAAGTCCGACCCGGGGATCGCGCCGGAGCTACCGGCGAAGACCGAGACCGACCGGCCGGTGGCGCTGAGCCCGGAGCAGGCGGCGCTGTACGAGGCGGTCGTGCGGGAGATGATGGCCGACATCGCCGCGAGCGACGGGATCGCCCGGCGCGGCCGGATCGTCAAGCTGCTGACCGCGCTCAAGCAGATCTGCAACCATCCCGCGCAGTACCTCAAAGAGCCCGGCGGCCGCTCGGGCAAGCTGGAGCTGCTCGACGAACTGCTGGACACGATCCTCGCCGAGGGCGGCGCGGTGCTGGTGTTCACCCAGTACGTCGCCATGGCCCGGCTGCTGGAGCAGCACCTGGCCACGCGGGGGATCGGGACGCAGCTGCTGCACGGCGGCACGCCGGTCGCGCGTCGCGAACAGCTCGTCGAACGGTTCCAGGCCGGTGAGGTGCCGGTGTTCCTGTTGTCGCTCAAGGCGGCCGGCACCGGGCTGAACCTCACGCGCGCCGACCACGTCGTGCACTTCGACCGCTGGTGGAACCCGGCGGTGGAGGACCAGGCGACCGACCGCGCCTACCGGATCGGGCAGACCCGGCCGGTGCAGGTGCACCGGCTCGTCGCCGAAGGCACGGTCGAGGACCGGATCGCGGCGATGCTGCGGGAGAAACGGGCGCTGGCCGACGCCGTGCTGACCGGTGGCGAGGCGGCGCTGACGGAACTGACCGACACCGAGCTCGCGGAGCTCGTCGAGCTGAGGAGCCGCGGATGAGCGACGAGGCGGTGCGCGGGTTCCCCGCGTTCGGAGCGGCCGGGCGCTCGGCCCGCTCCTGGTGGGGGCGCGCCTGGGTGAGCGCGATGGAGGACACCGCGCTGGACCTGGGGCAGCTGAAGAAAGGCCGCAAGTACGCCGCGGCCGGGCTGGTCGGGCCGATCACGGTGAGCCCGGGCCGGATCGCGGCGGCGGTCGACGACGTCGACGGCGGACCGTTCCACACCGAGCTGCGGCTGGCCGAGCTGTCCGAAGCGGACTGGACGCGGTTCCTCGACCGGGTCGCCTCGCGGGCGGGGCACCTGGCGGCGCTGCTGGACCGGGACATGCCGCACGACCTGGTGACGGCGGCCGACGACGCCGGCGTCCACCTGCTGCCCGGGATCGGCGACCTGGACCCGGAGTGCGACTGCGCGGGCTGGGAGCTGCCGTGCCGGCACGCGGCGGCGTTGTCGTTCCAGGCGTCGTGGCTGCTGGACGCCGACCCGTTCGTGCTGTTGCTGATGCGGGGCAAGGGTGAGCGGGAGATCCGCGAGGAGCTGGAGAGCCGCACGGCGCCGCGGGTGGACCTGGTCGTCGAGGACCGGACGCCGGGAGACCTGCCGGAACTGGCGGAGTTCCATCCCTCGGGGGCGCCGTCGATCCCGGCCGCGCCCGGGGTGCCCGCGGAGGCCTTCGCGCTGCTGGCCGCGAACGCGTCGGCTCAGGCCCGGGCGGTGCTGGCGGGCGAGCCGTGGCCGGGACGGCGGCCCGACACGGTCCGGCTGGCCGCGCAGTTCCCCGCGGCGGCTTCGCGGCTGGGCGGGGGGCCCGAGTTCGAGCGGGCGGTCGCGGCCTGGACACACGGTGGGCGGGCCGGGCTCGAGGTGCTGGATTCGCCGTGGACACCGCCGAAGGCGGCGCTGGCGGCCGCGCGGGCCGCGCTCGCCGACGTCACCGACGAGGAGCCGGTGTTCGACCGCAACCGGTGCACGGCCGGGGAGGTGCAGGTCCGGCTGGATCGCCGGGGCCGGTGGCACCCGTACCGGCGGGAGGGCGGCGAGTGGTGGCCCGCGGGCCCACCGGAATCCGATCCGGGGCTGCTGCTCGGCTGACGCTTCTTCACGGGGTGAAACCGGGTCCGGCCAGGGATTTTCGTGGAACTACCCGGTATCCAGCCTGATCCCCGTCGTCTCCTGTCTGCAACGGCGGGAAGTTCGCCGGGCCACTGGGGGTGCGGGCGCGCGGGAGGCTGCCTCCTCCTCGCGCGCCCGCCCTGTTTTGTCGGTGCCCGCCGCTAACGTGCCGACCATGGACGCCATTGCCGCCGATCTGCACCGGTACCTCCAGGAGAAGCGCGACAGCGTGCTCGCGTCGTTGTCCGGGTTGAGCGAGTACGACATCCGCCGCCCGATGACCCCGACGGCCACGAACCTGCTGGGCCTGGTCAAACACCTGGCCGGCGGGGAGCTCGGCTACCTGGGCGACTGCGTCGGCCGCCCGGCCCCGGTCCCGTTGCCGTGGGTCGAGGACGGGTCGATCTGGGACAGCGCCGACATGTGGGCCGCGCCGAGCGAGACCCGCGAAGAGTTGGTCGAGCTGTACCGGACGGCGTGGCGGCACACGGACGAGTCGATCGAGGTACTGCCGCTGGACGCGCCGGCGTCGGTGCCGTGGTGGCCGGAGGACCGGCGGAAGACGACGTTCGGCTCGTTGCTCGTGCGGGTGACGGCGGAGGCGGGGCACCACGCGGGCCACGCCGACATCGTCCGCGAGCTGATCGACGGGCGCGCCGGCGGCGACCACGACGACATCGGCGACACCGCCTGGTGGGAGGCCTACAAAGCGCGGGTCCAGGGCGCGGCAGACGAGTTCCGCACGGTTTAGGCCGCGGCGCGGTCGGCGGCCGGCCGCCGCCGCAACCCCGGCTGTTCCAGCGCCGGCGGCTGGTAGGTCTGGTCGAGCGTGCCGACGTCGGTGCCCGGCGGGACGATCTCGTCGATGCGGTCGAGCAGGTCGTCGGAGAGGGTGACGTCGAGGCCGGCCAGCAGGTCGTCGAGGTGGGCCATAGTGCGGGCGCCCAGCAGGGCGCTGGTCACGCCGGGATGGGTGATGGTGAACGCCATCGCGAGGTGGGTCATCGGCAGCCCGGCTTCCGCGGCCAGCGCGGCGAGCTTCTCGACGACGTCGAGGCGGCGCTCGTCGTTGAGGTGGCGGACCAGGCCGGCGCGGCGCAGCTCGTCGTGCCGGCGGCCGGTGAGCAGCCCCTGGCCGAGCGGTCCCCAGACGAGGGTGCCCATGCCGAAGCGCTGGGTGACGGGCAGGAGTTCGCGTTCGATGCCGCGGTTGAGCAGGGAGTACACCGGCTGCTCGGTGTGGAACCCGGTGAGCCCGCGCCGGGACGCGACCCACTGGCCCTCGACGATGTCGGCCACCGGCGTCCCGGACGCGCCGATCGCGCGGACCTTCCCGCTGCGCAGGAGGTCGGTGAGCGCGGAGAGGGTCTCCTCGATGTCGGTGCCCGGGTCGGGACGGTGCAGCTGGTAGAGGTCGATGTGATCGGTCCGCAGGCGGCGCAGCGAGTTTTCGACGGCGGTGACGATCCAGCGGCGTGACGCGCCCTGGTGGTTGGGGTCCTCGCCGGTCGGCCGGCCGAACTTGGTGGCGAGCACGACGTCGTCGCGGCGGCCTTCCAGGGCCTTGCCCACGACGTCTTCGGAGTCGCCGTAGGCGTCGGCGGTGTCGAGGAAGTTGATGCCGGCGTCGAGGGCCTTGTGAAGGACGCTGGCCGAGTCCTCGGGGGCGTTGCCCATGGACGTGGCGAACATCAGCGTGCCCAGGGCGTAGGGGCTGACCTTGATGCCGGTCCGGCCCAGGGTGCGGTACTGCATGAGGACTCCTCGGGTAACCTTAAGCGGAAAGCTTTTCCACAACTATACGGAAAGGCTTTCCGCTTAGCTACCCGGAGGAGGACTGTGACCGTGGAGCCGCGACGTCGGCGCGCCGACGCCCAGCGCAACATCGACGCACTCTTGGAGGCGGCGAAGAGCGTCTTCGCGACCTCGGGGGTGGACGCGCCCGCGAAGGAGATCACCGACCTGGCCGGGGTCGGCGTCGGGACGCTCTACCGGCATTTCCCGCAGCGCGCGGAGCTGGTCGCGGCCGTGCTGCAGCGCGAGATCGACGTCGTGGCGCAGACGGGACCGCAGCTGAGTGCCGGCCACCAGCCCGGCGAAGCGCTGCGAAGGTGGCTGCGCCGCTACACCGAGTTCGTCGGGACGAAGCGGGGGTTCGCCGCGGCTCTGCATTCGGGCGACCCGGCGTTCGACGCCCTGCCCGGCTACTTCATGGAGCGGATGGAACCGGTCCTGGCGGCGCTGCTCGACGCCGCGGCCGCGGCGGGGGAGGTCCGCACCGACGTCAGCGCGAAGGACCTCCTGAACGCCGTGGCCCTGCTCTGCCAGCCCGTGCGCGGCGAGGATCTGGAGTTCAACCAGCGGATGGTCGCGGTCCTCGCCGACGGGCTCAGCCCACGGGCGTGACCGCGTAGTCCTTGACCCGCATCGAGTCGTGCATCCGCACGCCGCCGGTGTTGAGCTTCGCCAGCGCCGTCGTGACGCGGGCCGGCAGGGCCGAGACGAGCTGACCACCGCGGGCCAGTGCCCACACTCCGGCGCGGGAACTCGGGATCAGGCTGCGGGCGGCGCCGACGGCGAACGCGCGGCTCTTGCGCACCAGCTCGCCCATTTCGCTTTCGTAGGCGGCAAAGGCGCGCTCGTGGTCGCCGCCGGCCGCGGCCAGCTCGCCGGCCAGGACGTACGCGCCCAGCACCGCGAGACTGGTGCTGCCGCCGACCGCCGGGCCGGGGCAGTAGCCGGCGTCGCCGACGAGCGTGACGCGCCCGCGTGACCACGAGCCGAGCCCGAGCTGGGTGATCGAGTCGAAGTAGAACGGGCCCGGACCGTCCAGTTCGGCCAGCCACCCGTCGACCTGCGGGTGCATCCCCGCGTAGGCCTCGCGCAGCAGCTCCTGCTGCCTCGCGACGTCGCGGTGGTGGTAGTCGAGCGGCTCGTCGCGGCGGAAGAGGAACACCGCGCGGGCTTCGTCGAGTTGGCGGGCGCTGTAGATGCCGGCGGTGCGGCCGGGGCCCAGGTGCAGGACGGTTTCGCCGTCGCCGAGGCCGGTGGTGTCCGGCAGGGAGAGCACGGCCAGGTACGCGCCGATGAACTTCGTCAGGCCGGCTTCTTCGCCGAAGATCAGGCGCCGGACGTTCGAGTGCAGCCCGTCGGCGCCGACGACGACGTCGAACCTGCGCGGCGCGGCGTGCTCGAAAGTGACGTCACCGTCGGGGGAGATGCCGGTGATCGAGTCGCCGAAGAGGTACTCGACGTCGTCGCGGCCGGCGTCGTAGTAGATCTCGCTGAGGTCGTCGCGCATGATCTCGGCGTGCCGGTCGGAGGTGGCGCGGTAGATCTTCGACAGGTCCACCCGCAGCGGGCGGCGTACGCCTTCGCGGTGCAGCGTCATCCGGGTGGTGCCGGTCTTGAGGGCTTCGACGCGCGGGAGCACGCCCATCCGTTCGGTGATGTCCATGGCGGGCCGGAACAGGTCGACGGCGTGGCCGCCGGTCTTGCGCAGCGCCGGGGCGCGTTCGACGACCGTGACGTCGAAGCCGTGCCGGGTGAGCCAATAGGCGAGCACCGGTCCCGCGATGCTGGCGCCCGAGACGAGAATCCGCATGAGTACCTCCCTGACTTAACGGTAGGTAAGTTGTACCACGGATCCTTACCTATCGTTAAGTCAGTTATGCTGGGGGTGTGCCGAAACCCTCCGACACCAAGCAGCGCATCCTCGACGTCGCGCGCGACCTCTTCACGACCCAAGGGGTGCAGCGCACCAGCCTGCAGGACATCGCCGACCGGCTGGGCATCACCAAGCCCGCGCTCTACTACCACTTCCCCTCGCGCGACGACCTCGTCCGCAGCATCGTCCAGCCCATGCTCGACGACGGCGAGAACTTCCTCCTCGCCCAGGAAGCGCGCGGGGACGCGCCGGTGCGGGAGCTGATCGAAGGGTTCTTCGACTTCAACTACCGCCACCGCGCGGACGTGATCATGCTGCTGGCCGAGATGCCCACGCTGGCCGACCTGGGACTCATCGACCGGGTACTGGCCTGGCGGACCCGGCTCACCGAGCTGATCTGCAGCCCCGAGCCCACCCTCGCGGAGCAGGCGCGCGCCATCCTCGCGCTGGGCGGCCTGCAGGACGTCTGCATGCAGTTCCCCGACGCCCCGGTCGACGAGCTCAAGGCCGCGGCGGTCGCTGGGGCACTGGACGCACTCGGGCGCTAACGCACCGCCGCGCGGTCGATGATCGCGCCGGTGTCCACCCCGGCCGGCAGGGTGCCGAACGCGATGCCCCAGTCGCCGCCGAAGCGGGACGCGCAGAACGCGTCCGCGACCGCCGGGTGGCCGTGGCGCACCAGCAGCGATCCCTGCAGCACCAGCGCCATCGCCTCGACCACCCGCCGCGCGCGGTACTCGATCGCGTCGAGGTCGGTCAGCTCCTTGCGGACCCGGTCGACGGCGTCGTCGAGCCGCGCGTCGCCGCCGGCCGCCCGCTCGACCTCGGCGAAGAACGCCGCGACCGACTCCGGCTGCTTTCCCATGGCGCGCAACGCGTCCAGCGCGGCGACGTTGCCTGAGCCTTCCCAGATGGACGACAGCGGCGCCTCGCGGTAGAGCCGCGGCATGCCCGACTCCTCGACGTACCCGTTGCCGCCGAAGCATTCGAGGGCTTCGGCCGCGTGCATCGGGGCCCGCTTGCACACCCAGTACTTCGACACGGCCAGGCCGAGCCGCCGGAACGCCTGCTCCTGCTGGTCGTCGCGCCGGTCGCCGGGCGCGGCCAGCCGCATCGCCACCGTCGTCGCAGCTTCGGACTCGACCACGAGATCCGCGAGCACGTTCGCCATCAGCGGCTGGTCGACCAGCGCCTTGCCGAAGGCGTGCCGGTGGGTCGCGTGGTGGATCGCGCGGACCGCGCCCAGCCGCATGCCGGACGCGCTGCCGAGAGTGCAGTCCAGGCGGGTGTTGTTGACCATCTCGATGATGGTCCGCACCCCGCGGCCTTCCTCGCCGACGAGCCAGCCGACGGCGTGGTCGTACTCGATCTCCGAGGACGCGTTGGAGCGGTTGCCGAGCTTGTCCTTCAGCCGCTGCAGCCGGATCGGGTTGCGCGAGCCGTCGGGCAGGACGCGGGGGAGCAGGAAGCAGGAGAGCCCGCCGGGTGCCTGGGCCAGCGTCAGGAACATGTCCGACATCGGTGCCGAGGTGAACCACTTGTGCCCGACGAGGGTGTAGCTGCCGTCGGCGCTCGGGGTCGCGGTGGTCGTGTTGGCGCGGACGTCGGAGCCGCCCTGCTTCTCGGTCATCGACATGCCCGCGATCAGGCCGCGTTTGGTGCTCGGCTCCCGCAGCCCGAAGTCGTACTCGGTCGCGGCCAGCAGCGGCTCGTACCGCGCGGCCAGCTCCGGGTTGGCCCGCAGTGCCGGGATCGCCGCGTAGGTCATCGAAATCGGGCAGCTGTGCCCGGCCTCGACCTGGCCCCAGACGTAGAACTTCGCCGCCCGGGCCGCGTGCGCGCCCTCGCGCGGGTCCTGCCACGGCGTGCCGTGCAGGCCGTGCGAGACCGCGACGGTCATCAGGTCGTGCCAGTACGGGTGGAATTCGACCTCGTCGATGCGGTGGCCGTACCTGTCGTGGGTGCGCAGGACCGGCTCGTTCTCGTTGACGACGCGGCCCCACTCCTGGGCCTGCTCGCTCCCGGCGAGGCGGCCCAGCTCGTGCAGCTCGTCCGAGGCCCAGTCCGCGCCGGCCCGCTCGAGCCCGGCCAGCAGCGTGGGGTCGTCGGCGACGTCGTGGCCCTGCAGCGGCGGGACCTGGTTGGTGACCTCATGCGTGGTGGACATCGGAACCTCCTAGAGCGCGGATGACGAACGTGCGGAGCTCGGCGACGTCACCGGCGTTGCCGCTGGTCAACGGGCCGATCAGGACTTCGGCGGCGGCACCCACCAGCGCGGCGGCGGTCAGCCGGCCATCCTGCGGCGGCAGCGCGCCGGCTTGGACCCCGGCCGCGACGTGCTCGGCGACGACGTCGGTGAACGCCCGCCGGAACTCGAGCCGTTCGGCATCGATCCGCGCGTCGACCGGTTCGGCGAGCAGGGCGTAGGCCTGACGGGGTGCTTTGAGGGCGCGCTGGGCGAAGGTCTCGAAGACGGCCAGGACGCGTTCGGCGGGTTCGCCGGGCTGGGCGGACGCGGCCCGGACGGCGTCGACCTCCCGCGTCACGACCTGCCGGAACACGTGCACGACCAAGTCGGCCTTGGTGGGGAAGTGCTGGTAGACGCTCCCGACGGCCACGCCGGCCCGTTCGGCGACGGCGGAGACGGAGCAGCCGCCGTAGCCGTGCTCGGCGAGCTGTTCGGTCGCCGCGGCGACGATCGTCTCGCGCTGGGCATCGAGCCGTTCCTGGACCTTCGGGGTGCGACGGTAGGGCACGTCAAGAAGTGAAGCACTGATTCATTGCTTCAGTCAACGCTCCAGGAGCCGCTTGGCGCCCCGGACCTCAGCCTCGACGTCGGCGCCCGCGCAGTGCCGAGCGGAACCGGAATTCGGTGACGTTCCCGTCCCGGTGCACCCAGTCGATGCGGCCCAGCTTGCGGTCGACGGCTCGGACACGAGGTCCGTCGCCGACATTCAGGCCGCGCCGCCTGGCTCGGCTCCTCCGTCAAAGCGCTCGACCTGCGCGACTGAGGAACCCCTCCACCGCCCGCGGCGACCGCAGCTCCACCACGTCCACATCGGACGCCGCGAGCACCCGCCGCACCTTCGGCAGGTACCGCCGGCGATACGTCAGCAACCACGACCAGAAATCCCACCGCTCACGACCCCGGCGCAGCGCCCGCCACCCGCACCGCAGCGGCGACAGGTTCAGCAGCACCGCCGTGTCGGCTGCCGCGGCCCGGACCTCCAGCGCGTCGTACGGCCCGAGGTCGCCGTCGAGGATCCACCGTGGTCCCGCCGCCAGCTCCTGCTGCCGGGCCACCCAGGCCGGGCGGGACAACCCCACCGGCCAGAACACGCTGTCCAGCTCCACCACGGGCAGCCCGGTCCGCGCCCCGAGCCGGCGCGCGAACACCGACTTCCCGGACCCGCCGCACCCCAGCACCAGCACCCGCTCCACACCGTCATTCTCGCGCTTGCGCTGGAGCGCACTCCAGCTCTTACCGTCGACGTCATGACGCAGCACAAGATCGGCTCCGGCTTCGGCGCCACCAGCACCGCGGCCGAGGTTCTCGCCGGCATCGACCTGACCGGCAAGCTCGCCCTCGTCACCGGCGGCTACTCCGGCATCGGCCTGGAGACCACCCGCGCCCTGGCCGACGCCGGCGCCCACGTCGTCGTCCCCGCCCGGCGGCGCGGCGCGGCCGAGGAAGCCCTTGCCGAGACCGCGAACGCCGAGGTCGGCGAACTCGACCTCGCCGACCTCGACAGCGTCCGCGCCTTCGCCCGCGACTTCCTCGGCACCGGCCGCCGTCTCGATCTCGTCGTCGGGAGCGCCGGTGTCATGGCCTGTCCCGAGACCCGCGTCGGCCCCGGGTGGGAAGCGCAGTTCGCCACCAACCACCTCGGTCACTTCGCCCTGGTCAACCACCTCTGGCCGGCCATCGCCGACGGCGCCCGCGTCGTCTCCGTGTCCTCGCGCGGGCACCACTTCTCGCCGATCCGCTGGGACGACGTCCACTTCGGACACGGCTACGACCGGTGGCTCGCCTACGGGCAGGCCAAGACCGCCAACGTCCTGTTCGCCGTGCACCTCGACCGGCTCGGACGCGACCGCGGCGTGCGGGCCTTCGCCCTGCACCCCGGCTCGATCATGACCAACCTCCTGCGCCACATCCCCCAGGACGAGTGGCGCGCCAACGGCTGGGTCGACGAGCACGGCACCCCGACCGGCTACTTCAAGACGCCCGAAGCCGGTGCCGCCACGCAGGTCTGGGCCGCCACCTCGCCCCGGCTCGACGGCCTGGGCGGGGTCTACCTCGAAGACTGCGACGTCGCCGAGCCCGCCCCCGACGAGGACGGCGTCGCCGACGTCCGCCACCGCGTCGGCGTCCGCGGCTACGCCGTCGACCCCGAGCAGGCCGCGCGGCTCTGGGCGCTGTCGGCCGAGCTCACCGGCGTCGACGCTACTTCCCGGTGATCACGCCGACCGCGATGCCGAGGATGGCCGTGTTGTAGACGAACGCCACCACGCTGTGCGTCAGCACGGTGTAGCGGATCGGCCGCGCCTGAACCTCCACATCGGACGTCGCGAACGACGTCCCCACGGTGAAGGCGAAGTAGGCGAAGTCGAGCAGGTTCGGCCGTTCCGTCGCCGGGAATCGCAGTCCGGGGGCCGGCGCGGCCCGGTAGTGCAGGTGCGCGTAGCGGTCGGCGTACCCGAAGTGCAGCAGGATCCACGCCGCCAGCACCGCCGGCACCGCGCTGATCTGCAGCACCGTCGCGTATTCGCCGTCCTCTTCGGCGATCACGTTCGCCGCCAGGATCAGCAGGCCCGCCGACATCCCGACCACGCTCACCAGCAGCGTCGCCGCGAAGCTCGAGCGGCGTCCCAGCAGGCTGTGCAGCCACGTCGGTTCGGCGTCGGCCGCGAGCCGATAGCGGCGGATCCGCAGGAACCGGGTCGCGATCACCGCCACCGCCAGCACGTCCCACGCCAGCAGGAACACCACGTCCAGCCCCGTGTCCGGCGCGAGCAGCCACCCCAACCCCAGCAGCACCAGCAGGAACTCCGCGCACTGGTACCAGATCCTCCGCAGACGACGCACCGCGCGAAGCTAACGGCCCCCGCGTGCGACGGCACGCCGGATCACCTGGTCAGGTGGCGCGAGGCACCAGCGCGACCAGATACCGGCAGGGCAGCGACCCCGGGTTGGCGAACACGCGCTCGGACGCGGTCCCCAGCTGCAGGCAGTCCCCGGCGTCCAGTTCGTGCACCTCGGAGCCTTCCCGGAAGCGCAGGTGCCCCTCCAGCACCCAGATCTGCTGGTGCAGGAACGCGCTCGCCAGCAACGGCACCTCCGCACCCGGCGGCAGCTCGATCTCGACCAGCTCGAGCGGGCGGCCGGCGGCGGGAGAGATGGCGCGCCGCCGGTAGCCCGTGTCCGGATCCACCCACACCGGCTGCTCGGCCGCGCGCACCAGCCGCCGCTCGTCACCTTCGGCCCGCGCGATCAGCTCCGAGAGCGTCATGCCGAGCGCCGCCGACAGCTTCGCCAGCAACGCCGCCGTCGGCTGCACGTCGCCCCGCTCGATCTTGCCGATCATCGCCCGCGACACCCCGGACGTCTCGGCCAGCGCGGCCGCCGAGAGCCCGTGGGACGTCCGCGCGGCGTGCACGGTGGTGGCCAGGCGAGCGGTCAGGGGGTCGGTCAGGGGGTCGGTCATGGGTTGATACTATACGACCACTTCTGGCTACCATATGAGCCATGCCGATTCGAGACGCCACTTCCGACGACGCGGCCGCCTGCGCCGCCCTCTACGCGCCCTACGTCACCGACACCGTCATCTCGTTCGAGACCGAACCGCCCCCTGTGGCCGAAATGGCCCGGCGGATCGACGACGCCCACGCCTGGTTCGTCCTCGAAGACGACGGCCATATCACCGGATTCGCCTACGCCCACCCGTTCGCCGAACGCGCCGCCTACCGGTGGTCCTGCGAGACGAGCATCTACCTCGAACGCGGCCGCCGTCGCACCGGCGCGGGCCGCGCGCTGTACGAGACGTTGTTCGAACGGTTGCGGGACAACGGCTTCTGCCGCGCGTTCGCCGGGATGACGCTCCCGAACGACGCCAGCGCCGGCCTGCACCGCGCCCTCGGGTTCGAGCCGGCGGGCGTCTATCGCCGGGTGGGGTGGAAGCACGGCGCGTGGCGTGACGTCGCCTGGGTCCAGAAGGACCTGAACGCAACCAATGGTTGCGCATCGCCGCCGGGACGGCTAACGTGACACGCAACCAAACGTTGCACAAGGAGCAGGCATGGAATACGGAACGCTCGACCGCGAGATCCACATCGACGCCACCCCCGAGGTCGTCTTCGACGTCGTCAGCAGCCCCGAGCACCTGCGCGAGTGGTGGCCTGACGAAGCCGAGTACCCCGTCGAGCCCGGCGGTGAAGGCCGCATCGGCTTCGGCGGCAGCTGGGTGCGGTTCACCGTCGTCGACGCCGTCCCGCCGAAACTGTTCTCCTTCCGCTGGACCCACGCCGACGGGGAGACCGCCGCGACCGGCAACTCGTTCCTCGTCGTCTTCGAGCTCGAACCCACCGCCACCGGCACCCGCCTCCGGATGACCGAGACCGGCTTCCGCGAACAAGGCTGGGACGAGGCCAAGATCGCCGCCGAGTACGCCGACCACGTCAGCGGCTGGGACCACTTCCTGCCCCGCCTGCCCGGCTACGCGGTCAAGGTCGGAACGACGACCGCGTGAGCACCGCCGTGGACGACGACCTCTGGTCGGCCATCGGCGACCCCACCCGCCGCCGCATGCTCGACCTGCTCCTCAGCCAAGGCAGCGCCACCGCGACCAGCCTGAGCGAGCACCTCCCGGTGACCCGCCAGGCCGTCGCGAAGCACCTCACCGTCCTCGACCGCGTCGGCCTCGTGCACGCGAGCACCGCCGGCCGCGAGAAGCACTACCGCGTCGACGAAGCCCAGCTGGCCCGCGCCGTCGCGCAGCTCGCCGACGTCGGCGCCGCCTGGGACGCCCGGCTCCGCCGGATCAAGCGCATCGCCGAAACCATCCAGAAGAACCTCTAGAGAGGCACGACCATGGACATCCTGCACCGCATCGGCATCGAGAAGTCGTCGCCGGAGAAGGTCTACGAGGCGGTCACCACCCTCGACGGCCTGTCCGCGTGGTGGGCCCGGAAGACCGTCGGGGACACCGAACTCGGCGGCGTCATCGCGTTCCGGTTCACCGCCGGCGGCTTCGACATGAAGGTCACCGAGCTCGACCCGGGCCGGGTCGTCCGCTGGGAGGTCGTCGACGGACCGCCCGAATGGGTCGGCACGACGATCCGCTGGGACATCGAGCAGCGCGGCGACTACACGATCGTCCTGTTCAAGCACGAAGGCTGGCGCGAGGCCGGCGAGTTCATGCACCACTGCAGCACCAAGTGGGCCATCTTCCTGATGAGCCTCAAACAGCTCCTGGAGACCGGGGAGGGCGCCCCGGACCCGCAGGACGTGGCGATCGGCGACTGGCACTGACCACCGTCACCAGCCCTCCGTCAGCACGTGGTCGAGCGCGTCGGCGAAGAAGCCGGCGTCGGCGGCGGTCAGTCCGAGCGGTGGCTTGACCTTCAGTACGCACAGGCGGTCCGACGCCGGCTGCATGATCACGCCCAGCTCGCGCAGCCGTTCGCAGATGGCCGCGGTCTCGGCGGTCGCCGGTTCGAGCGTCTCGCGGTCCCGCACCAGTTCGACGCCGAGGTAGAGACCCATGCCGTGCACCGCGCCGATGAGCGGGTGCCGGTCGGCGAGGTCGAGCAGCCGCCCGCGCAGCTGGGCACCCACCAGGAGGGCGTTGCCCTGCAGGTCCTCGTCGCGCAGGACGTCGAGCACGGTCAGGCCGGCGACGCAGCTGACCGGGCTGCCGCCGGCCGAAGAGAAGAAGTAGCCCTGCTCGCGGTAGCCCTCGGCGATCTCCCGTGACGTGATGACGGCGCCGAGCGGGTGCCCGTTGCCCATCGCCTTGGCGACGGTGACGACGTCGGGGACGACGCCCTGCTGTTCGAAGCCCCAGAAGTGCTCGCCCAGCCGGCCGTAGCCGACCTGCACCTCGTCGGCGACGCACAGCCCGCCGGTGCGGCGCACGGCGGCGTAGACCGCGGCGAGGTAGCCGTCGGGCAGCGCCATTCCGCCGGCGTTGCCGTAGAACGGCTCGGCGAGGAACGCCGCCGGCGGGTGCCCGAGGGCGGCCATCCGTTCCACCTGGGCGACGGCGTCGTCGGCGTACCGGTGGGCGTCGGCGCCGCGGTACCGGCCGCGGTAGGTGTTGGGTGCGGCGAGCGGGTGCACCCACCCCGGCCGGGTCGCCAGGGCGTTGGGGTTGTCGGCGACGGACGTCGAGACGGCGTCCGTCGCGTCGGACCAGCCGTGGTAGGCCTCCCGCACGGTCACGACGTCGCGGCGGCCGGTGTTCGCCCAGGCCAAGCGCAACGCGAGGTCGACGGCCTCGGTGCCGCTGTTGACCAGGAACACCGTGTCCAGGGGCGCGGGCAGCAGCGCGGCGAGGCGTTCGGAGAACTCGACCACGGCCCGGTAGTGGAACCGGGAGTTGGTGTTGAGCAGCCGCCATTGCCGTTCGATCGCCTCGGCGAGGCGAGGGTGGCCGTGGCCCAGGATCGAGACGTTGTTGACCATGTCCAGGTAGGACCGGCCACCGACGTCGAACAGGTGCCGCCGCCAGCCGCGTTCGATCCGCGGCGGCTCGGCGTAGTAGTGCTCCTGCACCGGCGCGAACGCCTGGTCCCGGCGCGCGAGCAGGTCGTCCGCCGTCGGCTCGTGCCCGCCGGGGACGACCAGCGGCGTCGGGTCGGGGCACACGCGTGCCCACGCTTCGGCCATCGCCGGGGTCACGAAGAACGGTGGCCGCTCGGCGAGCCGGGTGACCTGGACCCGGACGGAGGTCGCGCGGCCGAGGACGTCTCCCGTGGTCACGGTCCCGGTGGCCACGTCCTGCAGCGATCCGGTCAGCCACAGGGTCTCGGCGCCGCCGAGGGCGACGGCGTCGTCGTGCACCTCGACGGTCCCCGGCCACGGCGCGCGGATCTCGAACGGGGTCTCGGACAGCAGTTCGGCGCCGAGCCCGGTCGTCGCCGGGGCGACCGGGGAGTTGAGCTGGGTGCGGGTCAGCCGGGCTTGCAGGTACGGGATGACCGAAAGACCCGAGGGCGGGCGCGACTCGGCGTCCTCGGCGAGAAACCGTCCATTGTGGAGCAGTGGGCTCGTGACCGACAAGTCCAGGAGGGCGGCGTGCCCGGTCACGATCGGCGTGCCGACGGCGGCGGGCCGGGAAGTCGCGGGCCGCAAGGCCGACCGGACCAGCTCGGTGCCGACGGCGAGCGGGATCGACGTCGCGGCCGCGAAGATCCGCCATTCGCGTTCGAGGTTCGCAGCGGCGTAGGCGTTGGCGCGGTCGATGCTCGCCTGGTGCCGCCCGCTGACCATGAGCGACGCCGCCCGCAGCACGATCAGGGGCCACAGCGCGGTCAGTTCGTCGTCGGAGACCGGCCGGACGCGGCCGAACGCACGGATCGCGGGCAGCACGGCCGAGAGGTCGGTGCCCGCGTCCGGCAGCAGCGCCGAGCACGTCACGGCCAGTTCGGCGATCGCCCAGCTGTGGGTGAGGTCGCCGAAGTCGATGACGCCGACCGGGTACGGCCTGCCGTCGTCGCCGGGAGCCGCGATCACGTTGTCCGCAGTCAGGTCGCCGTGGACCGCCTGCACCGGCAACCGGCCGGCGACCGGCACCAGCGCCGTCGCGGCGGCGTCCGCCGCTCGGCGTGCGGCGTCCGGTCCACCCGGGACGGTGACGAACTCGGCCAGCTTCGCCACCACTTCATGGGCGTGGCGCAGGTCCCACTGCAGCTCACGCCGGGGCAGCGGGCCCTCGAACGTCGCGAGCGCGGCGGACGTGCGCCCGGCCAGCTCACCGAGCGCGGCCACGACCGGCGGGGCGAGGTAGCGCGCGGCGCCGAGGGAGTCGCCGTCGATGTAGGTCACCAGCCGGGCCACAGTGGACTCCCCGGCGGGCTGGATGGTGCGGCCGTCGATCCCCGGCACCGGCTCGGGCGCCCGGATCCCGCAGTGTCGGGCGACGTGCGCGGCCGCGCGGTCCTGGGCGTCCAGGTCGTCGGCCGTGAACGCCGGGTTCGACACCTTCAACACGAAAGTGCCGCCCGAGGCGACGATCCGGAAGTTGGCGTCCTGCTGGCTGCCCAGCTCCTCGGCGATGCCGTCGACGCCGTAGCGCTCGCGGGCCAGGGCTTCGGCTTCGGCGGCGGAGATCTTCGGCGTCGCCAGCGCCTCTTGCTCGGCGAAGTGGAAGGTGCTCATGCGCGCTCCTCGGCGATCGAGTTGCCTCCGTCGACGACGAGGCACTGCCCCGTGACGTAGGACGAGGACGGGGTGCACAGGTAGGCGATCAGGCCGGCGACCTCGGCGGCCGTGCCGCTGCGGCCCAGCGGGGTGCGCAGGCCCTGGGCGTGTTCGCGGGCGGTCTGCGAGCCGGTGGCGATCCAGCCGGGCGCGACGGCGTTGACGGTGACGCCGTCGGCCGCGGCGGCCAGGGCCAGCCCGCGGACCAGCCCTACGACACCGGCTTTGGCGGCGCCGTAGGCGACTTCGCCCCGCATGGCCATCACAGGCCCGGTCAGGCTGGCCACCACGACGAGCCGCCCGGCGCCGCTCGCCTTCAGCACCGGCAACGCCGCCTGGGCGAGCAGGAACGCGGCGTCGAGGTCGCGGGCGAGCACCGCGCGCCAGGCGTCGAACGTGCAGCCATCAGGTGCCGGGGCCACCACCGAGGTCATGCCCGCGCAGTGGACCACGACGTCGAGCCGGCCAAACCGGGACAGCGCCGTCGCGACCAGGTCCTCCGCGGTCTCGGGCCGGGTCAGGTCGCCCGCCACAGCGGCCGTGCCGGTGGGCAGCTCCTCCACCCGGTCGTGGACGCGGTCGCTGTGGCCGGACACGACCAGCGACGCACCCAGTCCGCCCAGCACCGACGCGGCGGCGAAGCCGATCCCGCGCGGGCTGCCGGCACCGGTCACCACGGCCACCCGGCCGCCGAGACCGAAGGGGTCACCAGGCACGGCCGAGCACCTCGTCCAGCACGGTCCCGAACAGGTCCGCGTCGGCGGCGATGAACGTCAGCGGCGGCTTGAGCTTGAGGACGTTCCCGGCCGCGCCGGTCGGGTGGACGAGCACGCCTTCGTCCTTCATCAGCTCGCTGACGTGCAGTGCCTCGGCCGCGGCCGGTTCCCGGGATGCCCGGTCCCGGACCAGTTCGACGCCGAGGTACATGCCGTGCCCGCGGACGTCGCCGATCAGGTCGTGGCGGGCGGCGACCGCGTCGAGGACGTCCTTGAAGTGCCGTCCGGTGTCCGCGGCGTGCCGCTGCAGGTCCTGTTCGGCGATCTCGTCGAGTACCGCGAGGCCGATCGCGCACGAGACGGGGTTGCCGCCGAAGGTGTTGAAGTACTTCATGCCGGTGTCGAAGGTGTCGGCGATCTCGCGGGTGGTCACCACGGCCGCGAGGGGGTGGCCGTTGCCGATCGGCTTGCCCATCGTGACGATGTCCGGCACGACGCCCTGGCTTTCGAAGCCCCAGAAGACGTCGCCGAGGCGGCCGAAGCCGACCTGGACCTCGTCGGCGACGCAGAGCCCGCCCGCGGCGCGGACGGCGGCGTAGGCCTCGGCGAGGTAGCCGCCGGGGTAGAAGACGCTGCCGGCCGTGCCCAGCACCGACTCCGCGAGGAACGCCGCCGGCGGGGTGCCCGCCGCGGTCAGCCGCTCGACCTGACGCCGGACATCGGCGGCGTAGGCGGTTCCGGCGGCCGGGTCGTCGTAGCCGACGCGGCCGCGGTAGCCGTTGGGCTGCTCGACCTCGTGGGTCGTGGGGTCGGGTCCCGTGCCGCCCGGCCCCTGGTACCGGTTGGGACTCAGCCCGGTCAGCACGCCGGTGTTGCCGTGGTAGGCGCCGTCGACGACGAGGACGTCGCGACGGCCGGTGACCTGCCGGGCCATCCGGACGGCCAGGTCGTTGGCCTCGCTGCCGCTGCAGACGAGGAACACGACGTCGAGGGGAGCCGGCAGGGTCGCGGTGAGCCGCTCGGCGTACTCGGCGATGCCGGGGTAGAGGAACCGGCTGTTGGTGTTGAGCTTGCGCAGCTGGGCGGTGGCCGCGGCGACGACGCGGGGGTTGGCGTGCCCGACGTGGCTGACGTTGTTGATCGCGTCGAGGTAGGCGCGGCCCCGGTCGTCGTAGAGCCAGGTGCCTTCGCCGCCGACGAGGGTCATCGGCCGCCGGTAGTAGGACCGCTGGGACCGCGCGATGTGGGTTTCGCGGGCGGCGAGGACCCGGCGCGTGTCCCAGGTGGACTCTCCTCGCGGCAAGCCCAGGAACCCGGCTGGGTCGGGGGAAACACGCGACCAGGCTCCCGCCAGCGACGGCGTCACCGGACCGGCCGGCGCTCGCGACGCCGTCTCCAGGGAACGGAAGAGGGCGACCTGGACCCGGGTGCCGCGGCCGATCGGCTCGCCCGCGGCCAGGGAGTCCCGGGCCGGCGCGGAGACGCCGGTCCAGCGCGACCAGACATCGCCGTGACGCAGGATCAAGGCTCCTTCGGCGCTCTCGACCACCGCGTCCAGGGGTGTGCAGACGGTCAACGGTTCCGGTGACTCGACGGCGAGACCGAGCCGTAGCGTCGCGGACTCCCCATGCACGGTCGTCCGGCGCACCCGGCCCTCGGGCGCGAGGTGCGGGGACACTTCGGCGGGCGGGTCCGGGAACGCCGGTCGTGCCCCGACGACGGCGGGCACAGCGTCGTCACGCCCGGCGGCCTCCCGCAACACCGCCTCGGCCAGTTCCGGCGGGATCGCGGCGAGGGCGTCGATGGTCGGCCGGGTGTGGCGCATCCGCTCGTTACCGTAGGCGGTGCCGCGCCGCGTCCAGGTGACGGCGTTGACGCACAGCCTGGCCGCGGCCAGCGGAAAGAGCACCGCCAGTTCCGCGTCCTCGAGGTCGCCTTCGGCCGCGTATCCGCGCACCACCGCCGCGGCCGCGGCCAGCGGATCGGGCTTGCGCAGCATCGCGTACGCGACGGCGACCGCGAGTTCCCCGACGCGGGCGGTGTGCAGGGCGTCGCCGAAGTCGAGGACCGCGTTGACGTGGTGCCGGCCGTCCGGGCCGCGCCGGACGAGGACGTTGAAGTCGTTGAGGTCCTGGTGCACCACCGCCCGCGGCAACGACGGCCCGTGCCGCTCCACCACCCGCGCGTACGCCCCGGGAAGTTCCTCGACGCCGATCGCTTCCGCCGCCCGGAGCACGTCCCAGTACCGGGGCGCCGAATCGGGTGGCTTGGGCGCGTCGGCCAAGACGCGTACCAGCCCTGCCGCCGTAGCCCCGAGTTCTTCCAGGAGCTCCGGCGAGTGGGTGTCCAGTTCGGACAGTGTGCGGCCGTCCAGCCAGGTCTGGACGGAGATCGTGCGGCCGTCCCGGACCACGACGGTGTCGCCGTCGAGCGCCGGGAGGACTCGCGGCACCCGGAGGCCGGCCGCGGCGGCGAGGTGCATCAGCTCGTGCTGCCAGCGGATCCGCGCCACGTCGGCGCCGGGCGGCGAGACCTTGACGACGACCCGGGAGCCGTCGGACAGCAGCACCGCCGAGTTCTCGTCGAGCTCGCCGCCGAGCGCCGTCGTGTCGAGACCGTGCAGGCCGTAGCGCTCTTCGAGCACGCTCACCGCGTCACCTCGGGGTGGTCGATGCGCTCGTGCAGCTTGAGGTTGGCGAAGAACGCCGCGACGACCGTCGCGAGCAATACGAACACCGCGGTGAACAGCGCGCCCGTCGCCGGCGGTTCGGCTGTGCCGCCGGCCTGTTCGCGGGCGGAGCCGTTGAGGAACGGCACCACGGCGAGCACCGCGACCCCCACCACGGCCTCGAGGGTCACGATCTTCGGGAAGTGCCCGACCGCGATCGCGAACACCGAGCGGGTGTCCCCGGCCGCCCGCAGCCGCGCGATCCGGGGGAGCAGCACGAACTCGTTCACCGCGCCGCACCCGATCAGGACCGCGACCAACGCGATCTTGAGCAGCAGGAACCGGCCGTAGGGCGTCTCCCACAGCTGGGCGGGCGAGCCGACGGACTTCCAGCCGAGCCAGAGGCCCGAGACGATCACGACGCCGACGCAGACCTCGGCTGCCACGCTGAACCGCCGCCAGATCCGGCCCCAGACCAGCCCGGCCGCCTCGCTCAGCCGGGCGCGGGCCCTGGCGAGCGCGACCAGCGCGACGATGCCGCCCACCCACGTGCAGCCCGCGATCGGGTGCGCGTAGCTCAGCACGGTCATCGTCCACGTGTCGGCGGTCTGCCCGTCGAGGGTGCCGGGGATCGCGGTGACCAGCTGGGCGACGACGAGCAGCGGGAAGGTGACCGCGGCGATCGTCCCGGCGCGGTCACGCAGCGACCGCCGGAACAGCAGGATCGGCAGGACCGCCGACGCCGCGAACAGCACGTAGGTGACGAGCACCAGGCAGCCGGGGGAGACCCACGCGCCGTGCTTCGCGGGCACGGTGAGGTACGCCCAGATCGCCGACGGCGCGAGGCCGTCACCGAAGGACATCCCGTCGGTCGCGCGGGCCGCCTTGCCCGCCAGCTGCGGGTAGAGCGCGGCCAGCAGCACCACCCCCGACCACGCCATGACCAGGGTGGACCGTCCGGTGAGGACGGTCCGGTCGGCCGGATCGGCGTCGCGCAGGGCCGGCCGGACCGCCGTCCAGTGGACGAGCGTCGACCCCATCACGGCGGCCAGCCCGGCGAAGTAGCCGAACTTCGTGACCAGGCGCCACAGCGGCGGGACGACGTCGGCGTCGACGGCCGCGGCGAGGATCGCGCTCATGCGCTCTCACCTCGACGGGCCGCGATCAGCTCACCGAAGAACTCGCGGACCACCGGCAGCACCGGCGAAGCCTGGTGCGCGACCCCCGGAACCAGCACGAACCGCACGTCGACGCCGTGGGCGGCGAAGTCGCGTTCGAGCGTCCGCAGCCGCTCGACCCGGGTGGCGCCGGTCTTCTCGGCACCGTCCATCCAGTTCGGCTCGCCCGGGTTGGTGATCTCCCAGGTCTCGACGTCGTCCTCGCCGGCGACCATCAGGACCGGCACCCGGCGCAGCGCGTCGAGGTCGATCGCCCGGCCGAAGCGCTTCTCGAAGTCGGCCGTGCCCAGCCACCACGGCAGCGTGTCGTCGAGCCGCGTGATCCGGCCGGGGGCACCGATGGACAGGCCCGCCAGCCGCTCCGGGTGCAGGTAGCCGAAGCGGTGTGCGAACTGGCCGCCGCCGGAGAAGCCGTGCAGGTAGAACCGCTCGGGGTCGACCGGGTAGCGCTGCGCGACCTCCTCGACCATCGCCAGCAGCACCCGGTCGAACCGGATGCCCCGGTACTCGAGGAACTTGAAGTTGTGCAGGTCGGCGGGATCGTCGATGCCGGCCGGGAACAGCGGGGCCAGCACGAGGGCGCCGTGCTCGTCGGCGAAGGACCGGAGGTGGTCGCGGTAGAGCAGGAAGTTGCGTTCGGTCCCGTGCTGGACGACGACCAGCGGCGCCCGCGGGCCCAGCTCTTCCGGCACGTAGAGGCAGTAGCTGAATCGCTGGTCGTACTTCGAGGCGAACACGGGCGTGCGGCCCCGGCTCCAGAAGTCGGCGGTGGATGGTCTGTCGGTGCTCATGCGAGCGCACTCCTCTGCTCGAACGCGGCTCGCAGCTCGGCGACCCGCTCGGGCTGCCAGTCGGGCCCGGGAGCCGACGACAGCAGCATTTCGGTGTAGGGATGGCGGGGCCGGCGCAGGACCTCGGCGGTGTCGCCGTGCTCGACGGCCTCGCCCCGGTACATCACGAGCGTCCGGTCGGTCACCTCGGCGACGACGGCCAGGTCGTGGCTGACGAACACCAGGCTCACGCCCGAGTCACGGCGGATTTCGTTCAGCAGCGCCAGGATCTGCGCCTGGACCGAGACGTCCAAAGCGGACACGGCCTCGTCCAGGACCAGCACGGCCGGGTCGACGGCCAGTGCCTTGGCGATCGCGACCCGCTGCCGCTGCCCGCCGCTGAGCTGGTGCGGCCGCGAACCGGCCAGTTCGTCATCGAGCCCGACCCGGTCCAGCAGCCCTTGGACGCGCTCGGCTGTCGCGGCCCGCGACAGCCCCGGCTGGTGCCTGCGCAGGACGTCCCGCAGGGCGTGGTCGACCGTCAGCCGGCGATCCAGTGAGCCGTACGGGTCCTGGAACACCATCTGTGCCTCGCGCGCCCGGGCCAGCCGGGCTTTGCCGCCGCGGGCCGTCCAGCTCCGGTCGCGCCCGCCGAAGGTGACAGTGCCGGCGTCGGGGCGTGCCAGGCCGACGATCATCCGGGCGAGCGTCGTCTTGCCCGACCCCGACTCGCCGACCAGACCGAGGGAACCACCCGCGGGCAGGGAGAACCCGATGTCCCGGACGGCCGCGACCGCCTTCCCGCCGCGACGCGCCGGGAACGTCTTGGTGAGGCCGTTCACCACGAGTGCGTCAGGCATGACCGTGCTCCCGTTCCGGCAGGCGCGGCGTCGCGTCGGCCAGTGCCCTGGTGTAGGGGTTGGCGGGGTCGACGAACACCGTCTTCCCCGGCTGTTCGTCGACGATCGAGCCCTCCCGCATGACGTACACGCGGTCGCAGCACGCCCCGGCGAGCAGCAGGTCGTGCGTGATGAACAGGACGGCCAGCCCCCGCTCGCGCCGCAGCCGCCGCAGCAGGGCCAGCACCTCCGCCTGGGTCGTCACGTCCAGGGCGCTGGTCGCCTCGTCGGCCAGCAGCAGCCGAGGGTTCGTGCTCAACGCCGCGGCGATCGAGACGCGCTGCAGCATCCCGCCGGAGAGCTGGTGCGGGTACTTGCGCAGCAGCTGGTCCGGCTCCCGCAGGCCCACCTCGGCCATCAGGTCGAGCAGCCGCCGGGTCGCCTCGGCGCGGGCGATCCCGTGCACGTGGACGAGCCGTTCGGTCGCCGAGTCCCCGATCCGCCGGACCGGGTTCAGCGACGAGCGCGGGTCCTGGAAGATCATCGCCGCGTGCTCGGTGCGGATCGCACGGACACCGGCGGGGTCGTCGGGGGAGACGTCGACCCCACCGACGGAGATCGACCCCGTCGTGTGCGCACCCTCGGGGACGAGCTGCAGCACCGCGCGCGCGGTGGTCGACTTGCCGGATCCCGACTCGCCGACCAGGCCGACGGTTTCGCCGGCTTCGACGTCGAGCGAGACACCCCGCAGGATCCGGCGCGGGCCGTGGGGGAGCGGCACCGTGAGACCGAGGTCCCGGATGGAGAGCAGCACGGCCTACCTCCTCACCGCGAGCTTGTCGGACAGCCGGACGCCGACGACGTTGGTCGCCACCACGACGATCGCGATCGTCAGCCCCGGCACCAGCGCCGGCCCGAGCACGCCCTGGATCACGCCGGTGCGGCTCTCCTCGACCATCAGGCCCCAGTCCGAGCTGGGCGGCTGCGAACCGAACCCGAGGAAGTTCAACGTCGCCAGGCTCATCAGGCCGTCGCCGAACAACACGACGAGGTACCCGAGCAGCGTCGGCACCATGTTCGGCAGCACGTACCGCAGGCACAGCTCGAACCCGCCCGCACCCTGCAGCCGATAGGAGTCGACGTAGGGCCGGGCCAGCTCTTCCAGCGCGATGGCCCGGGTGAACTTCGCGATCACCGGCGCGTAGGCCAAGCCCATGCCCAGCACCGCGGTGACCGTCCCGCTGTCGAACACCGCGATGATCATGATCACGAACAGCAGGCCGGGGAACGCGAACATGACGTCGGTGACGCGGGCGAGCAGCACGTCGACCCAGCCGCGGTGCCAGGCCGCGGTCAGTCCGATGAGGACACCCAGCGCCGTGGCCAGCGCGAGCAGGGCGATGGCACCCAGCAGCGTCGGACGCGCACCGTCGATCACCCGCGACAACAGGTCCCGGCCGAGCTGGTCGGTGCCGAGCCAGTGCGCCGACCCCGGCGGCACCCAGATCGCGTCGAAGCTGGTCGCGGCCGGGTCGTACGGCGTCACCCACGGCGAAAGCACGGCGGCGACGACCGCCAGCGCCAGGATCGCCAAGCAGGGGTAGAAGGCCCAGTCCCGGCGCCGGCGCGGGGCCGCCAAGACGGGCGCGGCGAGGGCGTCGAGGGTCATGCCGCCTCACTCCTCTCCCGCGTGCGCGGGTCGATCAGCGGGTACACGACGTCGACGACGATCGTCACGACCATGTACGCCAGCACCATGTAGAGCAGGATCGCCTGCACCACGGGGAAGTCGTGCGCGTTGATGGAGTCGACGAGCATGCTGCCGACACCGCTGAGGCCGAACACCGACTCGATCACCACGGTGCCGGCGAGCATGCTCGCGATGATCAGCCCGCACATCGTCACGACCGGGCCGAGCGAGTTGCGCAGCACGTGCCGCCGGACGACCTTGCGCCGCGGCAGCCCGAAACTGCGTGCCACCTCGACGTGCTCCAGGCTCTGCTGCTCCACCATCGTCTGCCGGGTCACCCGCGACACGACGGCGAGCGCCCCGAGTGCCAGCGCGATCGCCGGCAGCGTCAGGTGGTAGAGCCGGTCGGCGAACCCGTCGCCGCTGCCGGACACCTCGAACCAGCCCAGCTGCACCGCGAACACCGACACCAGCACCAGCGCCACCACGAAGTGCGGCACCGACGTGAGGAACGTCGTGACCCCGGTGATCGCCGAGTCGGCCACACCGCCACGCCTGAGCGCCGACACCACCCCGAGCAGCACGCCGGCCACCACGAACAGCAGGGCGGCCATCGCCACCAGCAGCACCGTGACCGGCAGCCGGCTGCTCATCAGGTCCGCCACCGGCTGCTTGTAGACGAACGACGTACCCAGGTCACCGTGCACGACACCCTTGACCCACAGGAAGTACTGCTGCGGGAACGAGTCGTCCAGGTGGTAGGCCGCCCGCACCGCGGCGATCCGGTCCGGCGTCCGGTCCTCGGGGTTCTTGATCAGGAAGGTCAGCGGATCACCCGGGGCGGCGAACATCCCCGCGAAGATCACGAACGAGCTGACGGCCAGCGTGAGCAGCAGGGCCCCGAGCCGCCGGGCCAGAGTCACCACGGCTCAGCCCTTCGTGCCCAGGTCGGCCGCCCACGGGTAGTAGCGGTACGAACCGGAAGCCGGCACCCCGGTCACCTTTCCGGAAAGCGCCACTGTGCTGGGGCTGAGGATCGCGCTGATCCACGGCTTCGCGTCCGACCACCGCTGCGCGAGCTGAGTGGCGATCTTCGCGCGCGCGGCGTCGTCGAGCGCGGCCCGGCCGTCGAGCACCAGCTTGTCGTAGGCCGGATCCTTGAGCACCCACTGCACCTTCGAGCTCGAAGCACCGTTCTTGTAGAAGCCCACCGGGTCGCTCTTGGACACGAAGTAGTCGTCCATGTAGACGTCGGCGCGAGCACGCAGGTCGGTGTTGTCGTAGAAGTCGCCGTACTGCACGGTCGGAATCTGCGTGATCGACGCCTGCAGCCCGATCCGCTGCGCCGCGGCGACCAGGGCGTTGGCCAGGGTGTCGCGGATCGACGACCCGTCGCTGGCCACCACGATCGGCTGGTGGCTGCCTGCACCGAGCAGCTTCTTCGCCTCGGCGATGTCGGCGTCGGACGGCTTGGCGGGGGAGCCGGTCAACTGGTCGTAGGCCGTCTGGAACGCGGCCTTCTCATAACCCCACGCCCCCGAACCGACCGGTTCCTTCCACGGCTGCCCGAGCCCGGCGAAGGCCGCGCGGTTGACGCCGTCACGGTCGACGGCCAGCGAGAGCGCCTTCCGGACCGCCGGATCGGCCAGCCCGCCGCGCTCGGTGACCATGTAGCTCCACACGCGGGTGTCCGGCCCCTGGCTCACGGTGATCCCGGACGTCTTGACCAGCCGGGACGCCGAGGCGATGTTGTCGATGTAGGCGCCCTGCGCGGACCCCGTGACCAGCGAGTTGACGATCGCGTCGTCGGCCGCCCACTTGAACGTGACCTCACCGACCTTGGACGCCCTCGCCGGATCCCAGTAGTGCTCGGCCCGGGTCAGCACGATGCTCGTGCCCGGCTTCCACTCCTTGAGCTGCAACGGACCCGAACACGCGTCCGGGCTCGACGGCGTCCCGAACGCCTTGCCCTCGGCCTCGACGACCTTGCGTTCCTGGATCAGCCCGGCGTCCCCGGCCAGCGCCTCGACGAACACCGCGTCGGGCTGCTTCATCGTGAAGGTCAGTTCGTGCGGGCCGGTCTGGGCGAAAGAGGCGACGTTCGGGAACTCGTCGGACTCGGCGTTGCCGTCGGTGGCGTTGCGCCGCATGCTCCACACGACGTCGTCCATGGTCACCGGAGCGCCGTCGTGGAAGGTGGCGTTGTCCCGGAGCGTGAAGACGAGCTGGGTCGGCGTCTTCCACTCGTACTTCGACGCCAAGCCCGGGCCGACGCTCATGTCCGGCCGCAGCTGGTTCAGTCGTTCGCAGACGTTCGCCATGACGAGGTCGGACTGGTCGTTGGCGTCCGAGTTGGACAGATCGAGGTCGGTCGGTTCCTTGGCCACCAGCCAGGTGGCCCGGTCGAGCTGCCCGGCGGCGGCCGGGGTCGCGTCGACCAGCTTCACGTTCGCCTTGGCGTCGGCGGCCGCGCCGGACGGACCGGAGCCACCGCACGCGGCGGAGAGCACGGCGACCGCGCACAAGGCGGCAGCGGCGGGAATCCGGTGTCTGGGGGAGGATGCGGACATCGTGGTGCTCCTCATCGGTACAGGTTGAACGGAACGAGTTCGTAGGGGTGCTCACAGGGGGAGCCCGGCGCGATGTAGTAGTCGCCGGTGGTGAGGTCGACGCAGCTGGACAGGGTGGTCGACCACTGATCCAGCTCCGGGACCCGCTCGTCGGGGTGTGCGCAGACGGAGTCGGGCCGGCCGAGGTGGTCGGACATCGCCGCGTGGATCGCGGTGCGCACGTCCACCGACTTCTCCGCGCCGGCCGCCTTCCGCAGGCCACGGCGAGCCCGGGGGACACGCACGAGCGAGTCCGGCGACATCAGCCGGCGGTCCGCCTCGGGCGGGTCGGTGGCCTCGTAGTGGTTGCCGTGCACCAGAAGGCCGTCCTCCGGGTACACCCAGCCGTGCCCCGCCGGGGTCGTCTCGACGTCGATCGAGAAACCGTCCCGGTGGGTCAGCAGCGCGTTGCTCGGGATGTGGGCCTTGGTCCACGTGAGCGTCTTGAGCGCGTCGGCGATGTTTTCCGAGTCGAGGACCGCGCGCCGGATCACGGTCTGGGGGACACCGATCGAGTCGTCGATCCGCCCGCCCAGCCCGTTGGCGTTGAGCGCGAGACCCCGCGAATTGGCGCCGTGGCGGCCGATCTGGCCGGCCTCCAGCTGCATGACCAGCGTCGGCTTCGGCGGCTGGACGACCTTCAGCACGACGACCGTGTCGCGGATGGCGTGGCGCCAGTCCCAGTTCTGCCCGGCGTAGACGTGACCGTCGCCCGCCGCACCGTCGGTGAGGGAGAAGGAGGTGCAGCCGTCGATCTCCGGCCGGGCACCGGGCTGGGCGAACCAGTTGTCGTAGGCGATCTCACCACGGCAGTTGAGGGCGACGATCTCGGCCAGCTCGACGCCCGCACCCTCGGCGACACCCGCCATCTCCTCGAGGATCTCGGGGAAGTCCTGCTCGATCAGCAGCCGCCACGGCGCGCTGTGCGCCAGCGCTTCGGGCCAGCTCAGGCCGGCCTGGCGGGCGAAGCTTTCCCGGTAGTAGGCGATGGCGGCCGCGATGAGGTCGGCGGCCTCGGCACCGTACTGCTTGCCGCGGTCGAGCGCGGAGGCGCTCGAGACCTCGATGACTCTGGGACTCGGCATCGGCTTACTCCTGGCGTGTAGATCCCATTACGGAACGCGGTAATGATGTACGATTACGTTCGTGATGGAACGAGACCATACGTCAAGCGGGCACGTTGTAACAGAGTTAACGCGAAATCAGGGCATCACCGATCTCCGCGCCCGCATCCGCGAGCACTGGGACCACCTGTCCCCAGCAGCTCAAGAGGTCTGCCGGCTGCTGGGGGAGATGACCCCCGAGCAGCTGCTCTACCGATCCGCCGTCGAACTGGGGACCGAAACCCGCACCAGCAACGCCACCGTCGTCCGGACCCTGCAAACCCTCGGCTACGCCGGCCTCGCCGAACTCAAATCCGCCATCGCCCGGCCCTTCACCGACCAGACCGCACCCGAAGTCCGCGCCCGCGGCCGCGTCGAAGCGACCAAGGGGGACCTGCCGAACGTCTGGGAGATGGTCACCGCCGAATGGCTCGATCGGATCAAGCTCATGCGAGACGGCTTCTCCGCCGACGCCTACCGCCAAGCCGTCGAACTCATGCTCGGCGCCCGCGAAATCGTGCCGTTCGGCTTCGGCGCGTCCTTCGTCGTCGCCGAACACCTCACCTTCAAGCTCCGCCGCCTCGGCCGCCGCGCCCGCACCATCCGCTCATCCGGCTTCGGCCTGCCCGACGACCTGCTCGGCCTCGAACGCGGCGACGTCGTCATCGCCTTCGACCCCGGCCGCATGCTGATCGACCTCGACGTGCTCCTGGACCGCGTGCGCACGGTCGGCGCGCAGTGCGTGCTCGTCACGGCCGAACTGGCCGACGTGCTCAAGGACGCGGTCTCGGTCGTGCTCATCGCGCCGCACTCGCCGACGGGACTGACCGGTGACGCGGCGACGGCGATGGTGGTCGCGGACGCGCTCATCCAGGGGGTCGCGGTATCGGACGTGGAGAGCACGGTCGAGTACTCGCACACGCTCACGACCTTGCGTCAGCAGATGGGGTTCTGAGGGAGAGGCCGTCCAGCCGACTACTTGACATAATGTACATTATCGGCACTTGGGGACATGCTGCGGCAGAGAGCCGGGAGGGGTGCTGAAGCCGGGTTCCCGGGAGGTGCGTCGAGTTCGCCAGGACGGCTCCTGCTGAGGTTTCTCCGCCGGCGTTCTCCCGCATCGGGCTACAAGCGGCCCTGAGGGCGCCTTCAGAGGCTGCAGGAGCATCCCCTGAAGCCGTGGAACCGATGCGCCGCCACCCGACCTCAAAACGTCACGGTGACGAAACTACGGAAGTCAGATGCGGCGTCGTCAGGTGGCAGCCAGCGAAGTTGACTGCTTTGGCGACCTCCGGACAGGCCGACCGCCCGACGTGAGGCGCCGGCTCAAGCAGCCTCGTGGCGGGTCGAACATATGTGCGCATCCCCGGCACGCGCGCCCGAAGGGCGGATTCGGGCTTGGAATCGTCTCCGAGAGAGTCCCGGATCCCCCGGGAGGTCGTTCCGGACTAAACCGACATTTCATGCATAATCGCCATTATGCATGAAACCGGAAGTGACCCGAAGAGCGAAACTGTCGGTGGTGTGCTGTACAAGATCCACATGAAGGTTTCCGAGGCCCAGCAAGCCTTCTTCGCGGCCCGCCGGCCCCGCAAGGACTCCCCGCACACCACCGATGCCTACCGCCGTGACATCGCCGGGATCACCACTCTCCTGGTTTCGGAGCTCGGCCGCCCGGCCGAAGACCTGGACGTCGCCGATCTGACCGGGCCGGCGCTGCGGTCGGTGTTCGGCGCGTTCGCCGACGGGCACGCGAAGAGCTCGGTGCTGCGTGCCTGGTCGACGTGGAACCAGTTCCTGACGTTCTGCGTGGCGGACGGGTTGCTGGAGGGCAATCCGATGGGTGCGGTGGCACGGCCGCGGACGCCGGCGTTGACGCCGAAACCGTTGCGGGGTGAGGAAACCCCGGAGCAGCTGCTGTCGGCGGCGGCCGCGGGTTCGCGGCGCGCGCGGGATCCGTGGCCGGAGCGGGACGTGCTGGTGATCGCGCTGGGGCTGGTGGCGGGGTTGCGGGCGGCGGAGATGCGGGCGCTGACGGCGCGGTCGCTGGTGGGGCGCGCGGGTGAGCTGCGGTTGCACGTGAAGGGGAAGGGCAGCCGGGATCGGTCGATTCCGGTGCAGCCGGTGCTGGCGGAGCTGATCGAGCGGTACCGGGAGTCGTGCCGGGTGCGGTTTTCGAGTGTGCGGTTCTCCCCTGGTTCGCCGTTGCTGCTGGACCGGGCGGGTGAGCCGATCGGGCGGGGTGCGCTGGAGTACCTGGTGAAGTCGTGTTATCGGGGGGCGGGGTTGCACGACCGGGTGCCGGCGGGGGCGAATCTGCACGCGTTGCGGCACACGTTCGCGACGCGGCTGGCGGAGGACGGGGCGACGGCGTCGGAGATCATGGCGTTGCTGGGGCACGCGAGTTTGGCGACGAGCCAGAACTACATCGAGGCGACGGGGCGGGAGCAGCGCGCGGCGGCGGCGAGCAACCGGACTTACCGGGCGTTGGACGGGTTGGGTCCTGCGGGTGATCCGTCGAGGCCGGCGTAGATCGTCACGACGGGGTCGGCGGGCTGTTTGTAGCTGAGCCAGCTGAGCCGGCGTCCGCGGGTGAGGTCGGGTCCGGAGATCGCGGTGGCGAGGGCGTGGAAGGGCTCGGGCGCGATGCCGGACATCTCGAGCAGGTCCAGCACGCGTGTGGCGGCTTCGGCGTCGTTGCCGAGGTTCGGGTCGAGCGGGCAGTACAGGGTGGCCGAGGCGGGTTGTGGGCGGCTCCCCCGGAACGCCAGGCAGGTCATGGGCGCTTTCGCGAGACCGGTCGTGGAGTCGCCGTAGACGCGCGTGAGGATCTTGGTGAAGAGGTCCGGCTGGTGGTCCTCGGCCAGGGCCGCGACTTGTTCGACCTCCGTGGGTTCGCAGCCGCTGTGGCGGAGGTAGAGCTTCACCCTGGCTTCCGGCGAGGCGTCGAGGTCCAGCGCGAAGACGGCGATCTCCCGGTGCGGCGAATCGGACCACCCGGTACCGAGGCGGTCGTCGAGCCGTGCCCAGGGTGCGGTCAGTCCCAGGCGGTCCATCGCTTCGGCGACGGCCTGGTGGGGCCGCCCGCCGGCGGAGGGGTTCAGGTACACCTTGATCAGCGGATCGCCCTCGGCTCTGAACGCGGTCGCGCAGAATATCGAGAACAAGCCGCCTGCCGGGGCGAAGAGGTCCTCGATGAGGTGGAGCCTGGTCGTGTCGCCGGTGTGCTGCTGGACGAAGTGGTGCTCTGTCAGGCGCGCGGGGGTGTCGAGTGGTTCGAAGCCCATCCGTGCTTCGGCGCCGGATCGGGTCATCGCGAAGGAGAACTCGACGGGTGAGCCGTCGTTCGCGGCGAACGAGTGGTGGTTGTCGAACTCGGTGACGGGCTGGTCCGCCCAGTCGCCCATCAGCGAGGTGGTGGGGTCGCGATCGAGGCCGATGGCCCGGAACGCGGCCGCGAGGTGTGCCGTGACGACGTCGCGGTACGTGGCCGTGTCCGCGCTGTCGACGCTCGCCCAGGCCCGGGCACGTCCGGTCATCCGCATCAACCCCCACGTTCAGCTCACGATCGGGCACTTAGCGTCAGGGTTTCAGGCGCGGGTGGCCGGGGGCGATCCTTTGCGTACGGGCAAGGTGACAGCGTGTGCAAGATCTGCACGAATGTGCTCGGCGGTGCCGGTCAGCGGAGCTGTTCGAGGTCCTTCGCGGCCCGGGCGATTTCGTCGGCGAGTCCGCGCAGTTCCCCCGCGTCGGCGCCGTCGTCGACCGCGGTGACGATGTCTTCGGCGGCGCACCGGAGCTGGAACAGCCGGTCCTGGAGCGCGGCGACCTCGGTGTCGGACAGCACGACGGCGTCCTCGGGCAGGCCGCTGCGCTGCAGTGCGGTCCGTCGCTCGTAGGCGCGCTGGCGGCAGGACTGCCCGCAGTAGCGGCGCCGGCGGCCGACGTTGCCGCCTTCGGGGAGACGCCGGCCACACCAGCCGCAGTGCCGGGGCGCGCCGCGGCGTCCCGGAACGAGCTCTACCGGGGCGGGCTGGGTCAGTTCGGCGGCTTCCCTCACCCCGGAGACCCTAGCTGGCCACCGATTGCTCATGCCGGGGTCATGGCGGAAGGGCACACTTGGGGGATGCAGGCGTCGTTTCCGTACCTGGCCGATCCGCTCCCCCGTGCCTTCGCTCACCGGGGGTGGCACCTCGATGAGCTCGAGGGGCTGGAGAACTCGTTGCCGGCGTTCCGGCGGGCGTGCGACGAGGGTTACCGGTACGTGGAGACGGACGTGCACGCGACGGCGGACGGTGTGGTGGTCGTGCACCACGACGCGCGCCTGGACCGGACGACGGACGGGTCGGGGCCGATCGCGACGCAGACGTGGGAGCAGCTGAAGAACGTCAAGATCGGCGGGAAGGCTCCGTTGTCGCGGCTGGAGGACGTCCTGGAGGAGCTGCCGAACGCGCGGTTCAACATCGACGTGAAGGCGGATCAGGCGGTGACGCCGTTCGTGGAGGTGCTGGAGCGGACGAAGGCGCACGACCGGGTGGCCGCGGCGGCGTTTTCGGACGCGCGGCTGGTGCGGTTGCGGAAGCTGGCGGGGCCGAAGCTGGTGACGGCGATGGGGCCGCGGTCGGCGTTCGCGCTGTGGGCGCGGGGGAAGCTGCCGCTGCTCCCCCTCGGTCGGCTGGTGCTGGGGGCGATGGCGCAGGTGCCGGTGCGGCAGGGTGCGTTGCGGGTGGTGGACAAGGCGTTCCTGTCGATCGCCGGCCGGTCCGGGATCGAGGTGCACACGTGGACCATCGACGATCCGGCGGAGATGCGGATGTTGCTGGACCTGGGTGTGCACGGGATCGTGACGGACCGGCCGGATCTGCTGCGCGAGGTGCTGATCGAGCGCGGCTCCTGGCAGCGGTCGCCGGAGCCGTGAGGGTCAGCGGGGTGGTTTGCCGTTCCAGGCGGCGTCCCAGGTCTTGGGGCCGAGCAGGCCGCTGTCCTTGATGCCGTTGGCGCGCTGGAGGTCCAGGACCGCGGTGCGGGTCTTGTCGTAGTAGCAGCCGGTGCCGGTGAAGCCGTAGCCGAAGGCGTTCATGCGCAGCTGGAAGGTCTTGAGCGGGGCGGCGCAGTCGCCGTACTGGTAGACGACGCCGGGCCAGGCCGGTTTGCCGCTCGGGGGCGGCGGGGTGGGTGCGGGGGCGGGTCCGCCGCCGATGTAGGCGGAGTCGGCGTAGGTGGGGACGCGCTTGCTGCGGGCGTCGGCGTCGCCGGCGAGCTTGAGCATGCCGGCGCACTGCCAGGGTTGCCAGCCGCGCATGCGGTAGAGGTAGAGGGCCCGGTAGTCCTGTTCGGACGGTGCGGCCTGGTCGGGGCGGCCGGCGCCGCCGACGCTGCGCCAGGTGGGCAGGTCGAACTGGTAGGCGCCGTAGTAGCCGTTGCCGGTGTTGGTGGCGTAGCGGCCGCTCGACTCGCACATGCGGAGCTTGGCCCAAGCCGTCGGCGCGGGGTCCGCGGAAGCGACGGCGGGGACGGTGAGCTGCAGACCCAAGGCGGCGATGGCGAGAAGGAGGATTCTCGCGGTGGTGCGTCTCCGGTTCTGGATCATGGGAGCACAGTAGGAGCGTGTCCCACTGACCACAAGGGACACACTGCCCGCCTGAGTCTCACACGAAACACTGTTCACACGAGTCAGCGACACGCGGTCACGCGCGGAAGGTGATTGCCCCGGAAGTGGCGGATGAGCACGAAGCGACAAAGCGGACACGGTTCGGGTGGTCCGGTCCCCCGTGTCGCGACGCCCCCAGTAGTCTCCGCGCTGACCTGCTGGTTTTCGAGGTGAAGGAGCCGTGGATGACGCTGGCCGGGACGCGCTCGACCAAGCGCGAGCGCTGGGGCTGGTATTTCTACGACTGGGCTAATTCGCCGTTCTATTCATCGACGACGACGGTGTTCGGCGCCCTCTCGATGAGCACGATCGCGGCCGAGGACGCGAAGTCGAACTTCACCCTTAACGGGGACCGCGCCTGCCTCGACGCGGCCGGCAAGGCCGACACGCTCCACAACTGCGACGTGACGTTGTTCGGGCTGCACTTCCCCGCGGGTTCGGTGTGGGGCTACCTGCTGTCGGTGGCGACGGTGGTGCAGGTGCTGGTGCTGCCGATCGCGGGCGCGGTGGCCGATCGCAGCCACAACAAGCGCCGGATCCTGGCCGGGTTCGCGTTCCTGGGGGCGGCGGCCGCGGCGGCGATGTTCTTCTTCGCCGGTTCGGACTGGCAGCTGGGTGTGGTGCTGTTCATCATCGCGAACATCGGCTACGGCGGTTCGCTGGTCGTCTACTACTCGTTCCTGGTGGACATCGGCGGGCCGGACGAGCGGGATGACATCTCGGCGAAGGGCTGGGCGTTCGGGTACCTGGGCGGCGGGCTGGCGCTGGCGTTGCAGCTGGGGTTCTACCTCGGGCACGACACGTTCGGGGTCAGCAAGGACCTCGCGGTGCAGATCTGTTTCCTGACCTCGGGGTTGTGGTGGGCGCTGTTCACGTTCCCGGCGGTGCGGGCGCTCCCCCGCCGGCACACGCCGGTCGACGTCGCGCCAGGGGCGTCGGTGCTGCGCGCGGGCTTCACGGAGCTGCGGCAGACGATCGTGGCGGCGAAGGCGTACCCGTTGACGCTGGCGTTCCTGGGCAGCTACCTGGTCTTCACCGACGGGATCAACACCGTGGTCACGGTGTCGGCGCAGTACGGGAAGGACGAGCTGGAGTTCGGCAACGAGGTCCTGATCGTGACGATCCTGGTCATCCAGTTCGTGGCGTACCTGGGTGGCACGCTGCACGGGCTGGTGGCGCGGCGGATCGGGGCGAAGCGGACGATCCTGGGCAGCCTGGTGCTGTGGGTGGTGGTGCTGGCCGGGGCGTACTTCGTCCAGCCGAAGCAGCTGGTGCAGTTCCTCGCCGTGGCGGTGGGGATCGGGCTGGTGCTCGGAGGAACGAACGCGTTGTCGCGGTCGTTGTTCAGCCAGATGATCCCGGCGGGCAAGGACGCGCAGTACTACTCGCTCTACGTCGTGGGCGAGCGTGGGACGTCGTGGCTGGGTCCGCTGCTGTTCGCCGGGGTCGGGCAGGCGACGGGGTCGTTCCGGCTGGCGATCATCGCGCTGGTGATCTTCTTCGCGGCGGGGCTGGTCCTGGTGTGGCTGGTGCCGGTGCGGCGGGCGATCGTGGCGGCGGGAAACACCCCGCCGGAGGTCCTGTGACGGCGTTCGGCCGACTGTCACGCGGAGTGCCGTGACGGTCTCGTGCCGTGTTGTGCCGGGGTGTCCTGGACGAGTGTCCAGTCACCGATAGGGTCGGGTGTCGTGACCTTGTTGAACGACCGGGCCGCCGGCCCCGATCCGACCGACGCCCTCTCGTCGGTTCCCGCGGCCGGCTCGCGCCGCGGGACACCGCCGGTGGGCAGATTGAAGTTCTGCTACGGGCCGATGGACTGCGGGAAGTCGACCTTGGCGCTGCAGATCGACCACAACCACGCGCGGCAGGGCAGACACGGGCTGGTGCTGGTGCGCCACGACCGGTCGGGCGCGCCGCAGATCTCGAGCCGGATCGGGCTGAGCCGGCAGGCGGTGGAGGTCGGCGAGGACACCGACGTGCGGGACCTGGTGCGGCAGGAGTGGGCGCGCGGGCAGCACGTGGACTACGTCGTGGTGGACGAGGCGCAGTTCCTCTCCCCCGGGCAGGTCGACCAGCTGGCGGAGCTGGCCGACGAGGTCGAGATCGACGTGTACTGCTTCGGGATCGCGACGGACTTCCGGAGCCGGTTGTTCCCGGGGGCCGCTCGCCTGTTCGAACTGGCGGACGAGCTGCAGCCGGTTCAGGTGGAGGTGCTGTGCTGGTGCGGACTGTCAGGACGGTTCAACGCGCGGGTGCTCGACGGCGAGGTGGTGCGGGAAGGTGACACCGTTGTGGTGGCAGATACCGAACAATCCGTAGTTGAATCTTCAGCTTTGGCCGGTTTTGAGGTCGAAAACGCTACTGTGCGTTATCAGGTATTGTGTCGCCGCCACTTCCGATCGGGTGACTTGGGGCCCGTTACTGGCCATCACGGTCAGTTACGGTTGACCTGACATGGGTGCCAGTAGCCCATCCGGGGGATATCAGCACTAAGAAGGCCGTATTGACGTCACGCCGAAGCGCGAAACGCCTCCTACTAGAGGAAGCTGATGCCGTTGGGTGACGCAGCTCATCGTGAGCAACGACATGGCATCCCGGGAATCCTCGGGGGCCCCAAGTCGTTGCATAGGGTGAGCATCACCCAGGCTCCACCCGGAGCTGACTGAAAGGACCCCCATCATGGCCGACCGTGTTCTTCGTGGAAGCCGGCTGGGAGCGGTCAGCTACGAGACCGACCGCAACCACGACCTCGCACCACGCCGCACCGTGCGCTACGCCTGCCCGAAGAACCACGAGTTCGAGGTGCCGTTCTCCGACGACGCCGAGATCCCGACGGTCTGGGAATGCCGCCTGCACGGCAGCGAGTCGGAGATCGTGGACGGCGGGCAGCCCGAGCAGAAGAAGGTCAAGCCGCCGCGCACGCATTGGGACATGCTGCTCGAGCGGCGCACGATCCCCGAGCTCGAGGACCTGTTGAACGAACGTCTCGCCGAGCTGAAGGGCAGGCGGACCTCCCGGTCCGCGTAAGCCCCGAGAGCGTCGGCCCGTAGCCACCGCTCCCACCACAACGGAAAGGCCCCCGCGACCTCCCCCCGCGGGGGCCTTTCGCATGCCCGGGCAGGTGCCCCGAGTGCCGTGTCTTGAATGAGTCATTCAGGTCTTCGGAGGTCCTGAATGACTCATTCAAGACTTTTGAGGCGGGCTGGTCCGGGTCAGCCGCGCGGGCGGAACGGGCCGTGCAGGGCTGCCCACTGCAGGAGCATGATCGTCTTCGCGTCGGCGATCTCGCCGGTCTCGATCATCTTCAGGGCGTCGTCGAAGCGCAGCTCGAGCACCTCGATGTCCTCCCCCTCCTCGGCGATGCCGCCGCCCTCGCCGCGGTCGGCCGGGTCGTACGGCGCCGCGTAACAGTGCAGGCGCTCGGTCACCGAGCCCGGGCTCGTGTACACGTCGAACACGTGCTCCAGCTCCCCGATGCGGACGCCGGTCTCCTCCTGCGCCTCGCGGCGGATCGCCGTCTCCGGGTCGTCGGCGTCCAGCAGGCCCGCGGCCGCCTCGATGAACATCCCGTCCGGGTGGTCGTTGACGTAGACCGGGTAGCGGAACTGGCGGGTCAGCAGCACCGTCCCGCCGGCCGCGTCGTAGAGCAGCACGGTCGCCCCGTTGCCGCGGTCGTAGGTCTCGCGCTGCTCGGTCGTCCAGCGGCCGTCGGCGTGCCGGTAGTCGAACGTCGTGCGGCGCAGTACGTACCAGGCCGACGACAGCAGCTCCACGTCGGTGACCCGGACGCGCGGGTTGCGGGACAGGCTTGTCGAAGAGGTCATGACCCGACCATAATGTGCAGGATTCGGCAGAAACAAGGAGGACTGTGCATGCTGGTCGGCGAACGTCGTGACCTGCTGCTCGCCCGGCTCGCGGCCGACGGCAAGGTGCTGGCGAAGGACTTGGCGGCCGAGCTCGGCGTCTCGGAGGACAGCATCCGCCGCGACCTGCGCGACCTGGCCGCCGCCGGGCTCTGCCAGCGCGTCTACGGCGGCGCGCTGCCCGTCTCCCCCGCCGTCGCCGACTACGCGAGCCGGACGGCGATCGCCGTCGACGGCAAGGACCGGGTCGCCGCGCTCGCCGCCGGCCTGGTCCGGCCCGGCTCGACGGTCATCCTCGACGGCGGCACCACCACCCTCGCCGTCGCCAAAGCCCTGCCGACCGACCTCGAGGCCACCGTCGTCACCCACAGCCCGACCGTCGCCGTCGCCCTGCTCGACCACCCCGGGATCGAGGTCTTCCTGCTGGGCGGGCGGCTGTTCCGGCACTCCGCGGTCACCTGCGGCGCCGCCGCGGCCGAGGCCGCCCAGGCGATCAGCGCCGACGTCTTCCTGCTCGGCGTCACCGGGGTCCATCCCGACGCCGGGCTCACGACCGGCGACGCCGAGGAAGCCGCGATGAAACGCACCCTGGCCCGCCGCGCCGCCGACACCTACGTGCTGGCCAGCGCCGAGAAGCTCGGGGCGGCGTCACGCTTCACCGTGCTGCCGTTCGCCGACATCGCCGGCGTCATCACCGACGCCGACCGCTCCGACCAGAACGTGCAGAAACTTGCAGCGATCGGGGTCGCGTTCCCGTGACCTCGGCGTACCACTCGCTGCCCGCCACGAGCGCGAACACCGGCGCCGGCAGCCACACGAGCACCCGCAGCACCGCCGAAAACCGCCCGCTGCCGCGTACGTCGGACACGTGCGCGGCCAGCGCCGCCTGCTTGCGCCCGGCGAACCGCCGCACGTCGAACCGGTGGGTGATGGCCGAGGCCGGGCTGTAGAGCCCGCCCAAAGCGGCGTGGTCGTACCGGAACGGGATCCGCAGCGCCCGGACCACCCGGACGAGCCGGACGACGGTGTCGCGCGGCATCGTCGCCTCCAGCAGCCGCGTCCCGGTCAGCCGGGCCGCCCGCCGGGCGACCTCGTGGACCTTGACGTGGTCGCGGTGGCCGTAGCCGCCGTTGGGGTCGTAACCCAGCAGGAGATCGGCCTTTTCCTCGTGCAGCAGCGCCGCGAGCCGGTGCGCGGCCTCCTCGGTGTCCGCACGGGCGAAGCGCTGCCGGCCGGGCGGATCCGGGTACAGCTCGGGCCCGTGCCCGCTGTCGGCGTACCCGAGGTGCACGACGCGCCGCACGCCGAGGATCGCCGCGCTCGCCTCCAGCTCCCGCCAGCGGGCCGTGGGGTGCTCGGTGTCCATGCCGTCGGTGGCCACGACGACCACCACCCGGTGCCCGTCGGCCGCCGCGCGGGCGAGAGTGCCGCCGCTCAGCAGGACGGGGTCGTCGGCGTGGGCGTGGAAGGCCACGATGGTCGTCATCGGCCCCATGATGGCCGATGACGGGAGAAAACGACGTGAGTGAGCACCGGGTCCGGTTCGCGGCGCTGTTCGACGCCGAGGTCCGGCCGCACAACGAGCGGTTCCGCGCCGCGGCCGCCGTCCAGCCGGGCGAGGACGTCCTCGACGTCGGCTGCGGCACCGGCGAGTCCACCCGCGAAGCCGCTCAGGCGGGCGCGAACGCGCTGGGCGTCGACGTCTCGGAGCAGGCGATCGGCAAGGCCCGCGAGCTCGGCGGGGCGAGCTTCGAGGTCGCCGACGTGCAGGCCCGCGAGTTCCCGGCCGCGGCGTTCGACGTCGTGCTCAGCCGCTTCGGGGCGATGTTCTTCGCCGACCCGCCCGCGGCGTTCGCCAACCTCGCCCGCGCGCTGCGGCCCGGCGGGCGCCTGGTGCTGCTGGTGTGGCAGGAGCGGGCCCGCAACGAGTGGTACTCGGTGCTGCACGACGCCGTCGCGCCCGGCACCACCCCGCCACCGGGCGGGCCGCACTTCTCCCTCGGCGACCGGGACCACACCGACGCCCTGCTGCGGGCCGCGGGCTTCGGCGACGTCGAGTTCACCGAGCTGCGCGAACCCGTCTGCTACGGGCCCGACGCCGCGACGGCGTGCGAGTTCGCCCTCGGTCTCAAGGACGTCCAGGAGCTGCGGCCCACCGACGAGGCCGCGACCCGCCTGCGGGAGGCGTTCACGGCGTACGAGACCCCGGACGGTGTGCTGCTGGGCGCCCGGACGTGGATCGTGACCGCGCGGGTCAGCCGCGCTTGAGCAGCCGCCGGACCTGCTGCCAACGGCGCTCGGCGCCCCACTTCGCCACCCGCAGGAACGCCTCGCGGATGATCGAGCCGTCCATCTTCGACTCGCCGATCTCGCGCTCGGTGAAGGTGATCGGCACCTCGACGATCTCGAACCCGGCTTCGGCCGTGCGGATCGTCAGGTCGATCTGGAAGCAATAGCCGTGCGAGTTGACTTCGTCCAGCGCCAGCTTCTCCAGCACCGGACGCCGGTAGGCGCGGAAACCGGCCGTGATGTCGCGGGTCCGCATGCCCAGCGCGAGCTGCGAATAGACGTTGGCGCCGCGCGAGAGGACCTGGCGCTTCAGCGGCCAGTTCACCACCGCGCCACCCGGCACGTACCGCGACCCGATGGCCAGGTCCGCGTCACCGACGGCGTCCAGCAGCCGCGGCAGGTCCTCCGGTGCGTGCGAGCCGTCGGCGTCCATCTCGACGATCGTGTTGTACTCCCGCGCCAGGCCCCAGCGGAACCCGGCGATGTAGGCAGCCCCCAGCCCCGCCTTCTCGGTCCGGTGCATGACGTGGACGTTCTCGTTCGCGGCCGCGCGCTCGTCGGCCAGTTCGCCGGTGCCGTCCGGGCTGCCGTCGTCCACTACCAGTACGTGCACGTCCGGGAGTACCTTGTGCAGGCGATCCAGGATCGGGCCGAGGTTCTCCCGCTCGTTGTACGTCGGGATCACCACCAGCACCGGCTCGATTTCCCGGGCCCCCCGCGGCGCCTGCGACATCCGTGCTCCTCCGATATCCGCGGCGGTCAGTCCGCCGCTTCCCCTGCCGTGCCGGCGCTGCCGCGCCGGGTGCGAAAACGGAGCACGAGCCCGCCGGCCACCCCGGCGATCGCCAGTGCCAGCAGCCCGTACTCCGTCCACGCACCGAGTCGATCCGACAGCGTAGTCTGCGTCCGCAGCGGGACGCGCCCGACCAGGGAATCGGCGGTGAAAAGGCCGGTTGAGCTGGTAACCGTCCCGTCGGGGGCGACGATCGCGCTCACTCCTGAGACGGCGGACACCACGACGGAGCGGCCGTGCTCGACCGCCCGCAGCCGCGACATCGCCAGCTGCTGGACGCTCATCTCGCTCTCGCCGTACCAGGCGTTGTTGGTCGGCACGACGAGCAGCTCGGCCCCGTCGCGCACGGCGTCCTGGGCCGGGTAGTCGAACGCGGCCTCGTAACAGACAAACATGCCGACCTTGGTGCCAGCGACGGTCATGGTCTGGTTCGTGCCGTCGCCGGGGACCATGTCGACGGTCTCGGAGTCGAGGAACGGCGTGACGAGCTCGGCAAGCTTGCGCGCGGGCACGTACTCGCCGAAGGGCACCAGCTGCTGCTTCGCGTAGCGCTGCCCGGGCCCGGTGTGCGGGTCCCAGGCGATGACGGAGTTCTGCAGGTGCCGGTCGGGCAGCTCGTAGATCGCGCCGATCAGCGCGGGCACGCCGAAGTTCGCGACGAGCTGGTCGACCTGCGGATCCGGGCCGGTGACGGTCGTCGCGCTTTCCGGCCACAGCACCAGGTCGGGCTTCGGGACCTTGCCGGCGTGGATGGCGTCGAGGAGCCGTTCGCTCTCGGCGATGGTGTTGTTGCGCAGCACGTCACGCTCGCCCTGCAGCGCCAGGCCGATGTCCGGCGCGTTGCCCTGCACGGTCGCGACGGTGAGCTCGCCGTCCTGCGCGCCGGTGCCGACGGTGGGCCACAGCGCCAGGCCGGCCACCACGGGCAGCAGCGTGCCGGTGGCGGCGAAGACGGCCGGGCGGGTCCGCAGCGCCGCGGTGAGCGCCTCACGGCCGTCCCAGAGCCGTCCGAGGAGGGCGGCGAGGCAAAAGCCGCTGAGGACGACGGCGAAGCCGACCAGCGGTGCGCCGCCGATCGAGGCGAGCGGCAGGAACGCGCCTTCGGGCTGGCTGAACGCGACGCGGCCCCACGGGAAGCCGCCGAAGGGGAACCACGCGCGGGGCGTCTCCAGCGCGATGAACACCAGCGCGGCCCACAGCGGCCCGGCAGGCAGGCGCGACACCCACGTGATGAGGCCGCCCGCGAGGCCGTAGTAGAGCGCCAGCGCGAACGACAGGCCCAGCCACGGCCACGGCCCGAAGTCGGGGCCGAGGAAGTCCAGCAGCCACGTCAGCAGCGGCAGGAAGAACACGAACCCGAACGCGAAGCCGTAGCCGAACGCGCCGCGGAAGCTGCGGCGGCCGCGCAGCACGAGCGCGAACCCGGCGAACGCCAGCGGCGCGAGCCACCACAGCGGGCGCGGGGCGAAGCTGAGGTAGTAGGCGAACCCGGACACCAGCGCGCCGGCCAGGCGCAGCAGCCCGGCTCGCGGGAACCGCCGGGTGCGGGCGGGTTGGTGCGGGGCGCCCGGTTCGGGGTCCGCCACGGTGACTGCCACGGGTGACAACTCTAGGTGATGGCGTCGTGGAGGACTTCACCCGCGCGGACGGTGCGCAGGCAGCGTGGCAGGGCGGCGTCCGGTTCGAGCCGCGGCAGCGGTGGCACGCCGGCGCGCGGGTCGGTGGACCAGCGCTGCACGCGGCTGTCCGGGGTCGCGACGACGAGGTCGGTCGCGTCCCAGATCGCGTAGTGCGCGGGCGCGCCCGGGACGAGGCTGCCGGTGACGCCGTCGTTGACGCCGGCCGCGCGGTGCCCGGCGCGGGTGTGGGCGGTGAACGCGGCGCGCGGGGACAGGCCGGCGCCCGGGGTGCGATGGTAGGCGGCGGCGCGGACGCTCGCCCACGGGTCGAGCGGGGTCACCGGCGCGTCGGAGCCGAAGGCCAGCAGGACGCCTTCGGCGGCCAGCGTCGAGAACGGGTTGAGCCCGGCCGCGCGGTCGCCGAGGCGTTCGGCGTACATGCCGCCTTCGCCGCCCCAGAGCGCGTCGAACAGCGGCTGCATCGAAGCGACCGCACCCCAGCCGGCCAGCAGCTTCGCCTGGTCGGCGGTGACCATCTCCAGGTGCTCGAGCCGGTGGTGGCGGGCCGCGAGGGCGCGCTGGCCGACCTCCTTTTCGGCGAGCCGGAAGCCTTCGACGACCTCGGCGACGGCGGCGTCGCCGATGACGTGGAAGCCGGCCTGCAGCCCGGCTTCGGTGCAGGCGGCCAGGTGCTCGCCGATGCGGTGCGCGTCGAGGTAGAGCGTGCCGGAGCCGGCGTGGTCGGCATACGGCGTCGTCAGGGCGGCGGTGTGGGAGCCGAGGGCGCCGTCGACGAACAGGTCGCCGGCCAGGCCGCGGGCGCCGAGCTCCCGGGCGGTGCCGATCGCGCCGGGCTCGCCCCAGTAGCCGACGACCTCGGGGGTGTCCGGGCCGGCGAGGGCGAGCAGGGCGGCGAAGTCGTCGCGGCCGGAGATGTCGGGGCCACCGCATTCGTGGACGCTGACGATGCCCTGTGCCGCGGCTTCGGCGAGGAACGCCCGCTGGGCGCGTTCGCGCTGCTCGGGGGTGATCGCGGCGCGCACGGCCGCGCGGACGGCGTGGTGGGCGGCCCGGGTCAGCGGGCCGTCGGGCGACCAGCCGTCGGCGTCGCGGGCCGCCGGGGCCAGCTCGACCAGCGCGGTGGAGACCAGCGCGGAGTGGACGTCGACGCGGCTGAGGTAGACGGGTGTGCCGCCGGCGGCGTCGTCGAGTTCGGCGCGGTTGGGCAGCCGGGCGTCGGTCCAGGCGCTTTCGTCCCAGCCGTGGGCGAGCAGGACCTGCCCGGGGACGACGGCGTCGCGCACGCGGGCCAGCAGTTCGGTGCCGCTGCGGACGCCGGTGAGGTCGAGGCCGCTCAGGTGCAGGCCGGTGGCGGTGGCGTGGACGTGAGCATCGACGAAGGCGGGCGCGACGAACGCGCCGTCGAGGTCGACGATCTCGGCGCCGGGGTGGAGGGTGCGCGCCGGGCCGTCCTGGCCGACCCAGACCACGGTGCCGCTGGTGATCGCCATGGCCGTGGCGTCCGGTCCGGCGGGGGTGTAGATGCGCCCGCCGAGCAGGAGCGTCGTGTGTTCGTCCGTCACGCCCTTGAGTCTGCCCCCGGGACGCGAGGCCCTCGGCACCTGGGTGAAGGCACGCCAGCAGGCAGGAAGATTTACTCCGTGAGAACGTTATGACAGGATATTTTAACGCGTTCCCGACGACTAGGAGTACAAGTGACTGCGACCCAGGAACCTGTGACGCCTGCCGCCGCCTTCGACCAGCCCTACGAGTACGCCCGCGCCGAGCTCGTGGAACCCGACTGGCGCCGCTTCCCCGGCTGGCACGACGTGACCGAGGCCGAGTGGCGTGACGCCCAGTGGCAGCGGGTGCACTGCATCCGCAACGCCAAGCAGCTGCGCGCCTTGATGGGCGACCTGCTGGAGGAGCGCTTCTACGACGATCTCGCCGCCGACCAGCGCGAGATGGCGACGATGTCGATGCTGCTGCCGCCGCAGATGCTCAACACGATGGCGCCCACCGCGGGCACCGACCCGGCGAAGGTCACCGAGGCGTTCTACGCCGACCCGATCCGCCGCTACATGCTCCCGGTCAAGAGCGACCGCGACACGACGTGGCCGAGCCACCCGCACTCGGAACGCGACTCGCTGCACGAGGCCGAGATGTGGGTCGTGGAGGGTCTCACCCACCGCTACCCGACCAAGGTGCTGGCCGAGATGATCTCGACCTGCCCCCAGTACTGCGGCCACTGCACCCGCATGGACCTGGTCGGCAACTCGACGGAGACGGTCGAGAAGCACAAGCTGACGCTCAAGCCGGTCGACCGCCAGGACGCGATGATCGCGTACCTGAAGAAGACCCCGGGCGTGCGCGACGTGGTGGTCTCCGGCGGCGACGTGGCCAACGTGCCGTGGCCGCAGCTGGAGTCGTTCCTGATGCGCTTGATGGACATCGAGACCGTCCGCGACATCCGCCTGGCGACGAAGGCCCTGGCGGCGCTGCCGCAGCACTGGCTCCAGCCGAAGGTGGTCGAGGGCCTGGAGCGCGTCGCGGTGACGGCCCAGCGCCGCGGCGTCAACCTGGCGATCCACACCCACGTGAACCACGCCCAGTCAGTGACCCCGCTGGTGGCGGAGGCGGCCCAGACGGCGTTGAACGTGGGTGTCCGCGACGTCCGCAACCAGGGCGTGCTGATGCGCGGGGTCAACGCGACGCCGGCGCAGCTGCTGGACCTGTGCTTCGCACTGCAGGGCGAGGCGAACATCCTGCCGTATTACTTCTACATGTGCGACATGATCCCGAACGCGGAGCATTGGCGGGTTTCGGTGCACGAGGCGCAGGAGCTGCAGCACTCGATCATGGGGTATCTGCCGGGGTATGCGACACCGCGGATCGTGTGCGACGTGCCTTATGTCGGGAAGCGGTGGGTGCACCAGCTGGCCGAGTACGACCGTGAGCTGGGGATTTCTTACTGGACGAAGAACTACCGGACCGGCATCGAACTGGAGGACCCCGAGGCGTTGAACCGCCGCTACCCGTACTACGACCCGATCTCGACGCTGCCCGAAGCCGGCCAGCAGTGGTGGGCGAACCGCTCCAGCTGACGCCAGCGCATCAGCCTTCAGAGGCATGCCGAGGGGGTGCCGCGGAACCTGATCGGGGCCGCGCGCATCCCTTCGGTCCACTCGGACGTTTCGGCTGGTCAGGGCCGGTGTGGGCCGGTTGCGACGATCACCGTACGGCCCGGAAACGGCCCAGAAATTCCATTGCCGCCGACGCGCTCTTCCTATACCTGACGCCACGACCGGATGGGGCTCACTTGCTCCGTTCGAGTGGTCCCGGACCGACTTCGCATCACGAATGTGGAACTACCGGCGAGCTGGCAACGAGCCGTCACCCAGGTGCTGAGCGAGCTCGCCGGCGCCGCCTGCCGGCCACATCCTCGGTTACGAGACATCCCTCAGGCGCGACCGTGTGCCGCTCGTGATCGGCGGGCCACCGAGTCGAGTGCGACGGCCAGCGCGAGGACCAGTCCTGTCACCATGAACCGGAACGACGAGTCGAGGTCGAGCAGCGTCAGCCCGCTCGAGATGGACTGGATCACCAGAACGCCCAGCAGCGCCGAAAAGGCACTGCCGCGCCCGCCGAACAAGCTGGTGCCGCCGATGACCGCGGCCGCGATCGCGTTGAGGTTGACGTCGCCGGCGCCGCTGGCCTGGTTGGCCGCCGCGAGCCGCGCCGCCGCAATCAGTCCGCCGAGCGCCGCGAGCGAGCTGCACAGCATGAAAACGCTGATGTACATGCGTTTCACGTTGATCCCGGCCCGGCGGGCGGCCTCGACGTTGCCGCCGATCGCGAACACGGCCCGGCCCCACGCCGTGCGGGTCAGTATGTAGTGCAAGACCAGCACCAGCACTACGAAGGCGACGAACAGCCAGCCCACGCCGCGAGCCTGGTTCAGGTACCACACCGCGAAGCCGAGCCCCAGGAGGACGGCCACGCTCCGGGCCAGCAACAACGAGGTCGACCGCCCGGAAAGGCCAGCCGCCCGGCGCGCCCGGGCCAGCGAGTACCCGGTGAGGAACAGTGCCGTCGCGGCCACAGCGGCCAGCACGTACGACAGCCACGCCGGCACGAAGTCGAGCTGGGCGAAGCGCACCAGCCCGGAGTCGAACGGCAGATTGACGGCGCCCCTGCTGCCGAGGAGCCACAGCTGCAGGCCGAGGAACCCGAGCAGCCCGGCGAGGGTCGCGACGAAGCTGGGTACCCCGAGCCGGGTGACCATCTGCGCGTAGACCCAGCCGATCAGCGCACCGGCCGCGATCGCGGCGAGGATCGACAGCCAGACGGGCCACCCGCTGCCCACGAACGTGACCGCGGTGAGCGCGGCGGACAGCCCGCTGACCGAGCCGACCGAGAGATCGATCTGCCCGACGAGCAGCACGCACACGATGCCGAGCGCGATGATGCCGACCGAGACGCTCTCCATCAGCAGGTTCACCAGGTTGGCGCTCGACAGGAAGACCGGGTTGAGGATCTGGAAGACGGTCCAGATCACCACCAGCCCGACGACGATCGGCAGCGCGCCGAGGTCGCCGGACCGGATCCGGTCGGCGATGGCCCTGAGCGCGGGCTTGAGTCCCTCGCCGTGGCGCAGCCGCTCGTCGAGGAGGTCCAGGGCGGGGGCGCCCTTTGTCTGCGTCATCGGTTCTTCCTCTCGCGTTCCCGGCGCGTCGCGACGTTGTCCGCCGCGCCGGTGATCGCGGCGACCAGGTCTTCAGTGGACACTTCGGCCGCGTCGAAGACGCCGTTGTTGCGGCCGAGGCGCAGGACCACGATGCGATCGGCGACGGCGCGGACGTCCTCCATGTTGTGGCTGATCATGATCACGCCGAGGCCGCGCTCGCGCAGCCGCTCGATCAGGTTCAGCACCTCGGCCGTCTGCTCGACGCCGAGGGCGGCCGTCGGCTCGTCCAGGATGATGATCTTCGGGTCGCCCAGCAGGGAGCGGGCGATCGCGACCGTCTGGCGTTGCCCGCCGGACAGGGACGCGACCGGGATCCGCACCGTCGGGATCTTCGCCGACAGTTGCCGGAGCAGCTCCCACGACCGGGTCTCCATCGCGACCTCGTCCAGCCGCTTCCGGCGGATCTCCTGGCCGAGGAACAGGTTCTCGACCACGTTGAGGTTCTCGCACAGCGCGAGATCCTGGAACACCGTGGCGATGCCGAGCGAGTGCGCGGCCGCGGGGCTGTCGATCGCCGCCACCTGGTCGGCGAAGGTGATCGTGCCCGTGTCCGGGCGGTGCACGCCGGCCAATACCTTGACCAAAGTGGACTTGCCGGCACCGTTGTCGCCCACGATCGCGACTACCTGACCGGCGGACACGTCCAGGTCGACGTCGGTCAGCGCGGCGACCGCGCCGAAGTTCTTGCTGATTCCGCGCAGCGACAGGACCGCGGTGTCGGTTTGCATCACGCGATCCCGTGCTGCTTGCACGCCGCCGTGTACTCGCCGGTGCACACGTCGGCCGGCTTGATCTGATCGGACTTCGCCAGCACGCCGGCGATGGTGGCCTGGGTCACCACCGTCGGGTCGAACAGCTGCGTCGGGGTGTCGAAGAGCGTCGTCTTGCCTGCCGGCTTCTCCCCCTTCGCGAACTGGTAGGCGATCTCGGCCGCGGCCTCCGCGACGATCTTGATGGGCTTGGAGATCGTGTTGTACTGCAGGCCGGCCACGATCCTCTGGGCGGCGGCGACCTCGAAGTCGTTGCCGGTCACCGGCGGCACGGGAGTGACGCCGGCGGCCTTGAACGCCGCGATCGCGCCACCGCCGGTGCCGTCGTTGGCGGCCACCACGCCCGCGATGCGGCCACCGAACCGGGTGATCTGGCCGGACACCCAGTCCTGGGCTTTGGCCGGCTGCCAGTCCGGCGTGTCGTACTCGGCGAGCAGTGCGAACCCGCTGGTGTCGACGGCAGAGTGGATGCCCTTCTTGATCAGCCCCGCGGCCGCGTCGGTCGGCGATCCGTTGACTTCGAGGATCCCGCCCTGCGCGCCGGTTTCCTTCAGGTGCTTGACCAGGTCGTCGCCGATGGACTTGCCGATCTTCTCGTTGTCGAAGGAGATGTAGTAGTCGGCCGGGGTCCCCGGGATGGGCCGGTCGTAGGCGATGACGGGCACGCCTTGGGACCGGGCGGTGTTGACGATGCTCGCGGCGGCCGTCGAGTCGACCGGGTCGATCACGATCGCCTTCACGCCCTGTGCGAGGGCCGAGTTCGCCTGCTGCTGCTGGCGGGACGCGTCCGCGTTCGCGTTCTGGTAGAGCACCTCGCAGTCCGCGCACAGCTGCTTCACCTTCGCCTTGAACAGCGGGCTGTCGTAGAGCTCGTACCGCGTCGAGGCGATATCCGGCATGAGGAACGCGATCTTGGCGTTGCTCGCGCCGCCACCGCCACCCGGAGCGGACGAGCAGGCGGACACGACCAGCGCGAGAGTTGCGACGAGAACGGCGAGTCGACGCATGGCGATTCCTTTCGAGTACGCGTCAGTGCGCACGGTTGAGCGAGACGAGGGCGGCCGGGTCGGCCGGATCGGCGGGCAGGCGGATCTCGGTGAGCGCGACGTTGTCCAGCGCCGGGAAGATCCGCCGGTAGTGCTTCAGTGGCAGGCCGAGGAGCACGCAGAGCGTGACCCGCAGGAGTGTGCTGTGGGCGACGACGAGCACGGTTCCGTCGTGCTGTCCGTCGAGTTCGCGGAGCGCGGCGGCGCCCCGGGCACCGGCGCCGGCCGTCGGTTCGGCACCGGGGAAGGCGTTGGCCTCGGGGTCTTCCCGGAACCGCCGGACCGCCTCGGGGTCCATCTCGGCGAGGGTGTGGGTCTCCAGTTCACCGAAGTCGACCTCCCGCAGCCCGGCTCGCAGGTGCGGGGACACGCCCAGTGCTTCGGCGGTGGGCGTCGCCGTGGCGACGGCCCGCTGCTGCGGCGAGCTGACGACCGCGTCGACCCCCATCGTCACGGCCGTCTTCGCGAGCTGCTCGGCCTGCCGCAGCCCGAGGTCGGTCAGCGCCGGATCGCTGCGCCCACCGGCGTACCGGTTTTCCGCGTGCCAAACCGTCTCGCCGTGCCGGGCGAGGAGCAGCCTGGTCATTTCCGCACCACCTCCGGATTCGCGCAGTGCAGTGGCGGTTCGCCCGCCAGCCACCTGGCTGCCTCGACGCACACCATCCGGGCCGCGCGCCCGGCGACCGCGCGGCTCGCGCCCGCCAGGTGGGGAGTCATCACCACGTTCGGTGCGCTCCGCAGCGGGTGGTGGGCCGGCAACGGCTCCTGGTCGTAGACGTCCAGTGCGGCGGCGAAGAGATGGCCGTCCGTCAGGGCTCTCGCCAGGGCGTCGTAGTCCAGCAGCCCGCCCCTCGCGCAGTTCACCAGTACCGATCCCGGCGGCATCAGCGCCAGCTCGCGCTCGCCGATCAGTCCGCGCGTCTCCCCGGTCAGCCGGGCGTGGAGCGAGACGACCGTGGACCGGGACAGCAGTTCGTCGAGCGGTACCGAATCGACGTCCGCGTAGGGATCCGAGACCAGGACCGTCGCGCCCATCGCCTCGAGGACCGCCGCCACCCGGCGGCCGATCGCCCCGGCCCCGACCAGGCCGACAGTGCTGCCCGCGATCTCGAGGCCGGTTTCCGCGTAGGCGTACATGCCGCTTTCCCAGCGTCCCGCCACGACGCTGTCGTGCGCGACGGGAATCCTGCGCATCGCGGCCAGCATCACGGCGATCGTGTGCTCGGCGGTGGACTCGGCGTTGCGGCCCGGCGCGAACGTCACCGCCACCTCGTGTGCGGTGGCCTCGGCCAGGTTCGCGTTCACCGGCCCGCCTCGGGACACCGCGAACAGCTCGAGGCCGGGGCACGCCTCGAGCACGCGGCGGGTCAGCGGGGCCATCTGCGTCAGGCACACCCGGACCCCCTGCAGCGCCTCGATCAGCTCGGCCTCCACATCGGACGCCTCGTCGACCTCCGCGACCTTGCCGAAGGGCACGTGCGGCCACGGCAGTTCGAGGGTTCGCACGTCCCACGCGCCGGAGGCCAGTTCGGCCGCCAGCAGCCGGTTCAGCACGAACTGGTCGCCGGCGAGGAGTATCGGTTCCGCCACAGTCATTCCTTCCACCAGCCGCGGTCGGCGAGCGCCGCGGTGAACGCGTGGTACGCGGGCGTCAGCTCGTCGTGCCGCTTCCTGTCCGGTTCGAGTGTGCGGCGCACCCGCACGAGCCGTTTCGCCGCGGCGGGGATGTCGCCGGAGAGCGCGCCCGCCGCCAGGACGGCCATGCCCAGCGCGGGTTCCGGGTTCACCGGCAGCCGCACGGGCACGCCGAGCACGTCGCACCGCAGCTGGTTCCACCACTCGTTGCGGGCACCGCCGCCGGTGAACGTCACCGGGCCGCCGACGTCCGCGCCGGCCGACGCGAGCAGCTCGAACGACAACCGCTCGAGGTGCGCGACACCCGTGCACACAGCGGCGAACACCCGAGCGGGGTCGCCCGGGGCTTCCAGGGGCCCGCCGTCGAGGAAGCCGCGTGCTTCCGTTGCCACGAAAGGGAAGCGCTCACCGTGCCCGATCAGGGGGTAGCACAGCGGCACGTCGTCGACGCGAGCGGCGGCGGCCGTCAACGCGGTCAGGTCGGCATCCGGGAACAGCGCCCTGATCGCGCCCGCCCCCGTACTGGACGCGCCTCCCGGCAGCCACAGGTCCCCGTGCGGCGCGCGGTGCGAGTACACGGCGCCGGTCGGGTCGTGCGGCAGCGTCGTGCTGACCCCCTTGAGCGCCAGCGTGGTACCGAGTACCGAGTTCCACTCGCCGACGTCGAGCGCGCCGGCGGCGAGCTGCGCCGCGCACCCGTCGGTCATGCCGGCGACCACCGGGGTGCCTGCCGGTATCCCGGTCGAGGACGCGGCATCCGCGCACACCTCACCGAGCACGGTCCCCGGCCGTACCACCTCCGGTAACACGTCTGCCGAAATGTCCAATGCCGACAGGATGTCCGACGGCCAGCGGTCCTCGATCAGGTCGTACCCGGTCTTGAGCGCGTGGCTGGCGTCGCCGGCGACCGGGTGCCCGACGAGCGCGGCGGTCACCACGTCCGGCTGGTGCGCGAGCCGCACGTCCGGGCCGAGCAGCCCCTCTTGCCGCCACCACAACACCTTCGGCAGCGCCCACGCCGGCTGCATCCGGTAGCCGAGCCGGCTCCACAACGCTTCGCCGGCTTCCTGGGCGACGTCGGCGAACGCGCCGGCGCGGGTGTCGTCGTACATGAGGCCGGGGGTGCGCGGCGTGCCGTCGGTTCCGGTGAGCAGCACGGTTCCCGAGGTGGCGCAGACGGCGACCGCGCCGACCTCGCGACCTCTCAGGTCCAGTGCCGCCAGCGCTTCCGCGGTCCGGGTCCACCAGGTGGCGGGGTCCTGCTCGTGCCGGTTCCCGGACCGGGTGCCGCCCAGCGGCCGGTGCGCGGACGCGACGGTCTCCCCCGCGCTGTCGACCGCGAGTGCGCGGACGCTCTGGGTGCCGAGGTCGATGCCGATCCACACGGGTTCGCTCATCGCCAGCGGTCCCATCGGGTCGCCGCCAGCGCGCGGGTTTGCAGGAACTCCGCGTGCGCATCCTCGTACAGGTCGCGCGTCGCGGTGTCCGGCTCGTAGCGGGCCGCGGGGCGGACCAGCGCGCTCGCTGCGGCCGCCAGGTCCGGGTAGTCGCCGAGGGCCGTCAGCGCGAACACCTGCGCGCCCTTCGCGCCGACTTGCGAGTCCTCGGTGGACACCGCGGGGACGCCGGTGATGTCGGCGATCAACCGGCACCACAACGGGCTCGCCGCGCCGCCACCGCACAGTCCCAGCTCGACCGGCCGGCCCGGCGCCGCATCGAGGCAGTCGCGGATGACGTGCGCGAGACCTTCCAGCACCGCGCGGGCGAGGTGCGTGCGGCCGTGGCCGAACAGCACGCCGCCGACGAACCCGCTCGCCACGGGGTCGAGGAACGGCGCCCGCTCCCCCGCCGGCGACAGGTACGGCCAGACGCGCAAGCCGTCCGCGCCGGGCGGGGCCTGCGCGGCCAGCGTGGTCACCTCGTCGTGGTCGGCGAGGCCCAGCAGGTCGATGAGCCAGTCGACGACACCGGTGCCGGCGAGCGTGGGGAACGAGCGCATGATCAGACCGGCCGTGCCGAAGTCGAGCGTCAGCCCGGACGGCTCCCCCGTCGTGTCCGGCGCCGCCACCAGTACCTCCGTGCACAGCGTCGTGCCGAGGATGCAGGTCGCCTGGCCGACTGTCGTCGCGCCGGCACCGAACGCGGTGGTCACGATGTCGTAGGGGGCGAGCACGACCGGCGTCCCGGCCGGCAGGCCCAGTTCGGTCGCGGTGAGCGGCTGGACCTGCTCGGTGAGCAGAGGCGGCAGCACGGCGGGGTCGATGCCGTACAGGTCCGTGAGCTCGGTGGAGTAGGTGCCCCGGTGGATGTCGAGCCAGGGCGCGGACGCCTCGGACTTCTCGATGCCGAGGACGCCTGTCAGTTTGAGGAACAGCCAGCCGCCGCAGGTGAGGACGGTGCGGGGTGCGTCGCCCTGCAGGGACCGGAGGATCGCGTTGGGCAGACCAGCGTTGGTGAGTGAGCCGTTGATCCGGTACGCGCGCTCGAGGGTTCCGTCGGCGCGCCAGTCCCGGACGACGTCGGTGGCCCGGCCGTCGTTCCACAGGACGGCGGGTCCCACCGGCCGGCCGTCGGGCCCGACGAGCCAGGCGCCGTCGCCCTGCGCGGTGACCGCGAGCAGCCGCACCGGGCGCGCGACCCGTGCGACCGCCTCACCGACGGTCGCGACGACCGCGTCCCACACCTCGTGCATGTCCTGCTCGCACCGTTCGCGGCTCGGGTGGCGCACGGTGGTTTCCCGCCGCGTGACCGCGAGTTCGCGGCCGTCCTTGTCGAACACCACGGTCTTGATGACGGTCGTTCCGGCGTCGACGCAGATAGCGACTTCGTTGGCTGCCACGGCGACATTAGAGACGCGTTGCCCACAACTTCGCAACTCTTAACATTGATCTTGGTCTGCGTGGCACATTTCGCAGGGATAGAACGATTCAGGAACCGTCGAACTTCACATAAGTTCTCACGCGAGGTCGACCGTGGCGCCCCGCGCCCGCTCCCGCCGGACCACCTGGTCCGGGGTCGCTTCGTCCACGACCACCCGGTGGAGGTCGGCCAGCCTGACCAGCCGGTGCAGGGCGCGCCGGTCGAACTTGGTGTGGTCGATGAGCGCCACGCTGCGGGCCGCAGACGCGATCAGCGCGCGGCGGGTGATCACCGTGTCGAGCGACTGGATGTAGCAGACGCCGTCGGACACCGCGGTCGTCGAGAGGAACAGCAGGTCGTAGCGCAGGCCGGCGGCGGCGTCGGCGGTGGCCTGGCCGAGGAACGAGTCGTAGGCGGCGTCGTACCGGCCGCCGAGCCCGATCAGCTCGATACCCGACTGGGCGGCGAGCGCCCGGATCACCGGCTGGAAGTGCGTGACGACGGTGAGCGGCGCCTTCGCGGGCAGCAGCCGGGCGAGCACGAGCGACGTCGTGCTGTCGTCCAGGGCGATGACCTGACCGGGCTGGACCTCGGTGCGCACGACCTCGCGGGCGATGGCCAGTTTCGCGTCGACCTGCGCCTGCATGCGGTGTTCGAGGTCGCCGTGGAAAGTCGTGGTCGGCGCGCTGGTTGCGCCCCCGCGCACCTTGTGCAGGAAGCCGAGCCGCTCCAGCTCGTCGAGGTCGCGGTGGACGGTCATGATGCTGACGCCGTAGTTCTCGGCCAGCGTGTCGACCCGCACGAACCCGGCCTCGGCGACCTGCCGGCGCATCGCGCCACGCCGAAGCTCGGGGTTACGCCGTGCGCCGTCGGGAATGTTCACGCCGCCCAGCATGCACCAGCCCCCGCGCGATCCGCTCACTCCATGAGCTTTTCCAACTCCCGGGTGGCGTCCGCAGAGTCCGAAAGCGTCTTCATGGCGAGGAAGCCGGCCAGTTCGGACGCCGGCCGGTCGAGGTGGCGCCCGGCCCGTTCGGCGACGTCGGCCGCATCGTCGGCGATCCCTTTCGAAACCAGCAATGACACCGCGTCCGCCCACTTCGGGGAGCCGATGAGGTCGCGGACGGTCCGCACGGGAGGCGGCGAGAGACACGGATCGGGCACCGTCCAGCTGTGCCGGCCGTGCCGGACTTCGACGAGCTCCTCACCCGGGACATACACCTTCGCCGTCACCCCCGGCGGGACCACGACGTCCAAACTGAACTGCCCGTCGCGCCGCCGCCACGCCACCGAGGCCTCGCCGTAGGGCGTCTCGTGCCGGGCTGAAGCGTGCGTGAGCGCGGCGTCCGGAATCGGGTGCACGGTCAGCTCGCGGTAGCCCGGCGCGGACGGCGCCAGGCCGGCCACCGTGCGGTGCATCCAGTCGGCCACCGCGCCCAGCGCGTAGTGGTTGAACGAGGTCATCTCGCCCGGGTTGACCGTCCCGTCCGGCAGCATGCTGTCCCAGCGCTCCCAGATCGTTGTCGCCCCCATCGTGACCGGATACAGCCACGACGGGCACCCGCGCTCCAGCAGCAGCCGGTACGCCAGCTCCGGATGCCCGGCGCTGGTCAGCGCGTCCGTGATCAGCGGGGTGCCGACGAATCCGGTGGCGATGCGGAAACCGCTGGTGCGCACCAGGTCGGCCAGGCGCCGGCCGGCTACGGACCGCTGCTCCGGCGTCGGCAGCAGCGCCCACTGGATGGCCTGTGCGTAGACGGTCGGCGCGTCCGAGAGCACCCGGCCCGAGCCGGTGACGTACTCCCGCGCGAACGCCTCCCGCGTCCGTTCGGCCAACCTCCGGTATTCCGCACCATCGCGGCCCAGCACCTCGGCGGCAGCGGCCACGATATCCGCGGACCGCGCGAGGTACGCCGTCGCGACCACGTCGGAGTCGGCTTTCGCGGCGAACGGGTTGTCCGGTGGTGCGGCCGGGTCGAGCCAGTCGCCGAACTGAAACCCGCCGGACCAGACGCCGCCCCTGGCCAGCGAAGCGATCTTGTCGACCCACCCGCGCATGCTGCCGAACTGCCGCCCCAGCACCTCCGCGTCTCCGAACCGCTGGTAGAGCACCCACGGCACGACGACCGCCGCGTCGCCCCAGGCGGTCGCCGTCGGGTCGTCGTCGCCCAGTACGTCCGGGATCACGAACGGCACCGCGCCGTCCGGATGCTGGTCGGCCGCCAGGTCGGCCAGCCACGAGCGCAGGAACCCGGCACTGTCGTAGAGGAAGCTCGCCGTCGGTGAGAAGACCTGGATGTCCCCCGTCCAGCCGAGCCGCTCGTCACGCTGCGGGCAGTCGGTCGGCACGTCGAGGAAGTTCCCGCGCATGCCCCACACGACGTTCTCGTGGAACTTCTCCAGGTCCGGATCCGAACAGCTGAACCAGCCGGTGCGCCGCAGATCGCTGTGCACCACGACGGCCTCGAGGTCATCGGCCCGCAGATCGTCCACTCCGGACACCTCGGCGTACCGGAAACCGTGGAACGTCAGGCTGGGCTCCAGCACGGTCTCCGCGGCGCCGGACAGGACGTAGGTGTCGGTCGCCTTCGCCGACCGCAGCGGGCGCACGCCCAGCTCACCGTTCTCCAGCACCTCGGCGTGCCGAACGGTGACCTCCCGCGCGTCGCGCACGCGCAGCCGCACCCAGCCGACGACGTTCTGCCCGAAGTCGGCCAATGTCGTCCCGGACGGTGCCGTCCACACCTTCACCGCCGGTATCACCTCGGTCACCCGCACCGGCGGGCCCTCCGGGGCGACCAGGCGGCCGAAGTCGGCGTCCACCACCTCGACGTCGTCCACAGTGGACGGCTCGGCCGTCAGATCGGTGTGCTGCCCGTCGTAGAGGTCGTCGGCGACGATCCGGCTCTCGCGGGCCGACCACCGCTCGTCGGTGCCGATGACCTCGGTCGAGCCGTCGGCGTAGGTGACCTCCAGCTGCGCCAGCAGGGCGAGCCGGTCGCCGTAGAGCGCACGCCGGCCGGTCCAGCCGAGCCGGCCGCGGTACCAGCCGTTGCCGAGCAGCACTTCCAGGTCGTTGGTCCCCTCGCGCAGCAGCGAGGTGACGTCGTGGGTCTGGTACCGCAGCCGGTGCCGGTAGCTCGTCCACCCGGGAGCCAGGACCTCGTCGCCGACGCGTGTGCCGTTGATCGTCGCGGTGTAGACGCCGTGCGCCGTCGCGTACAGCCGGGCGGAGACTATGCCGGGCCGCAGCGTGACGGACCGGGTGAGGATCGGGGCGCGCTGCCCGATGCCGCCGATCGTGCGGGGGCTGACGAACTTTGCCGACCAGTCTTCGGCTAGCAGCCCGGTTTCCACCGTCGCGGGCTCCGACCAATCACCTCCAGGCTCGACGCGGACCCGGATCGTCGCGCGGGTCCGCGACGGCAGCGGTGCGAACGGCCACGGCACCAGCACCTGCTCGGCCGAGGCGACCCGGGCCGTGCGCGAACCGTCCAGTTCGATCTCGTAGGCGGTCTGCGCCCAGTCCGGATCGTCGGTGCGCACCTGCCACGACAGCCGTGGCGTGCCGGTGCCGATTCCGAATGCGGTGTCCAGGTGCTCGAACCGGACGGCGGTGACGGTCAACGGTCGCTCTCCTTTTCGTGCTGTACCAGCCGCACCGGACCGAACAGGCCGGTGCGGACCTGTCCGGCTGCCACGGCCGACGTCGGTGACGCGTCGTCGAGGTACCCGGCGAGGGTCCCGCGGACGACGACCTCCAGTTCGTTGGCTCCCGGCCGGAGCGCGTCCGAAATTTCGGCCCGCCAGGGTCCCCAGACCAGCCGGTCGACCAGGTGCCCGTTCACCACGACGTCCGCGGTGCCGCGGACCTCGCCGAGGTCGAGCACGACGCGACCGGGCGGGGCCTCGATCGTCGTGCGGTACCGGACCAGACCGCCGAGCGCGCGCAGCCCGAGGTCCTCCCAGCTGCGCAGCTCGACCGGCACCTCGGCCGTCTCCACCTCGATCCCGGCGTCGAGCAGGGCGCCGCCGCGGCGCCCGTCGACCGCGCGGAACCGCAGCTGGACCGGAGTGCCCCCGGGCAGCGGTTCGGGGAACCGGACGCGCTGGTCGACCGGTTTGCACTCGCTCTCCCCGACTCGCACGAGCACCTCGAGATCGGTCGGGATCCGCAGCGCCACCGCGCCGAGCGGGGCCGGGAAGGTCAACGTTTCGGTGCGCTCCCCGGCCGGTTCGACGTCCGGGACCACGGGCACGACGACGTCGCCGGGCGCGGCCGCGGGTTCGAGCCAGTGCGCGCCGGGCAGGGGGTGCGGCCGCGGGTGCAGGCACAGGAAGCGCGGGTCGCGCTTGTGCGTACGGCGCACCTCGCCCCAGTCCGGACCGCTGACCAGCCGCGGGTCGGCCGAGTCGACGGCCACCGGTCCGGACGTGAGGAGCGTGAGGGTGTTCTCGCCGGGTCGGAGGTGTTCGCGCAGGTCGTAGGGGTGGATGCGGATCTCGCGGAAACCCGGGTAGGGGTTGAAGTCGCCCTGGCGCCCGACCTCGGTGCCGTTCACCAGCACCCGGCAGGCTTCCTCACTGGCGACCTGCACGATCGCCTCGCCGGGCCACTCGTCGACGTCGAAGGTGCGGCCGATCTCGCCACCGGCAAGCCATTCCGGCCTGCGGTAGGCCGCCGGATCGGTGACGACCGCGAACGACGCCCGTAGCGGGCCGTCCTGGACGGCGGTGAGCTCGATCTCCACGCGCACCGGGCGGCCGGCCGGAAGCGGGCTGAACGACTGGTACCCGGGGCTGTCGGCGGGCAATTCCGCGCCGTCCGCGAACACCCGCCGCGCCGCGCTCGCCCCGACCGCGAGGAACAGCCCCTCGCGGTCGGGCAGGGGAAGATACGTCCGGATCGCGACCGTCTCCCCGGCGCGGACGTGCCGCCAGTCGAGGAACTCCTCGGGCACGTACCCCTTGGGGCCCAGCGTTTCCCCGTGTCCCGGGTCGTCACGGATGCCGCGGGACAGCGACCAGGTGGCGGGCCGCCACCCGGCCGCGTCCCGGACCTCCGCGAACACGCCGTACCCGGCCAGGGCGGCACCGAACCGCCAGACCTCGAGCGGCAGGACCCCGGTGCGGGCCGGGTCGGCGAGGTCGCCGTGCCGGTTGTCCAATGTGGACTCGGCGACCGCGTGCCAGCCGTCGACGACCGCCTCGCCGACCACTGGCCCGGGTGGGGTGCGGGTCGGCTCGGGCAGGTCGTCGCCGAACGCGAGCAGCGTGATCGGACCGTCGGTGAAGGCGACCTCCACCTCGCCGTGCACGACGGGGACGTTCGTGCGGTCCCCGGTGCGCGGGTTCCACCACTGGGCCTGCCCGGTGACCCCGCGGACGCGGGCGACCCGGTCGCCGGGCGGCACGAACTCGTACCCGGTCTCGTGCAGCTGCCGCCAGTACTCGTCCCACGGGAAGCCCTGGTTCGTCCAGTCCTTCCGGTCGAGGTCGATGATCGGCGCGCGGGTGCCGGTGTGCTCGTCGTGCGCGGTGAGCAGCAGGACGTGCCGGTCACCGTGGCGGCGCAGCAGGAACGGGACGTCGGCGGTGATCCGGGGTTCCGGCAGCAGCGCGGGCACGTCGTCCGGCTCCGCGACCGTGATCGCGCCCTCGACCGCCGGACCCCCGACGCAGACCACTGTCCCGCCGGCCGCGGCGAACTCGGCGAGCCGGGCTGCCGCGGCCGGGAGCAGCAGCTCGACCTCGGGCAAGACCACCGCGCGGTAGGTCTCCTCGCCGATCCGCAACCCCTCCGCGGTCACCGTTCCCGACGCGATGGTGGCCTCGTCGAGCGTGTCGTGGTCGATGCCGGCCCGCTCCAGCACGCCGCGTTCCTCGGCGAACCACGTGCCCACGCCGTTGAGCGCGTGGAAGGTGGCGCCGGCCCGCTCTGCGGGCGGCAGCGGACCGTCGAGTGTGAGGTAGGCCTGTGCGGTGCTGGTCGGCGACAGCAGCACGACGTCGCATTCGTGGGTGCCGGTGGTCAGCACCGAGCACAACCGGCTCACGGCGCCGGAGAACTGGTGGTAGGACGGCCAGTACGGCTGGCGCCAGCAGGTCGACGGCGGCGCCCACTCCCACCAGCCGCCCGCCGTCGAGTAGTACACCGCGTGGGGGTCGTAGAGCGTCGCGCCCCGGCGCAGGAACGGCGCGAGCCAGTCGTAGGTCTCTTCGAGCGTGCCGCCCCAGCCGGAGGAGTGGAACGCCTCGATCCAGGTGCGCGGGTGCCCGTGCGCGTGGGCGAGCGAGCTGTGCACCTTCGCGTCGCCCCAGTGGTCGCTGCCCGGCGCGCCGTAGCCCGAGTGCGTGCCCAGGTAGTCGCCGTAGATCCGCACCCCGCCGACCGGGTCGCCCTCGCGTGCCGGGCTGGCCTGGTCGAACCCGCAGATCAGGCCGCGGTCGCCGAACCACCCGGCCAGTGGATCGAAGAACGCGCGACGGGCGAGCCGGGCGCGGTGTTCCTGGTAGTCCCGCCGGATGCGGGCGGACTCGGCGTCCGCGCCTTCGTAGAGCGCGGACAACCGCGGGGTGAGCTCGTAGCCGTGGTGCTCGGCGAAGGTTTCCGCGAAGTCGTGCCCCCACGTCGGCAGCGGCGGCAGCTCGTCCTGGAAGAACCCGGGGATGACGGTCCCGAACCAGTGGCCGAGGTGCCGTTCCAGCTCGCCGTGCACCTGGTCGATCAGAGCCGCGCAGGCCGCTTCGCCGAAGTAGTCGAAGCCGCTGACGCGGTGGCCGATCGTGCCGTCGGGCTCGCGGTGCAGGGCCCGCCCGGCGAACTCCGGGCGGGCCGCGGTGAGGCGGCCCTGGAAGTTCGCCCCGGAAAACCCGATCTGGTCGTACATCCACAGCCGGAAGCCCAGCTCGGCGGCGTCCGCGCAGGCGCCGTCCACCAGCTCGATCCACTTCGGACTCAGGAACGGCGGATCGTCGGCAAGCGAGCCGAACATCGGCCCGGTCGGCGCCAGGCACATCACCACGGCTTGCCGGACGCCCTGCGAGACCAGCTGTTCCAGTTGCCACCGGAGCCGCTCCGCGGTGACCCGGCCGCCGCTCCACCACCAGATCGGCAGCGGGGAGAACTCGGGGCCGGGATCGGTGAACCGGGTCAGCAGTTCGTCGGAACTCATGCGGCCGCGCGCTCCGCCTCGATCTGTTCCAGCGACTTGCCGGAGGTGTTCGGCATGAAGAAGAACCCGGTCGCGCCGCTGATCACCAGGAACAGCGTGAGCAGACCGCCGGCGAGGGCGAACCCGCCGCCGGCCAGCGTCGGCAGGAAGAAGCTCCACACACCCAGCAGCGTCCGCGCGACGCCGAAGGTGAAGCCCTGCGCGGTGCCGCGCAGCATCGTCGGGAACAGTTCCTGGCTCCACACCTTGTAGAAGGCCTCGCCGGCGAGCGAGCAGCCGACGCCGAACAGCACGATGTTCGCGATGATCACCGGGATGGTGAACGGCAGCACGACGTAGATGCCGTAGGCCACGACCTGCATCACCGAGCCGATGCCCCACATCCACTTGCGCGTGCGGTGGCTGCGGTCGGCGAACTTCATGAACACCAGCATCGTCACGCCGATGCCGATCACGAACCCGGCGCACGACAGGGCGACGCCGGCCGCCTGGCTGCCCGCGTTGAGGGTCTTGATGACGTACGGCGTGAAGATGCCGCCGGTGCCCGCCGCGATGTTCCAGAACACGTAGACGATCGCGGTGAACAGCAAGGCCTTGAGATGCGCGCCGCTGAACAGTGCTTTCAGCTGGTACTTGACGTCCCTTGTGGTCGACGCCGAGGTCCAGCGGGCCGATTCGGACAGACCGCGCCGCATCGCCCACGTCACCAGCGCGACGACGAACAGATGCAGGAACACGATCCGCGTGCCCAGCAGGTCCAGCGGCGTGAGCACCAGCGACAGCAGCAGCACGATCACCGGTCCCAGGTTCCAGGCGACCTGTGTGAAGCCCAGGAGCTTGCCGCGCGCCTTCGCCGGCGAGAACTCACCGACCAGCGCCAGCGACGTCGGCACGTCCGCGCCCACCGCGACGCCGACGACGAAGGTGCCGATGAACAGCATCGGCGTGTTGACCGCGAGCGCGATGCAGAGAATGCCGAGCGCGTAGACCAGCAGGTCGTACTTGTAGATCCGTTTCCGGCCCAGCTTGTCGCCGAGCCGGCCTCCGACGAACGCGCCGACGGCGCAGCCGATCGCGTTGGGGCCGATCGCCGCGAGCGCGCCCACCGCGCCGTCCGAGAGGCCCAGGTAGCTCTGGAACAAGGCCAGCCCGGCGCCGAGCGCGACGATCGATCCGGCGTCGAGGTAAGAGGCCATGCCCGCGAGCACGGACCACCGCCACTGTTGCCGGCTGATCGTGCCGCCGTCCTCGACCGAGTGGGTTCCGACCGCTTCACTGGATGTCATGCGGGACTCCTCGTCTTCGTTGACGCAGGTCACACTTGAAACGTATTAATCAGGCCAACTCGTCCCGCGGCACCCTGCACCGGGGCGAAGATCGATCACGCGTTCTGCACGCCCGGGACCCGGTCCTCCACCACGAAGCTCGCCCGGGTGGCGACCGGTGCGCCCCGCTTCTGCACGTACGGCAGCACGCGGAAGTCGCTGCGCCAGCGCTCCCGGTTCACGTTCACCCGCACGTAGCCACGCTGAGTGTTGATGAACTTCATGTGCGGGTTCGCGGCGAGGAATTCCTGCGCCTCGTCGGTGGTGTCGGCGCCGTCGCCACCACTGGTCACCGAGGTGCCCACGAACTCGGACGCCACCGTCGGCGAAGTCGGGTCGGCATAGTCGCGCTTGAGGTTCCAGGCGTAGTTCTGGTGCCGGTCGCCGGTGATGACGACCATGTTGCGCACGCCCCGGTCCTGGACCGCCGCCAGCAGCCGATTGCGGTCGGCGACGTAGCCGTCCCACGGGTCGTACCAGACGTCGAGGGCCGGGCCAGGGTCCCGGTCGGTCTGGCCGATCGGGGCCTGGTTGCCGAGAATCTGCCACTGCGCCCGCGAGCGGGAAAAGCCGTCGAACAGCCAGTTCCGCTGCTGCGCGCCGAGGATCGTGCGGTTTTCGTCGAACCGCTCGGTGCAGTTCGTGCCGTTGCCGTCGCCGCAGGGCTGGTCGTCGCGGTACTGACGGGTGTCGACCATCGTGAGGTCGGCCAGGCGACCGTAGTTGAGCCTGCGGTAGATGTGGATGTCCGGGCCGTCCGGCATCTGCGCGCGCCGGAGCGGCAGGTTCTCGTACATGGCCTGGAACGCCGCCGCCCGGCGCCGGCGGAAGACCGCGGGGTCCTGGTCCGGTTCGGTGTCGACCTTCGAGATGTCGCCGGCCCAGTTGTCCTCCACCTCGTGGTCGTCGAAGGTGGTGATGAACGGGTGGGCCGCGTGGGCGTTCTGCAGCGGCGTCTCCATCTTGTACAGCGAGTACTGCAGCCGGTAGCGCGCGAGGTCCATCGCCTCGGTGTGGAACCGGGGGTCGGTCACCACTCCACGCCGGTTCGTGCCCACCCCGGACTCGTAGATGTAGTCACCGAGGTGCACGACGAAGGCCACGTCCTCGGCCGCAATGTGGTCGAAGGCCGTGAAGTAACCGTCCTGCCACGCCTGGCAGGACGCGAAGGCGAAATTCAGCTCACGCGGGTCGGACCACGCGGGGGGCATCGTCCGCGTGCGGCCGGCCGGTGAGATCTCCCCGCCTGCGCGGAACCGGTAAAAGTACTCGTGACCGGGCGCCAGCCCGTGGATCTCCGGGTGCACCGAGTGGCCGAGGTCCGGGGTGGCGACCACCGAGCCGCGGCGCACCACGCGGCGGAACCGGTCGTCCAGCGCGAGCTCGTACTCGACCCGCACCGGAGTGGCCGGCATGCCGCCCTTGCCGTCCACCGCGAACGGGTCGGCGACGAGCCGCGTCCACAGCACGACCCCGTCCGGCGACGGGTCGCCGGACGCGACGCCGAGGGTGAACAGACCGCCGGCCTTGGGTGCGGCGAACGCGCCGGCGGCGTCCCAGGCGCCGGTGCCCACCAGCACCGCGGCCGCCCCGGCACCGCCGAGCCCCAGCGCCCGCCGGCGTGACATGGGTGTCGTCAAGACAGCCTCCTCTGGTGCGGTCATGCCGCTCCGATCACATATCAACGCGGAGATGTGAAGTTAACACCGAAGAGTGTGATGAGGAGGGTAGAGAGCAGAGTTGAAACGTGTCAAGACGCGGTGGCGACCTCGTAGGCGACCTTGTGCTCGTCCAGCTCGCGCAGCGCCTCCGCGTCCGCGCCGTCGTCGACGACGACCCGCTCGAACACCTCGAGCGGCGCGACCCGGTGCAACGCGACCCGGCCGAGCTTGGTGTGGTCGACGAGCAGGACGTTCCGGCTCGCCGCGGCGAGCATCGCCCGCTTCACCGCGACGATGTGCTGCTCCTGGTGGTAGGCGAAGCCGGCAGAGACCGCGGAGGTGGAGACGAAGCAGAGGTCGACCCGGAACGACTCGATCGCGTCGACGCAGGACACGCCGAGGAAGGAGTCGTGGAGGGGGTCGTAGTCGCCGCCGAGCGCCATCAGGCGGATGTCGCGCTCGCGGGCCAGCAGGTTCATGGCCTCGAGGAAGTTGGTGACGACGGTGAGCGGGGTGATCCCGATCAGGCGGCGGACGAGGGCCAGTGCGGTCGTGGAGTCGTCGACCATGACGGCCATGCCGGGCTCGACCAGCGCGGCGGCCCGTTCGGCAATGGCGTCCTTGGCGTGGCGCATGGACTTCATCCGGTAGGCGACGTTGCTCTCGAAGACCCCGGACGGCTGCGCGGTGACCCCGCCGCGGTACTTGCGCACGATCCCCTGGCGTTCGAGCTCGTCGAGGTCCCGGTGGATGGTCATGAGGCTGACCCCGAACCGCTCCGCCAGCTCGGCGGCGCTCACGGAGCCGGCGGACAGCACATGGTCGGCGACGGCCGTCCGCCGCCAGTCCGGCCCGCGACGGGCGTTGTGGTTCTCGGTCATGCCCCTCTTAACATTCTTCGCATCAACATCACACAGCCTGTAACAACCAGCCGCCCAGGTCAAGCTAGCCCTCGGCCGGACCGCCCGTTCGTGCTCAGGTGGTTCACCTGGAGAACCGGCTGAACAGCATCGCTCGTCCGCGCCTGAAGCTCCTGCGATCGCCCGATCGCCGGACCGAAAGGATCAACGGAATGAGCAGGCGAGTGACGATCACCAGGACGAAACAGCGCCTCTTGTCCACAGCGACGCTGTGCGGAATTTCGGCGGTTGCCATGTTCGGCGGTCCGGGTTCCGCATCAGCCGCCCCGCCCGGCTTCTCGTGCCCGTTCACGGCCGCATACAAGGGTTACAAGGCGGGCGAAGATCTGCTGGGAATCGGAACTGCGAAGGTCGAGTGGTGGCGGGACAGTTCGGGCGGCGGCACCGTATTCACCGACTCCGACAACTACTCGACATACGCCGGAGTCATCTACGTCTCCGTGGCCAACCTGCACCACCACGATTGTGCCTGGCGGGTGCGCTGAGCCGGGCCGGCGACGCGCGGCGGCGGTGTGGCGCGCATGCGATCCAAGTCGACCACCCAGAAGGGCACCAGCCACAGCAGTTCAGGGAACGACGTGGTGCCGCCGTACGTGCCCGTGGGACATCGACGCCGACCTGCACACGAAGCTCGCCCTTGGCGGGCAACAGGGCGGATTCGTGCTGGTCACCGGGGAATTCTTCCGCCCCAGCCGCAATGCGCGGCTCCATGGGGCAATTGAGTGTCCGAGATCTTGCTCGCTCGGCCGGCACCGGAGCCCACGAACCGGGTGACGTGCTCTCTGAACAAGCTGATCGGATCACGGCGGCAGAACTGCCGGAGGGCAGCGACCGCCATCTGTCCACGGTGGTCGCTGCCCTCCGTAGCTGCTCTCAGCCACCGTTGTACGGCTGGTAAGCCGGTGCCCGGAATGCCTTGGTGCCGACGCCCGCGATCTTGTCGACCGCGCGCAGGAACTTCGGCCCCATCTTCGCGGTGGCCTGCCGGACCGGGTGCGTGGCCCCGAAGTCCTCCGGGTTCGCTTGGCCGTGCGCGAACATCGAGTAGATCAACACCGGCTTGCCCGCTGCGTCGAACATGATTCCCGCCTCGTTGCGGCCGTCGTTCAGCCAGCCCGCCTTCGTGGCGATCCTCGCCCGATCGACGGACGACATCTCACGGCGGATACCGTCGGTGAAAGCGACCTGCGACCGCAGGATGGACAGCAGGTAGTCCGTCGATGCCGGGCTCAGCAATGTGCCCGCGATCAGCGCCTTCAGCAGGTCGTGGGTCTCGCGCGGAGTGGTCTGGCCGAGGAAGTAGCGGTTCGGGTTGGCCACCGGCGTGACCTGGGTCTTGGGGAAGCCCTTGGTCACCAGGATCTGGTTGATCTCGGCCGCCGGAACCACGAGCCCCACCAGCCGAACACACGTGTCATCCGAAACAGTGAGGAACAGCGACAGGACGTGACCCAGCGTGAACGCACTCGGGTACGCCTTGTCCAGGATGATGATGCCGTCGCCACCCGGCACGACGATGCTCGCCGGCACCTGGACCTGCTGGTCCAGCGTGAGCAGGCCACGGTCGATCTTGTCCATCAAGGTGACCGCGACGGCCACCTTGTTGACGCTGTACGCCTCGACGATCTCGTCGGACGCCACGTCGACGGCCACCTGGTCGGCCACGCTGATGTAGGAGTTCCAGATGCCGCCTGCCTCCGCGGCCGCGGTGTCGTAGACGCGCTTCACTTTCTGCCTGGCCCGGTCCGGTGTGGCCGGGCTGGCCTCGATGTCTGCTTCCTGCGCGAACGCGGGAGAGCCGGTCAGAAGGCTTCCAGCGGCGACAGCGGTCCCCAAACCGAACGCCGCTCGCCTGTTGAGTCGATACCCCATCGCAAGATCCAACCACGGATGGATGAACCGACCGGGTCCGGTGCCGTGTAGGGGGATAAACGGCTCGCCGAAGCCAGCTACGGCGCAGGCGACGGTGGCGAATTCACCGCCGCCGTCATCGACCTGAACGTCCGCAAACCCTTGGTGCGTAACGCGACTACGGCTACCGAGTGCGCGTCGACCGGGTCGGTCTTACGGCCCTGGCCGGTGGCGAACACCCCGCACCTGCGCCGAGCGCTTCGCCGGCGTTACCCGAGGCGCGTCGTCGGCAATCGTGCCGGACGGGATCGTGAAGCCGGCTATGGCACCACGACGAAGCGCTTGCCGCGCAGGTCGGTGCGCTGCCAAGCGGCCTCGATGCCGGTCAGCGGGACTTCTCCAGGTCGAAGGTGCGCTGCCCGGACCGTGTCCATTCGACGATCTGCCCGTAGACCTCACCCAATAGTTTCGCACCCGGCCGAAACGTCGGGTTCACAGCCCGAGCGCGCAACCTCTGTGACGTAGGGCGCAGGCCAGCGAATACCGGCTCGACCAGCGCCACCTCCGGCCCCGAAGGGGCTCGCTCGCGTTGGTGGAGGTACGCCTCGAGGAGGCGGGCCTGACGAAGCTGATCATTGCCGAGGACCTCGATCCCTGGTGCGAGCCGCTCATGAGCGCAGTGCCCGCCAAGCGGGGCTGCCCGAATACCTCACCCCACTTGCATTCCTCGATGAGGACAGCACCACCGTCTTCGACACCCGCTCCCCCGGTCCTGGCCGCCGACGTCGCCGAGAAGGAGTTCCGGGTCAGTACATCGAGGCTTGTGCGCCGGCCTTCGCCGCGAGAGACGTGAAGCTGTTGCGGCGCATCGTGTCCTCGTAGGTGCCGATCGCGAGCGCGAAAGGTGCGCGGGCCCGGTCGTGCGGGGCAGCTGGTCTGCGATGAACCTGCTGTTTGGCTGCAGATTCGCTCCGCCTGGGCGCTGTCGCGTAGCTACGGCGGTGATCACGGCGTGGTGCAGTGGCCGAGTGGCGGACACCGGCAGATCAAAGATCACCCGGACTTGCCCTGCCAACGCGCTTCGCACCGTAGAGTGCCGGCATGCGTGTGCTGTTCAGCAGTCCGGCGCTGGCCGATCACACTTCCCCGTTGATCACCCTCGAGGTCGTCACCGGGCACGCCGGACCCGGCTACGCCCGGGGTCGCTGATGTCCGCCGACAGCGAGTACAGCCGGTTCCTCGACGAACTGCTCCCCGAACTCGAGTTGTCGCTGAGCAAGCGCGAAGATGCCGAAGCGGCGCTGGAGCGGCTCCGCGCCTACTACGCGGCGTTGCCCGCGCCCGGCCGGGAGCCGCGGCCGGAACCGGGCCGGGTCGCCGTCATCGCCCTCGATCCTTGGCGCGACTGGTCCGCCGAGGTCAAGAGCGCGGTGCTGGTCGCGGACCTGGTGATCTGCGACGACCCGCTGCTGTACGTGCAGGACCACATCAGGCGGTTCGCCCACTTCTACCGGCGGACCTTCGGCCGGCGGACCGGCACCCGGCTGCTGGCCCACCTGGCGACGCAGCTCGAGCGGATGTGGGACGTGCTGCCGCTGGTGCGGGCCGGATTCGTCGTGTTCCGGCCGCTGCGCATGGCGGCCGAGGAGACCGTGACCGCGGTGGAGCGCGCGGTCACCGACCACCTCGGCGACCACCTGGAGATGCTCGGCTACGACGTGTACAGCTATCCGCAGTGGGTCGAGTACCGGCTGCCGTTGCTGGCCGAGCACGCGAAGATCGAGTTGGACCGTGAGCTGTGGACGGAGTTCGGCATGGGGCCCGCCGAGATAGCCCGCTTCACCGTCGAGCCGCGGCTGACCTTGCAGTCCCTGACCACGTGGAACGGGTTGCTGCACGCGGAAGCGGTCGACGGGACGTTCTGGAGCACGTCCGACGCGTACTGGCGGCTGGCCCGGGACGCGATGAACGGCCTGCATCCCGGGACGAGGCTGCTGTCCTTCGTCGACACGTTCACCCGGCCGGTCCTGGAGCAGGTGCCGACGCGGGACCTGCTCGCGATCCGGGGGAACGACGAGGCGTTCGACGCCTTCCGGCGGCACCTCGCGTTGACCGAAGACCTGATCGGCTCGGATCCGGACGAGGAGCGGTTCCCCGCCGACGTCATCCGGGTCTTCGACGAGGTGTTTCGGCCGAACATCCGCGTCATCGAGAAGGCCATGCGGCGCAACACTCTGCTGCGTGACCTGCCTTTCGTCCTGGCCACGGCCGGCTTCGCCGTCGTCGGCGGGATGGCCGGCGCCGCACCACCCGCTGCGACGATCTTCGGTGCCCTCTCGAGCCTCCTCGGCTTCGGCCCGGCGGTCCGCGACGGCCTTCGCCGGGAAGCCAAGGTGCACCAGGAGCCGGCGTTCGTGTTCTGGAAACTCGGCGTGCCCGGCGCTTCCTGAGACGTCATTTGTCGAGCAGCCACCGTCAGGGAGTGGCGGTGTAGAGGGTCGTCCGGATGATGTCGGTCAGGACCTCGACGACGTTTTCGTCGTGGGCCGGTTCGGTGCCGCGGACGAGGTGGTTGCCCGCACGTTCGACCATTCAGGTGAGGACGGCCGCGGTCTCGGCCGGGCGGACCGGTCGCATCACGCCGGCGGCGTGGCCGCGTTCGATCGCGTCCTGGGTGACGTCGATGATCGACTGCCTCAGCGTGCGTAACCCGCGCCTGGAAGCGCGCGTTCGCTCCGGCCGGGACGGTGATCATTTCCTGTTCGGGCAACCAGACGCTCGGCGCCACTCACTACGGCGGCGCGCCCCATCCCCCGCCGCCCGCGGACCGGAACTCCGCCCATCCCTGATCTCGGTGGCCCCGGCCGGCTACTGCGGGCGTGCGGGAAGGTCGGCGAGGAACGTCGCGGGCACAGCACGCGGCCGGCGGGGACCCCAGCCCCCGCCGGCGAACAGGACGACGCACGAGCGGCCCGTGCCACCGACCCATCCAGGCTGCGCGCGATCGAACGCCAACAGCGGAGGGCGGTGCCACAAGCTGGCTCCACCCCGCAGCCGAGCACCACCGCCGTCGCGGTACCGGACGACGTAGTCGAGCTTCCGCTCAGGATCGACCGATGGCCCGGGGACCGCGGCGAGGGCGACGGCGAGGCACCCGGCCGGTTCGCTCACGATCACCGCCTGGACCGTCACAGCTCGCCAGCCGGTACGCCGGACCGACTCGTAGCGCATCCACCACACCACCGCGCCCGGAATGAAGCACACCGACACTGCGATCACCACAAACGCAACGGACGACAAGATGTCGCTGCCACTGCTGTACGAGATCGGCAGGACCACCAGGCCGATCACCCAGGCCATGCCGCACGCCGTCGCCCGCAGTGCGACCGCCCCCACTCGTTCCAGCTCGCGGGCCAGTTCCGCCTCCATCACCCCAGCGTACAAACCTCGCCGACGGCGTCGCACCCGCGCGGGCTCGGCGTTCAGCCCGTTTCCAGCCTACGGTTCTTCGCGATGTTCCGGATCTTCTTCGTCGCGCCGGACTCGGCGAGCAGTGCACCTGCTCGATCCGGCCGAACGCGTCGAGGTCGAACCGGCGGGCGCCGTGGATCCGGTCGGTGACCGCGGTGAGGTGGCCGTCGGTGCGGTAGCGGAACGTCCGCTGCTGCACCGGGCGGTCCGGGTTGCCGCCCAGCACGGTCTGGCCGACCAGCTGGTCATTCGCGTTCCACGTCTGGACGAGGCGCAGGCCTGCCGGGCTCGTCCGGGCGGTTTCCCGGCCGGCGGCGTCGTAGGCGAACGTCAGCGCGCGACTGCCGTTGCGCAGCGCGACCGGTGCGCCGGCGGCGGCGAACTCCCACGTCGTCACGGTGCCGCCGGGCGTCCGGCGGCGGAAGCAGCGGCCGAGCGCGTCGTAGTCCGAGGTGCCGGGTGACCGCCGCCGCGACCTCGCAGAACCTCAGCACGGCCGGACGGTCGTCGGTGCGGCGACGCGCGACCACTGCGCAATTCTGGCTGGCGTCGGCGATCACGGCAGAGCGCAGGAACGACTGCGGAAGCGCCGGAAAACCTCCGAACGGTTTCCGGGCCGAGGACCACGAGACCGGGCTCGTCGACGAGCGCGTAGGAAACCTCGATCGTCGAGCTGACCGGGTTTCCCGAGATCCGCGCGCTCGCCCCCCGGTCCGCTTCGAGCGTCCAGTACGAAAAAAGCTCGGGGGCAGGCGACTTGAAAACCATGTCGGGTATTGGCATGCCCACGATGTCTTCGATTTCCACGTACTCTGCCTCGAAGAACGGGTTGCCCATTCCCACGACGGCTACGTGGCGATCTTCGAACAGTGGCGTCCAGGTGCAGAACTCCGGATCCAGCGGCAGGCGGGCGAGGGCGATGTCGACCTCGCGGATCGGTGGGCGAAGTCGGCCTCGTGCAGCGCGCACAGCCGCGGCCACACCGGCTCGATCGCCGCGCGCCAGTAGGCGGCGAGCAGGTCGCAGAACGGCCCGAGCGTGCGCCCGGGATCGTCGTAGAGCGGCCGCACCGCCGTCGGGATCTCTTCCGGCGCCCAGCTTTCGTCGAAGTAGCACCGGATCCCGGCGTCGTCGGTGGCGCGCACGCGCTCGAGCTGGTCGTCGAACGTGTCGGCGGGCTCCGTCAGCGGGTTCAGGAAGCCCGGGAAGGCGTGGTCGATCGAGAGCAGGGTGAAGAGCACGGTGAGGTCGAGGCCGGCCAGCCGGCCGCGAGCCATCGACACCCACGGGCGGTGCAGGTCCACACCCCGGCGGCCCTCGAGGACGTAGACGCTGGTGCGGAGCTCTTCCATCGGCGAACGGGCGAACCGCACCTTCGCCAGGTCGAGCGTCCCCATCACGAGCTCGATCACCCAGCCGATACTACGCACCGCGAGCGCTCGGTGACAGCCATGGCAACGGGAGCCGTCTCGGCGACTTCGGTGCGGCGCAGCTGTGGCGGCTCGCCACCGGGACCGGTCAGGGCTTCCGCTGCGGAGTCCCACCTCGCCGGGCGCGGGCCAGTAGTTCGTCCGCCCACGCACTGGGGTCGCCGACGCGGTCGATCAGGCTGTCCTGGCGCTTGTCCAGGTGTTCGACGAGCCTCCGGTACTGCGTGTCGCGGCCGTCCAGCAAGCGGATCAGGACGTTGATCTCCTCGTGGAAGCGGTGGAACATCTCTTTCGCGCGCCACAGCAGGAACGACTGGTAGTAGGCGAAGAGAACCGGCAGGTACCGGTGGATCCAGGCGAACGCTCGGTCGAGGTCGTTGACCACGTCGGCGAGTACGTTCGCGCGCCGCTGGAGGTCGTCGAGGATCGGTACGATCTCCGCCTGGTACCGCCGCGCCTGGTCGACCGCCTCGTTCAGTGCGTCCTGGTACGCGGTGAGGTCGGCGATGTTCTCCGCCAGCGGCCGCTCCTGGGGCTGATGGCCATCGATGACCTCGTCGGCCGCGGCCGACAACGCCACGATCTGGTAGTCGACGATCATCTGCTCGCCGGTCGGGAACATCTCCAGAAGTGCCGCGCGAGCCTGGGGCACGACCTTGGCGAAATGGTCGGCGACCTTGTCCATCAGCAGGTCGGTGATCTTGTTGGCCGATTCGGACACACCGATGCGGGTGAATCCCTCGGCGAGCGGGTTCGCGGCGAAGAACCGGTTGATCCGGCCCGGGCCGCGGCCCGGGTAGTCGGACAGATCGATGTTCCTCGCCAGCACGCGGTCGTCGCCGTGCGCCTCGGTGTCGTAGGAGAACGACACGCGCCCGACCACCTTTCGGCCCTGTGGTGGCACCTCGGGATTGCCTGCCGGCGCGGCAACGGGTGCCGAGCCGCCACCGCGCAGGTGCGCTTCGAGCAGGTCGGGTTGCGGTGCGCCGGGCCGGATCCGGGCCGGCTCACCCGTTCTCGACCGCGTGCGCGGCTGGAAGACAGGCAACTGCGATCCTGGTTCGCTGGCCGGGCGCGGCCTGGCCAGTGTTTCCGGGGACTGCCGCCACCTGTTCTCGGGCAGTCCGGCGTCGATGGCGCTCTGCCGCAGCATCGCCGCGGGCCGGTAGTGCCCGGACGCGTCGTCCCAGCGGGTGACCTGCCCGGTGTTCCGGCTGATGGTCACCGTGCCCGCCCACGTGACGCGGTGACCCCGTGCCGCCTCCGTGTGCCCGGCCGGCCCGCCCTCGATCGTGGTCCAGCGCCGCTTGACCGCGTAGATCCGCTCGTCCTGAACCACGAAGACGTAATTGCCGCTCGCGTGTGACGTGCGGCCGCGCAGATCGACCTCCCGCCATTTCCCGCGCACCAGTCTCAGCTCGACCCGGCGGACGGTGTCCGGTTCGTCCCGGGGAAGGTTGCCCAAGGTCGGCCGGTCCTCGAATTCCGGACCCGCGCCGCCGACGGGCAACGGCACTTTGCGGCCCTCGTCACCGAAGCTCGGGATGTCATAGGTGGCACCCGTTCGGTCGGCGCGCTCGCGCGGTACGGCGCGCGCGGCTGCTCGGACCACGACGGTGTCATCGGTGGTGGCGGCGCGGACAGCACCGGTGATCGCGTCACGAACCACCGAGGTGAGCCGTCGCCGGTCGTCCGGTGCCATGGACTCCGGCACACTGATGTCGTCGGGCAGGTGGTAACACCGTTTGACGGATCCGTTGCCGCTGCTCAACGTCGGCTCCGCCCCGGCCGGAAGGGTGGGTTCCAGCCGTATCTGTTCGACAGTCCCACCACCTCGTCGCTGGACAAGTCCCTGATCACCGTCACGCCCTCGCCTTCGGCATTCCTGACAATCACCGTGTAGCTCCCGCCGCCTTCGTTGAGAACCCGCGCGACAGCGTCGTCGTGAGGCTGAACGTGCGGCACGGACTGCTGTTCGCGCCGCAGATCGCGTTCACTGAGGTGACCGCGCTCAGCCTGCTGATCCCCGAAATGCAGGGTGTCCGCGCGCTCTTCCGGAGCCGGAGCCGCCCTGCGCACGGGTTCCGGCACCTGCTCACGTTCCTCGGGCGACGGTGCCGTCTGCTTGGGTCCCCCGCGCTTGCGTTTGCCGGACGACATCGACGTCACCTGCTTGCTCCCGCCCGCGGCAGGCTCCACCGCGGACGGGACCTGCTGTGCGGGCGGCAGCTGATGCGCGGTCCCGGGACCTGGCACACCCGGTGGCGGCGGTTCGATGGGCCTGCCGAAGCCCGCGACCTTCGGGCTCAAAGTTTCGGCCTTCGGCACCGGCGGAGCGGCGTCCGGCGCTTGGAAGCCGATCGGACGTTTGGCCGGTGCCAACGGAATTTCCGGCACCGGCGGTGGCGGTGGCGGCTTGGGCAGTGCCGGTTCCGGCACCGGCGGGATCGGGATTCGGGTTTCCACCGCGGTCAACGCGGTGCCGGCGACCTTTCCGGCACCCGCGAGGCTCAACAGGTTGTTCAGCACCGTGACGAACAAGCGCACATCGCGAGCCTCGTCGGCATAGGCCTGTGCGAAGACGATGAACATCCGGCGGCCCGAAGCGGTGTGCGGCGAGAAGCCGTACCTCCCGAAGTCGAACCCGATGGTGCCGAAAAGGATGTTCTCCAGACCTCGCAGGTCGAAGGGGTCGCTGACGGCGTGCACCGCGCCCGCGGCCAGCTCTCGGACGCGCGACTCGAAAACGACCGCCAGCCAGGCGGCTCTGCCCTGACCGTGGGTGGCGTCGTAGTAGAGCTGCTCCAGGCGCGGCGGTTCTTTGAGAACCCTGCTGACTTCCTCTGCGTCGTACCCTTTTCTCGGGTCCGGGATCGGAACCAGCTTGTCGTACGGCAAAACGATGCCCTGGTCGAGATAGGGACCGGAAACCGCCGGATCGGGATACCCGGACAGATCCTCGGGTGAACGCTTGACGCGCTCCGCCTCCTGCTCGGCTTGCCACGTGGCTTCCTCGGCCTGCTGCCGCGTACGTCGTTCGCGCAGCTGGTCACGCTCCCGCGCGGAGAGCAACGTGTACGTGCCGGGGTTCGACTCGTAGGCCGTCATCAGGTTGGCCAGAGCACCCTTGCCGCCGGCCTCGAGGTAGGCCCGGAAGACGCCGACCGCGTACGAAAGCCGCTCGGCATCGTCGCGGAAATGGGAGTGACGCAGGTTCGCGTCGGCCCGTGCCGGGTCGGCCCGGTAGTCCGCCCTGCCCTCGAGCGCCTTCGCGCCCGGGTGGCTGGTGACCTTCCGGATCGCCGCCTCGCGCTCATCGCCGGACGTCCCGGAGACAGGACGCAGCCGTACCGCGGAAGGCTCGCCCTTGTGCTGGTAGGACGGCACGGCGTAACGGCCGGCGCTTTCCCGCCGCGGGTCGTAGGGCTCGCGGACCTCCACCACCGCGCCGGCGCCGACACCGTGCCGGTCGGCGAGGAGGCGCTCCGCCTCGGCCAGGCTGGCCGCCACCGCACGGGTCAGTGCCCGGCCGAGTGCCGCCAGCTGGTCGTCGGATGGCACTCCCGCGATCCGCAGGGTGATCGGCACGTGGCAGTCGATCCGCATCAGGCCGGCCCGCTCAAGCGGCGGAAAAGCCGAGCTGGACTGCGGACAGGCTGGTGAGCTGCGGCGACGACACCTGCGTCGCGTTCGCGAGGAGGAAATAGCGGAACAGGCTGAGGTCGACCAGGCCGAATCGGCTGTCGACGGCCGCCGTGACGTCGTAGGAGGCGGGGAGGGTCTGGGTGTCGCTGCGGATCTCGGCCAGCTTGTCCGGCACCGGGGCGGCGACGGTCAGCTGCGCCCGGCCGAGAGTCAGGATGAGCCGGGTTGTTCCGCCCCCGAACTGGCCGATCGCGCGAAACGACGTCAGCCGGATGTGGTCGGGCAACGTCAGGCCCATCACCGCGGTGCCACCGGCGGCCCCGGCCTGTGGATGCCCCGCGCCGTTCGCGTCGTAGGTCCAACCGTCGCGCTGAGGCGTCGGCGGGAAATCCAGTGGCACGGTGAGCACCTGAGGACCCACGGCGCCACCGGCGGCGAGGTCGAGCGCGGCGTCGACCTGGAGGACCACGGTGGACAGTTGCCGGAGGTCACTGGTGATCGTGTCGAACCGCACGTTGAACCCGTTGGCGCCACCCGCGGAGATGCGGTCGACGTTGTCCACCCAGTCGGTGTGCTGGAACTTGGGGTCATACCGTGGATCGGTCATGACGTCCTTTCCGAAAGTCAGGCCGGCGGGGTGAAGCCGAGGTGGATCGCCTGGATCTGCAGCCTGCCACTGGCCGAGCACTGGTATGAGACGGTCACGAAGTACCGGAAAGTGCTGAGATCGACCAGGGCGAGGTCGTTGCCCACCGTCGATTGGAGGTCGAAATCTCCGACGGTGGTGAGGGACACGCCGCCCAGCTTCGTCGCGGCGGGCGTGGCGCCGAGCAGCGGAATGCGCATCACGGAAATGGTCGCGGTGTTGGTCCCTCCCGCATCGATCCCGCCGACGATCCGCACCGTGGTCAGCCGGGCGCGGTCGGGCGGGACGAAGTTCGCCACACCGGCACAGGCTCCGAGCTGGGCATTGCTCAACCCGGTCTGGAAGCCCACGTTGGTGGTTTCGAAGCCCAAGGCGGGCGGAACGTCGCGCAGCTGAGGGGTGAAGGTGATCCGCGCCGGCGTGTCCGGTGTGGACGTGCGGACCGTGCGGATCGCCGTGGCGATCTCGGTGACCACAGTGGACGCTTCACGCAGGTCGCGCTCGATGGCGTTGAACCGGATGTTGAAGCCGTTCGGCCCGCTCGCCTCCACCCGGTCCACCTTGTCCACCCAGTCGGTGTGGTGGAACACCGGGGTGTAGCTCACATCGGCCATGGTGGCTCTTCTTTCTGGTCAGCTGGTCGAGTAGACGATCTGGAAGGCCGAGATCGTCACGGCTGCTACGAAGTTGTTCTCGCACCGTGCGTCGATGAAATAGCGGACCGAGGCGGTCGTGGTCAGCGCCTGTGCGGGATCGACGTCCACGGTCACGTCGTACTGGGCCCCGCTCCCCGTGACGGTGGCCATCGCCTGCGGGAAGGCGCCAAGGCCGATCGGTGCGCGGGACAGCTTGATCGCCACGGTGACGTTGTTGGTGGTCTGGCCGATCGCCCGGAACGTGAGCAGCCGGACCCCGTCGGGAAGAAGCAGGTCCATCACCCCGGTGCAAATGCTGGGCGTGTTCACGAGCGCCCCGGTAGCGGTGACCTGCCACCCGTGGGTGGCGTTGCCCGGTCCGGCCAGCTGCTGCGGCGGCAGCCAGAGCTCGCGGCGTGGGGGCCGGTTTTCGATCTGGTCGAGTTTGGCGTCGACCTTGGCGACCACGGTCGAGAACTGGACGAGATCGCTTTCGATGGTGGAAAACCGGGCGTTGAAGCCATTGGGGTCCTTGGCCCGGACCCGGTCCTTGCCGTCGACCCAGTCGACGTGCTGGAACTGCGGCGTGAAGCGGATGTCACCCACCGGCCGGCCTCCTCACCTGACGCGGCAGGACACCGCGAACGCGGAACTTCGGATACGTGTAGTCCGGGTTGACCTGCAGCAGGTCGCCTTTGAGCTCGACCACGTGCTCCCGGATGGCGCTGGTGCCGACCTCGACCCCGACCGGGTGCAGCACGTTGAGGACGTTCATGATCAGGTCGTGCTGATCCCGGGTGAGGACGGTCGACGGCGTGTCCAACGGCGGCCTCAGCCGCACCTGGAACGTGTACGGGGTAGGCGAAGTACCGATCTGGTAGCTCGCCTGCACCCAGGCGGCGCCGGCCGACTCGGCGGTCACCCGGGTGGTGGGCTGGGTGTTGGAGCCGAGGGTGACGTGTGCCTGGTCGAAGGTGCCGGACGACCAGCCCAGTCTCGGATCCAGCCCCGGCAGCGGCCCCGGCAACCCGGCCGCGGTGAGCGCACCCGGCACCGGGGTGACCGTGAAGTCCGCGGTGGACCCTTCAGCCAGCTCGATGACCCCGCGCTGCTCGGTCCCGGCCGGACCGCGGACGGCGACGAGCTGTCCCGGTGACTCCCTGAGGACGAGGTCCGCACCGAGGTGCTGGAGGTGGTCGAAACCGACCGCGAACGCCGCACCGGCCAGCGCCCCTGGTGTGAGCGTCTTGTGGCGAAGCGCGAGCCGTCGCCCTTCCTTGGCCGACAGGTCGCCCTGGGCGTTGAACGCCGCGGTGACCACGAGCCCGTCGGCGACCTTGCGGCGGGCGAGCTCGGCCAGCAACGCGTCGAGCAGCTCCGCCACGGCGGGCTGCATCAGGTGGTTGTCGGCAACCGTGCCGTAATCGACTCGCGCGTCGGCGTGCCTGGCCAGGAACGCGGGGTGGAAGAAGGCGCCGGGTACGTCCACGACGGAAGGCAGGGTGCCCAAGGTGCCGTCCCCGGAGATGGTGACGCCGTCCGCGAGGTCGGTGATGCCGACGCGCAGTGGCCGGGTCGCCGAGACCGTGCGCCTGCCGCGGATCACGTCGGCCTTCACCACGAGCCGTCCGGCCGCGGTCGCGGTGAGCTTGGCGGTCAGCTGCGCGGTACTCGGTCCGGTGTCCGGGATGATCGTGGCGCGTCCCGCGCCGCCCGGCACGAGGAACCAGCGGACGAGGGCGTCCGGCGGCGGCGCGGGGGTCACCGACAGCGCCACGGTGTTCCCGACGTCCAGCGCGGTCGGGCCGGTGCTCGCCGGCGCCGGCACGATCCCGAAGTAGTCACCGGGCGCGGCGGCCGCGTAGACCTGGGCGTCGCCCGCGCCGGAGCGGAAGCGGACGAAGTCGAAGCCCGCGCGGTGCGCCAGCGCCGCCAGGCGGCCGGGGCCGACCGTGCTGTGTCCCATCAGGACGGCCCGGCCGGTGGCCCGCAGGTCGCTCGCGCCCGGGTCGAACGCCGCGCCGACGAGCAGCCGCCCCGGCTCGGCGCCCACCAGCGCGACGAGCCGGTCCAGCCGGTCGGCCACCCCGAGCTGGACGAGGTGCGGATCGGCCGCGCGCTCGCCGGGGCGCGGCGGACGGTCGGCCGCGCGGCCGAAGTCCACGTTCGCGCGGTCGTACCGGAGCAGGAAGTCCGGGTCGAAGGCCTCCTCCTGCGCCGCGGTACCCACCGCGGCCGCTTCGTCGGCCCGGCGACGACCGGCCGCGTCGATGCTCTCACCCGGCAGCAGCGCGACCGGCCGGATGTGGACCAGCCGGGTACCCCGGACCAGCTGCGCGTTGGCGTCGTCCACGACCAGCGGGTCGGGCTGGCCGCCGACCGGGCCGACCACCTCGTTGAGGATCGACTGCAGCTTCGCCGGTGTCGGGAGGCTCCACCGCCGGAACGGCCGGAGCCGGCGCCGGTAGTGCTCGTCGTCCTCGCCGAGCACCGGCGCGAACCCCTTGCGGGCGACGGAGCTGATCCGGACTTCGTCCACCACACCGCGGAACCCGCCCGCCGCGGCGCCGATGCGCAGCGCGGCGGTGGTGACGATCGCGCCGAGCGTGGTGAACGCCTTGACGGCCACCGGGACCCCGTCGAGCAGCAGCCGCACCTCGCCGGCGACCCGGTCCAGCACCCCGGCGACGTGGGTGAACGCGTCGACCGGCAAAGCCGTGTCCGCGAAGACTTCCACGGCCCGCGTGCCGTCACTGAACGTCAGCCGCACACTGCCGGCGACCCCTCTCCCGAACTCGCCGACCGCGAGTACCCAGCCCGCACCGGCCCCGCCGGGCAGCGGATGCCTGCTGAGCACCGGGCCGTCCGCGCCGGGATCGGGGCGCACGAAGCACTCCACCGTCGCGCCGGCCGCGGCCGCGATGTCGAACGCGCTCCCGGTCGCGACATCGACCGATCCCCCGGCGGTGCGGAACCCGAACGCCTTGCCGTACCGCCCGGCCGCTCCCAGCTCCACGGCACCGGCGACCGCACCCGGATTCCCCGCGCGGCCAGGGAAGCCGGTGGTGGAGTCGGCCACCACCTTCGTTCCGGGTTCCTCGTCGAGGTGGTACAGCGCGACGGTGTCCGGGTCGAAGCCGGCCGGCAGGGGCGGAAAGCGCGGCACACCCAGGTCGAAGCCGATCAGGTCGAGGCTCAAGCCCTCGGCGTCGCGCAGGTGCCGCTGCGCGGCCGTCCGCCCGGCGTGGCGGCGCAGCTGGTCGCGCTCGGCGCCGAGCACCCACAGCAGCTTGGCGATGGTGCCGAGCAGCGCGGTCAGCGTGAGGGACAGGTCCGGGCGGTTGTCCTTCGGCGCCGGCACCATCTTCACGGTCGTGATCCGGCCGGTCGCCGACACCGGCAGCGCGATCGGGAACGACGTCCCGGCCGGTGTGCCCGCCGGCAGCGGGACGGTCACGGTGTTCGTCGTGCCCTGGTCGGCGAACGTCACCGTCACCGTGGCGCCGTCGTCGACGTCACGGGCGAGGCCGAGCACGTACCGGGGTTCGGGCGCCCTGCCGAACCGCGCGGAATGCTCGGCGAAGTCGTAACCGTCCACAGTGCCGTCGGTGCCCGCGAAGGACATCCGGAGCCGCAGGGTGTCCGCGCCCCGGTCGAACGGCACCGTCAGCCGGCCGGCCATCCGGGTCGCGGCCAGCACGGCGTCGCCGGTCAGCAGTGTGCTCATCCGGTCACCAGCGTCACCTCGAGTGCTTCACCGCTGGCCGCGAAGATGGCCAGTTCGGTCGGTCCCATCACCAGGTTCTCCCCCACCGCGGCCTCCGCCAGCACCTGCTGGAAACCGACATCGCCGAACGTGATCCGCCCGAACGCGGCGGGCGACCGGCGCAGGTGCAGGCCCTGCACGTCCAGCACCCCCGGCTGCTCGACGAAGGCGCGGACCACCTGCGAGTACCGGACGTCGCCGCCGAGCCGCAGCCCGCCGATGTCGCCGGCCAGCCGCTGCCGGACCGAGGCGAGCAGCGCGGCCCCGTCGGAACCGGGCTGCACCACCACCGTCGCGCGCAGGCCGACTTCGATGTGGTCGGCTTCCACGATGTTGGCGTGCACGCCGATCGGGCGGACCTGGTCGACGGCCGCGGTCACCCGCTCGAAGATGCCCTGCACCGGGCCGATCGTGCGCCACGGCGCGCGGAACTCGTGCGCCACCACGACGGTGAAGAAGTACGGTTCGCCGACGCGGCGTTCACTGCTGAACGCGCGTTGGTCGAAGGTGAACAGGTCGAAGTAGCTCTGCGAGACGTCCACGCCGCCCAGCGGGTCGGACAACACGACGTCAACGACCCCGCTGACCCGCAACGCCGCCTGCGCCACCGCCTCCGGGGTCCACAGGTTGCGGGCCAGCCCGAGCAGTTTCGCGCGGTAGGGGCCGTCCGCTTCGAGTGCGGCACCACCGGTCGTCGGCGCGGGGTTGGTCACCGTCAGCTTCGCGGTGCCGAAATCGGCCAGGAACGTCGCGCGGTAGGTCGGATCGATGTCGACGATCTTGCCCGCGAGCACGTCACCGAGGGGGCCGGGCTCGAACGCCACGACACCGACATTGACCGGTGCCGAGTCGATGGTGACCGAGGCGGTCGTGCCGTACGCCCGCACCGGGTCCGGCCCGGTGACGACGATGGTGCCTTCGGGCAGCACGTACCGGCGGCCCGGCGCCGCGTTGGCCAGGGTGAACCGCACGGTGCCGGTGCTGACCAGCGATGATCTCGCCACGCCGACGTCCTCGCCGAGCTGGGTGAGGTCATCGCCGACCGCGGTGGACACGAAGTTCCCGTAGTACAGGTCCTCCAGCCGCTTCCACAGCTCGCCGTCCTCGGCCGCGGTGGTTTCCAGCAGCTTCCGCAGCACGCTCGTGCTGGTCAGGTCCGCGTCACCGAAGACGGCGTTCGCGCGAGCCAGCGACTCGCTCAGTATCACGTCGACGGGCTTGACGACAAACCCGTCCGGGGTCACTCCGAAGTCGGCCACGGCCGTCATACCTCCACGTTCACCGGCAGGGTCAGCGCGGTGCCGTCCACCGTCACCAGGTCGACCTCGACCGTCCAGTTGCGACGGTGGGCGGCTTCGCGTGCCGACGCCGCCAGCTCCGGATGCGCGGCCAGCCGGTCGGGGTCGTCGTCGAAGACGACTTGGCGGACCTCGCGGACCCGCGGATCGCCGCTCAGGGTGCTGACCAGGTTCAGCTTGATGAGTTCCTTGACCATCCGGATGCCGCTCGGTTCCGCGAACACCTGGGCCAGGTCCAGGCCGTAGCCGGTGTTGAAGCGGTCGGACCCGAACGGCGTCAGCACGCGCAGGGTCAGCGCCTGGACGAGGTTGGCGACGCCCTCGACCTCGCGCAGGCGGCGACCGTCGAAGACCAGATCTCCGTCGTCGAGCAGCAGCCCGCGGCCGAACCGGCCCGCCGCCGTCATGTCGCCTCCAGCTTGGTTTGACCGGCGGACGTGACGTGCCACGGCGTCGGCGGGACTCCGTCGGTGGTGCCGAGCGCGGTCGCCAACGCCGCCTGCTCGTCGCGGATCCACAACGTGCCGGACAGTCCGGCGTCGATGGACCCGACCTTGGTGCAGGGCTTGGTCTCCGGGGTGGCGACCGTGCAGGCGAAGGTCGCGTTCAGCAGGTCGGCACCGACCAGCACCGCGTTGCCGTCCACGGTCACCAGGGCCGCGCCGGGTGTCGCCAGCATGGGGAACCCGTGCGGGCACACCAGTGTCGAGGCGGCGGTCAGGACGGCCGGCATCACGACACCGCCACGGCGGCGCCGTCGAGCTTGAGGCTCACCGAACCGTTGGTCATGGTGATCGGCTTGCCGTCGGTGGTGACGGTGACCCCGCCGTCGGCGCCGACGGTGATCGTCGTGCCGCTGGCGTGCTCGATGGTGATCGTGTCGTCCTCCGGGGGTTCGGGGCGCTCGCCCACCTCGGGCAGCGCTCCCGCGCCGACCACGATGTGCAGGCCGGTCGCCTGGATCACCCGGCGGCCGCCGGCGTCGATGAGGTCGTTGGCGCCGCGACCGGTGGGCAGCCCGTCGTCGTCGAGTCCGGTGGGCAGCGCCAGCCAGTAGTCGCCCGGCTGGTTGGCCGGGCGCCGCTGCGCGGGGTTGTCGGCCCACACGAATCCGGTCACCACCGCGTCGTTGACCAGCCCGCGGTTGTGCGCCAGCAGCGCGCGCATCTTCGGGTAGACCGGCGTCATCAACCCGGTCCGGTCGAAGGCGAACGGTGACGCGATCGGCTTGTCGTGCAAGCCCACCGTGGGGTCGATCGGGTCGGCGACGCTGGGCGAGTCCGACACGACGTTCTGTCCGTAGTGGAGGGTCGTGACATGCCGCCCGTCGGCCACGTAGCCGGTGACCTCACCCATGTCGACGGCCGGGTTGTCGCCCCTGGCCCGGTCGGTCACGTCGCGCAGCCGGTTCACCGCGCCCTGCACGCCGGTGGTGAGCTGGGCCCGCTGCCCGGCTTCGGCCGAGATGAGCGCGAGCTCGACGGTGTAGCCGCCGCCCGTGCTGAACTGGTGGATCGCCCTGGTGATGCGCAGTGTCCCCGCCGGGACCCCGGCCAGGCCGGTGACCTCGGCGACCTGGCCGACGCGCAGTCCCGGGTGGCCCAGCACGGTCAGGTTCATCGTGGTGCGCACCGGCGGGGACGGTTCGGCGGCGGAGTCCTCGCCGTCGGTGTTGTCCAGCGCGACGATGTTGGTGTCCGGGTCGAACGCCATCGGGGCGAGGTCGTCGGCCGCGCCGACCGCCGCACCGGTGAACACTTTCCCGTCCCGCACCACGAGCGCGACATCCGCCCGGTCGGCCAGCCGCCGCAACGCGTCCAAAATGGACCCGGCACGGGTGGTGAAGCCGGTCAGCTCGCCGGGCAGCGTGGATCCCTTGGCGAGTTCCACCTGCGGGGACCGCAGCAGCTCACCGGCGAAGTCCTGGGCGAGGGTCCGGTCCGGCACGCTGATCGCGGCCAGCTTCGTGCGCAGCAGGTAGCCCGCCTCCTCCTGCCCGTAAAGCGTCGTGCGGGCCAGCCCGTCCTGGCCGACGCAGCCGGTCACGCGGGTGATCCGGCCGGACAGCACGAGGCCGCCGTCGCCGGTGCGCGTGACCGGTTCGTCGAAGTAGCCCAGGTGCACGGAGACGCTCAACGGGGCGTTCGCCCGCACGGCGCGGATCAGTTCGGTGGTCCTGGTCGGCAGGTTGATCAGGGTGATCTCGAAGGTGTCCGCCGACGCGCCCTCGGTCATCACGACCTTGATGTCGGCGTCGAGCACCACGGACCCGGCGAGGACGTCGTTGGACACGGTGATCGGCAGCCCGAGACCGGTGACCGACGCCGCCACGTCCGCGAGGCCGGCCGACGCCGCCTGACCGATCTCGACCTTGTACCAGATGACGAAGCTCATCGCAGTGCCACCCCGCCGACCACTTCGGACCCGAATGAGCCGAAACCGTTGAGGTTGCGCAGATCCAGCCGCATCGTGCGGAAGACCAGCGCCAGCTCGCCCGCGTGGTACTCCACGTCCGGCACCAGCTTGCGGCGCAGCAGCGGCACCAGCCCCACCGGCTCTTCCCTGCCCACTTCCACCACGAGAAACGCCCCCTTGACCGGCAACTCCAGCTGCCCGGCGCCGCCGACCAGCTCTTCCGCCACGTTCGCGTGCAACCGGAACCGGTACGAACGACCGGCCACGGCGAGCCGGAACGCCTGGGGGAATCCCTCCGCCGGGTCGATCGGCAGCCGCCGGAAACTCAATGCCGTCATTCCTGCCTTTCCCGTCAGATGAAGGAGCCCAGTGAGCGGGCGATCGGGTTGGCCGCCGGCCCGGACGGCACGGCGGCGGTGGCGGCGGCCAGCCTGAGATCGGCCACCTCGCCGAGCACCGCGCTCAGGCTCGAGCGAGGCACCTGCTGCAAGGTGATCGACACGTCGAGCGCCTCGCGCTTGGCCACGCTCTGCGTGAAGCGCAGATCGGTGATCTGCATGTCCAGGCTGATCGTGAGACCGGAGACGACCGGGATCCCCGACGCGGCGAGCGCCGGCGCCACCGCGGCGACGAGCAGCCGCGAGACCAGGGCCAGCGCCTCCAGCTCCTTCTTCTGCGTCAGCCGCTGCGGACCGAGCAGCACCGCCTCGATCACGATCGTCTTGTTCGTCGGCTGGGTGGCCTGCGAGAACCGGCTGCCCATGATGCGCTCGATCCGGTACCCCTCGGTGACGGTCATGCTCTGCACGTACCGCAGCTGGACCGGCCCGACGAGCACAGGCACGTTCGTCGCCATCACATTCCTCCCCCCGAAGCGGCTACAGCCGCGTCGCCAGTTCCCGGTCCAGCTCGCCGAAGACGTACTCGGCGACCCTGCGGACCTCTTCGTCCGGCAACGTCCCGACCACCTCGACCCGGACCGGGAAGTAGTAGTTGACGACCGCGTCGTGCCCCGGTCCCGGTGAGATCAGCGCTTCGCTGCCCGGCTGCGGCACGATGTACTCGCCCTCGTGCACGAGGGCGATCCCGGTGCGGTCCACCCGCCCGCCCGCGGCGAAGCCGGGCACCTCGAACTCGTCGTCCACGGCGCTACGCCTCGATGCCGACGGAGAGCGACATGCAGGTGAAGCTCGCCTGGGGCACTCCGTCGACGACGACGTTGCTCGGGTTCGCCGACGTGGCGACGCACCGCGCGAACTTCATCGCGTTGAAGGCCCAGTCCGTGCCCTTCTTCTCGGCCACCACGATCTGGAACTCGGTGCCGTCGACGGCGAGCTTCGTCAGGTCCGCGACCGCGGCGGCCACGGCGGGCACGCCCATCGTGAAGGTGAAGGTGAAGGGCTGGCGCACGAAGCCGACATTGTCGGCCTCGATGCTGTGCAGCACGGTGTGCGGCACGTTGAAGGTCGGCGTGAACGTCGAGATCGGAGTGATCGTGGCGTCCCCGAGCCGGACTTCGAGCCGCGTGTTCCAGTCGGCCATCGGCTAACCTCTCCTATTCGAAATTCATGACGATGGAGATCCGGTGCATGGCGCCGGCGTAGCGCACGGCGGCCAGCACCTGGACCAAGCGCTGCACATTGGCGGTGTGGATCCGGTTCAGCTCGTCCGCGGTCAGCGTCGCCGGATCCTTGTCCAGCAGGACGAGCAGCGGGACGATCAGCTCGAAATCGTCGAGGACCTCGGCGCTCACCAGCGGACCGAGCACCGCTTCCAGCTGCGCCACCAGCCCGCGCAGGCCGGACCGGCTGATCCGCAGGTTGCCGACGCTCTTGATCAGCTGCGCCTTCAGCCGGAAGGACACGTCGTCGACCGTGCGGACGATGTCGATGAACTTCTTGCCCGCCGGGTCACCGGTGTAGCCCTCACCCAGGAACACGCCCTGCCCGGGGATCAGCGACGGGGAAGTGAGCCAGTTGACGCCCCGCCCGGCCGGGCCGCCGGCGTCGAGGTTCTCCGGGCCGTTGATCAGCTCGATCTGGGCGGCGGTGAAGGAGACGTTGTTGACCCGGACCGGTTTGAGCAGCAGGGAAACATGCGGCTCGTAGCCGGCGATGACCCCGGTGACCGCGGCGGCCACGTCCTGGTCGCTCTGGTGCGCGATGTAGACCATGCGCTCGTTCGCGAGCGCTTTCGGGACATCGGCGACGGTGGTCGAGCCCTTGGTCAGCATGGCCACCCCCATCCGCTCCTGGCCGTCGCCACCGGTGTTGGACACCGACACGACGTGGTCGACCAGCAGCGCCAGCGGGCCGCCCGTGGTGGTCGCGGCCGCGGTGACCGGGGTGTTGGCGAGCATCACGAGCTGGACGTTCAGCCCGGCGACGGCCCGCAGCGCGGCGGCGAAGTCGGGTGTCGCGGAGTTCACCGCGACCCCGTACACCAGCGTCGGCCCCGGTGTCTGGCCGAACGCGAGCGCGATCGCCTCACCCAGCTCGCCGGGTGCGCGGCGGCGTGCTTCGTTCGGGTCGGTGAACGCGACCGGCACCCCGGCCACGAGCGGGTCGGGCGGTGGATTGGTCGTCGGCAGCGTGAACCGGCCCACGATCGCGACGTCACCGAACGCACGCACGGCCGGTGCGAACAAATTGACCTGCGCTTTCACGCTGATATACCGGACGGTCATCGACCCCTCCTTCAGTGGTATTTGCGAACGAGCCGGGCGCGCAGGAGCTCGAGCGCCTCGGGGTCGAGCTCCGCGGCTTCCGGGCGTTCCTCGGCGGGAGCGGTGGGGGGCGGCTCGGCATCTTCGCGCCGCTCGCGGTCCGGTTTCGTCGGCATCGGGGTTCCTCACTCAGTGGTCAGGACCAGGCTGGCTACGCCTTGGGCGGCGTAGACCTGTTCCACATCAGTGGCTTCGAGCCCGGCGGCGCCGAGCGCGGCGGCGGACAGGACCACCGCCGTCGCGTACGCGGCGATGGGTTCGGCCGGGATGGCCGCCGGGGTCGGACCGGTCAGGTCCTTCGCGGCGTCCTGGACCAGGCGTGCCGCGCGCAGCCCGTCGGCCAGGCTGAACGGGTCCGCCACCACCGCCGCCAGGGTGACCGGCAGGGTGTGCGTGCTGGCCGGATCGGCCGGGTCGAACGGCCCCGGTTCGCGGAGCCGGATCTCGGTCACGACGTAGTCGAAGGCCTCTCGCAGTTCCTCCACCGTGGTGATGTGGTGGCGGGCCATGAACTCGTCCAGGTCGATGAAGGCGAACCGCGCGCGGAACTCGTCGAGCGTGCGGAACGTGTCGAAACCCTTGGCCAGCACCGCTTCGGCACCACCGGGATCGACTTCGGCGGCCACGGTCACCGTCAGGTGGGCGAGCAGGTCGACCCAGACCGGGTTCGCCGGCGCGGGCACGTCCAGGGTCAGGTCGGTGCGGCTGAAGGTGGGGACGGTCTGCGACCAGCCCCCGGTCCGGCGGCGCACCGGGAACAGCGGGTGCTCCAGCTCGACCGACTCCGCCGTGACCCCGCGCACCTGGTCGATCCGGGCCGCGGACAGGTCGTAGCTCGCACCGAGCATCGTCCGGATCCTGGCTCCGGCGGTGTCGGTGGGTGGGAGCAGCGCCGCGGCGAGCCTGGTCGCGTCGCTCAGTTCGAGCAGCACCCGATCCCTGAACGAAGCCATCCCACCCGCCCTGCCACCCCGGTTTTTCGCCGACCGCGTCACCCTTGCAGGGCTCGTCGACAATCCGTCGACAGTCGGCCGACAGGCGTCACCGGGTGAGTGGCAGGGCTGCCATTCCGCGCAAGGCCGGGTTCGGGCGTCGCTGCACCTCGCCCGCGATCCGCAACGTCGGGAAGCGCTTACCTAGCTGTTCGAGCAGCACGGTCATCTCCAGCCGGGCCAGTGCCGCGCCGAGGCACAGGTGCAGGCCGTGCCCGAAGAAAAGCCCCCGGCCGGCGCTGCGGGTGATGTCGAACCGGTCCGGATCGGCGAAGCGCGCCGGGTCCCGGTTCGCCGCTCCCATGAGCACCACCACCAGGTCCCCGGCCGCGATTTCCACTCCGTCGAGCACCGCCGGCCGGACGGCCGCGCGCTGGCTCATCTGGGCGGCCCCGTCCCACCGCAGCATCTCCTCCGCCGCCCCGGCCGCGAGCCCGGGATCACCGGCGAGCAGGGCGAACTGCGCCGGCCGGGTCACCAGCGCGTGGATCCCGAGACCCAGCGCGCCCGCGGTGGTCTCGTAGCCTCCGCCGAACAACACGAGCAGCGAGTTGAGCGCGTCCTCGGCGGACATCAGCTCCGCGTCGGGGGTGGGCCGGGCCAGCAGCGCGGACGTGAGGTCGTCGCGCGGTTCCGTCTGCCGAAGTGCGATCAGGTCGGCGAAATAGGCGCGGAACTCGACGGCGGCCGCGTCGACCTCGGCACGCAGGTCCGCCGACATCGCCGGATCGACCTGCTTGCCGATCAGGTCGGTGACGCGGCGGAGCCGGTCGTGGTCGGAGTCGGGCACGCCGACCAGGTCGCCGATCACCGCCATCCCGAGCGGGTAGAGCACCGTGCCGACGAAGTCCGCCGCGGTCCCGTCCGCGGTGGCGTCGGCGAAGCGGTCCAGCACCCGGTCGACGGCCCGGCGGACCGCGGGCTCCAGCCCCTGGACGCGCCGGACGGTGAAGTCCCGCATGAGCAGGCGGCGCTCGCGCGTGTGTTCCGGCGGGTTCTTCCACGGCAGGAGGTCGGCCAGCAGCACCATGGCCGGGTTGTCCCGCCAGCCCGGCCGGTGCCGGTCGCGCCACTGCGCGTCCAGCACGAGGAAGGTCTCGCCGTCGGCGAGCACCTGCTGGCAGTCGGCGAACCTGCTGAGCACCCAGCCATCGAAAGCCTCGCTGCGGAAGATAGGCGTTTCTTCGCGCAGCTTCGCGTAAACCGGGTAGGGATCGGCGAGGCCGGCGGGCGTGGACAGGGACAGCAGGGCATCGTCGGCGGACATGGTGCTCCCCTCAGGTGGCGAACCGGTGCCCGCAGTCTTCTCCCCGGCTCCCGCGCCGGGGCAGGTCCCGGGCCGCGACTTCACCCGGATGGCAGGACCCGTGGACCGGTCACCGGATCGGCAGGAAGGCCGCGACGTCGGCGAGCGCGTCCAAGGTGGCGCGGTCGACGTGCCCGGTGGCGGTGTCGGCCTCGGCGACGACCATGCCGTGACCGTCCGGGCGGGACTCGTAGTGCAGCCCGGTCATCCGCACCCCGGTGATCCCGAGGACGGCCGCGATCTCCAGCGGCCGCACGTCGCCGCTGCCCTGCACCGCCTCGACCCGCTCGAACGCCTTCGCCTGATTCGTCGACCGGAAACCGACCCGTACCACCGAGATCACCGCGGCGTTGCCGTGCCCGTCCCCGACCGCCAGCAGCATCCGGTCCAGCGCCGTGCACGGCGTCCCGGCCAGGAAGTCCCGCACCTTGCCCGACGCCGCCGCGACGCAGTCGCCCTCGCGCTCCAGCCGCCGGACCGCGCGCTTGAGCTCCTTGACCTTCAGCCGGCTCCACGCCTCCTGCGGCTTCCCGCGCTTGGCCGATTCCCGCGCTTCGGCGCGGCGCGTCGTGAGCGAGCGGCCCGGCAGCGAGTCGACGACGTCGCCGGCGGTGTTCCCGGCCAGTGCCTCCGGGGCCGCCCCGCCCGTCGCACCGCCGAAGGCGCTGGCCCCGCCCGCGCCCCCGGCGATCGCGGCGGCGGCGACCGCAGCGACGATCACGCCCGTCCCCTTGTCGCGGATGTAGATCCGCTTGCCATCCTTCGTGATCCAGCGCCCCATGCGATCCCCCTCGACAGCATCATCGAGGCGATCACCGCGGCCGGGGGCGGGTGGCCGGAGACTGACCGGTATCTGTCAGGTCCGGGGCTTCGCCGGTGGATCGGTGTAGAGCGTGGCCCAGATGATGTCGGTGAGGACTTCGATGACGGTCGCGTCCCGCGCCGGGTCGGCTCCGCGCACCAGCTGGTAGCCCGCCCGCTCGACCATCCACGTGAGGACCGCCGCCGTCTCGGCCGGGTGGACCTGCCGCATCACCTCGGCGGCCTGGCCGCGTTCGATCGCCTGCCGGGTGGCGTCGATGATCGACTGCATCAGCACGCGCAGCTCGTCGGCGACCGACGGGTCGTAGGCCGCCGTCTCGGTGATGATCGTGAACGCCGCCGCCCGGTGGCGGTAGACGGCCACGATCGCCGTGATGGCCGTGGTCAGCCCCGCTCGGCCGGCGTGCTCCGCCGTCTCCCACCAGGCGCCGGCCACGTCGCGCAGCTCGCTCAGCACGGTGGTGGCGAGCCGCCGGACCAGGTCGCCCTTGTCTTCGAAGTGGACGTAGAACGTCGAGCGGGAGATGCCGGCCGCCGCGGCGAGGCGCTCGACGCTCAGCTCGGTGAAGCTCGCGCCCGCGCCGACCAGCTCTTCGGTGGCCGCGAACAGGCGGCGCTCCAGCTCTTCCCGGCGGTCCTGGCGCTTGCCGGCGGCGGGCCGGGTGACTGAGGGCATCGGTTACTCCACATCGGCGATCCTGATCACCCGCATCCTAGCCGGACGCCAAGTCCGGACACAGTGTCCAGACATTGCGTCTTGACGCCGTGTCCGATTGCGGCGCATCCTGGGCCGACCGAGTCCGGGAGGCGCTATGCCGGTGTTGTGGGTCCTGTGGGGAATCGCCGTACTGAACGTCGTGGCGCTGGCGGTGAGCTTGGTGGTGTACCTGATCCGAGCTCGCGTCATGACCACCGTGGGCCCGGCATTTCTCACGACCCTGTTGGCGATATTCGCCATGGGGACGACGTTCGTCGGCGGCTTCAGCGGCCTGCTGCTCATCCTGCTGACCGACGCCGGCGTCGTCCTGATCGCGAGCACGGCCGTCCTGCTCGCCGGGGCCGCGTTCGTCGCGTCCTTCGTTCTCAAACACAGGTGGCTGTTCCGGCGGCAATCCCGCGCCCGCACCCGGATCCTCTCCCGCAAGGAGGTGCTCGGCCTGATCCGGGCCGGGCTGGTGCACTCCCTCTCGCGGCACGACGGCGTCCTGGAGGTGGACCTCAAACTCGCCGCGGCCAAGGAGCCCGCGCTGCGGACACGTCGCGCCCACCCTCGCGACTACCTCGCGTTCGTGGCCGAAGTCCTCGCCTCAGGCCGCAAAGTCGGCTACGAGGACGAGACCGGCGAAGGCCCGTCGTCGGTCGACCGCCGGTGGATCTCCGTCGAAGAGGCCGCGAGGCTGCTGGGGACCGGCGAGGTCAAGACCTTCGCCTGCGGCGGAAACGAGAGTCCCGCCGACGGCCGGCCGAGGACCTTCCGCGGGACCCCCACCGGGATCAAGCTGACCGACCGCGGCTGGGCGCGCCACATGGCGATCGTCCCGGAAATGGCGAAGACCCTGATGCCCCTCGCCCGCGTCGCCCGGGCGCGGTGGGGTCGGCCGCACATCTCGATCGACGGCCGCTACGAACGGTAGGGGCGGAAGAAGTCCCTCAGCTCCTGGGCGTAGCGCTCCGGCTCCTCGAACGCCGCGAAGTGCCCGCCCCGCTCCGGCTCGGTGACGCGGACCGTGTTCGCCATCCGGTCGAGCCACGCCCTCGGCGGCAGGACGACGTCGCCCGCGAAGAGCGCGAACCCCGAGGGCACCTCGACGCGGCGGGCCAGCTGGGCCGGCGGGATGGCCGCGTTCGCCCGGTACATCCGCATCGACGAGCCGATCGTCTGGGTCAGCCAGTAGATCGTGACGTTGGTGAGGATCTCGTCCTGGGTGAAGCGGAAGCCGTCGCTCCAGGACTGCATCTTCTCGACGATCCAGGCCGCCAGGCCGGCGGGCGAGTCGTTCAGGGCGGCCGCCGCGGTCTGGGGCTTGGTGCGGTGCATCGCCGCGTACGCGCCTTCGGCTGCGCCCCAGGTCGTCACCTCGGCCATCCAGTCGCGCTCTTCCGGCGTCAGGTCCGCCGGGTCGCCCGTGAAGATCGGGAGGCCCGCGTCCGTGCGGTGGACCGCCACCACCCGGTCGGGGTGGTCGAGCGCCAGGTAGCGGCTCACGTGGCTGCCGATGTCCCCGCCCGCCGCGCCGAAGCGCGGGTAGCCCAGCTCCGTCATCAGCTCGGCCCACAGCCCGGCGACGGCGATGGAGTCCAGCGGCGTGCCGGGGCGCGAGGAGTACCCGAAGCCGGGCACGTCCGGGACGATCACGTCGAAGGCGTCGGCCGGGTCGCCGCCGTGCGCGCCGGGGTCGGTCAGCAGCGGGATCACCTTGGTGTAGCGCCAGAACGAGTCCGGCCAGCCGTGGGTGAGCACCAGCGGCAACGCCGGCCCGGCCGCGCGGGCGTGTGCGTAGTGGATGTCGTGGCCGCCCACCGAGATCTTGAACCGCGGGATGGCGTTCAGCTCGGCTTCCCGGGCGGGCCAGTCGAACCCGTCCGCCCAGTACGCGACGAGCTCACGCAGGTAGCCGACATCGGTACCGGCCGACCACCCGGCGTCCTCGGGCGCGTCCGGCCAGCGGGTGGCGCGCAGCCGGGTGCGGAGGTCTTCGAGGACCGCCGGAGCGGTCTGCGGGGCGAAACTCTCCATGGCCCGACCCTACTGAGTCAGCAGGCGACCCGGGTTCCGGCGCCGGTTTCCGCCGCGCGCCGGTGGCTGAACCGGACCGCCGCCAGGTCTCGCGGCCCGGACACCGCTCTCACGCCGAGGTCGAACTGAGCAACGCCACGACCGCGGCCGACTTCGCGTCGTCCAGGAAGCGCAGGCCCATGAAGTGGTCTCCGGTGGTGAAGCCGGGCAACGCCCAGAGTGCTTCGTACGGCAGCCCGAGGGGCCGGTAGCGCCGCAGGCTGTAGACGTTGCTGAAGAGGCACTTGCCCGGGTCCGGGTTCCACAGGCGCCGTGCGAAGGCGGGGTTGCGGAAGCCGTGCCCCACTTCGGCGGTGGCTTGGACGTGCTTGCGGCCGGTGAACAGGACGACGTCGCCGGTGCTCACGGTGTCCATCCGGCGGTCGTACTTGTCCTTCGCGCCCCAGAACCGCGCCCGGCCGTTCGCGTGCAGGGCGGTCAGGCGGGCGAGGTCGGCCGGGTCGAGGAGGTCGGCGTACGCGCGGAAGTCCGCGGTTTTCTCGAGGGATTCCGCCCCGTACCGGCGGGCGTCGGCGGTGCCGTAGGCGGGCTGGATGAAGACCTGGACCACGGCCGCACGGTACCGGGTCACGGTTCGCGCGCCACCACCTGCGCCGGCGAGACCCTCGGCTCCTGCGCGGGGATGCCGTCGCGGACGGCAAGGGGGTCGTCGGTGACCTTGACCCAGCCGCGCACCCCGGCCGGTGCCCGCCACCCCCGCACCTCCTCGGCGATCTGCTCGTGCACCCCGAGCGCGTGGCTGCAGTGCTCGTGCCACGCGCTGATCATCGCCGCACGGGTACGGGCCCGCTTGAGGTCGGCGTGCACCGCAAGGAGTTCGTGCACCGAGTGGCGGGAGACGTCGCCGGCCGAGCCGAGACCCGCCGGGGTCCGCCCGTCGCAGACCGGGCAGTCGCACGGCCACAGCTGTGCCAGGTCGGGAGTTTTCGCGAAGACCTGGCCGAGCGTCTCCAGGCGGTGGTAGGCCAGCAGCGGGGTCACGAACGCCGAGACCCCGGGGCGCGGCGCGCCGCCGCGCCGCAAGTGGGGATAGGTGTGCCGCAGCGCGCTGGTCGTGCCGACCGCGCTCGCGTGCGCCCCGTGGCACAGCGCGCCCACGGCGGCGATGTCCGACCTCAGGAGGATCACCGGCACCGTGACGGCGGCCAGCAGGCGGAGGAACCGCCGGACCAGGTACTGGATCCCGAACGGGTCGTCGCGGTGCTCGATCGTGATCGCGACCGGAACGCCCTGCGCGTTGATCTCGCGGATCAGGGCCCCGCACGCGGCGTTCGTGGCGAACCAGCGGGCGGCCAGGGGCAGTACGGCCACCACCGGGGATCGAGAATGCGCGGCGGCGCGGAGAATCGTGCGCAGTCCCCGGATGTCGTAAAGGCCGACGTACCCGGAATCGGTGAGGGGCAGGAGCCCGAGCGCGGCCTGCCGGCCGAGCCACGCCGGGTGCGTCCCCCGGCCGGCACCGACGCCCCCTGCTCCCCGAGTACCGGTCGGCGTCGCACAGGAGCGGACCGGTGAATCCGCGGTCGCGCAAGGCTCGGACGGTTCGCTCGAGGTCTCCGCCGGTGAGCACCAGGCCGGCGCCCCACGCTTGCGCGATCTCCGCGGCGACGAGCGCCTCGCGCGGCCGGCACTGGATGAGCAGCCGCCCGGCGATTTCGGCCAGACCCGCACTTCCCACGCTTTCCACCGTGAGCCGTGCGGACCGGCGCTGTCACCGGTGGTCACACGGGTGCGATCGGCAATCCGTGGAACGGCCCAGCGATCCGGGTGCGGAGCGTGGCTCCCGCGGTCTCTGTGGGTGACCTTCAGCCGCCGTGGGTGGTGTCGCTCTGGTAGGTCGTGTACGTGTACGGGTTGTCGAGGATCTTCGCCTCCGGGACGTCCGGGTTCATCCCCTTCGCCCACGCCTCCTCGCCCAGTTGCCCGCGCAGGTACTCGACCGTCGACTCGACCTCGCGGCGCACCGCCGGGAGGTCCACGTCCACCAGGCGGCCGTCGCGCTTCACGATGCGGCCGTTGACCAGGACCGTGTGGACGTCGCCGCGCTGGGCCTGGAACGCCACGTGGCCGTACGGGTTCAGCAGCGGGAACGACACCGGTGAGTGCTCGTTCTTCAGCAGCACCACGTCCGCCTTCTTGCCCACCTCGAGACTGCCGATGTCCGACCGTCCCAGTGCGGCCGCGCCGCCGCGGGTGGCCCACTCCACCACCTGCTCCGCCCGCAACGCCGCGTGCGTCACCGTCTCGCCCTTCGCGTGGGCCTCCAGGTGCTCGCGGGAGCGGTCCGCGCCCAGGGTCGTGCGCATCGCCGAGAACAGGTCGCCGCTCCACCACACCGAGGTGTCCATCGACAGCGACACCGGGATCCCGTACTGCCGCAGTGCCCAGGTGGACGGGTAGCCCTGGCCCGCGCTCTGCTCGCTTTCCGTCGAGACCGACGCCGACCCGCCGGTCGCCGCGATCCGGTGGTAGGAGTCCGCCGACAGGGACGCGCTGTGCACGTAGATCGTCTCCGGGGTCATGAACCCGTTGTCGTGCATCAGCCGGATGCTGTCGTCGCCGGTCGCGCCCCAGACGCCCGCGTGCGTCGTCACCGGCACGCCGAGCTCGCGCGCCACCTCGAACGCCGGCTTCTCCGGGAACGCCGGGTCGCCCGTGACGTCGAACGCGAGCTGGAAGCCCAGGTCGCCGCCGGTGCGCCGGGAGACGAAGTCGCGGAACTCGGGGGTGGCCGTCCACGTCGCCGGGGCGTCCTGGATGTTGCCGTAGGCCAGCACGAACCGGCCGGGCACGGCTTCGAGCGCGTCGGCCGCCGCGTCGGCGTGCTGGGTGGTCTGCAGGCCGTGCGACCAGTCCACTGTGGTCGTGACGCCGGCTTCGAGCGCTTCCCACGCGCCGAGCAGGTTGCCCGCGTGGATGTCCTCGGGGCGGAACACCTTGCCCCATTCGAGGTAGTACCAGACGAAGTACTGCGTCAGCGTCCAGTCGGCGCCGTACCCGCGCATCGCCGTCTGCCACAGGTGCCGGTGGGTGTCGATCATTCCCGGCATGACGATGCCGCCCGCGGCGTCGATCTCGGTCGTGCCCGCCGAGACTTCGAGCGCGGGCCCGATCGCGGCGATCTCGCCGCCGGTGACCAGGACGTCTTCGCCGGGCAGCACCCGGTGGGCGTCGTCGAGGGTCAGCACCGTGCCACCTCGCAGGACGATCGATCCGGACATCGCTGCCTCCGACTGCGTACACTCGTCCGCTCTACGGACACTCAACGGGCGAAGTCACCTTTGCCCAGCGCCGCGCCGGTGTCAATCCCCGTCGATCCCCGCCGCTACGCTGCGGGGCAGGACTGCAGAGGGAGGTCGTGCATGCCACGCGAGGGAACGGGTCCCGACTTCATCGAAGCGCTGGCGCGCGGGCTCGAGGTGATCACGGCGTTCGGGCCGCACCAGGCGGAGATGACCCTGGCCGAGGTGGCGACGGCCGCCGGCCTGGCCCGCCCGACCGCGCGCCGGATCCTGCTCACCCTGGAGGAGCTGGGCTACGTCCGTGCCGGCGGGCGCGGCTACGCCCTGACCCCGCGTGTGCTCGACCTCGGCGTCGCCTACGTCCACTCGATGGGCCTGTGGGACATCGCCCGGCCGCACCTGGAACGCCTGGTCGCGCGGACGAACGAGTCGTGCTCGATCGCCCAGCTCGACGGTTCCGACATCGTCTACGTCGCCCGGGTCGCGGTGCCGAAGATCGTCGGGCTCACCGTCCAGATCGGCACCCGCTTCCCCGCGTTGCCGACGTCGCTGGGCAAGGTGCAGCTCGCCGCACTGGCCCCCGATGAGCTGGACGCGGTGCTGGCCCAGCCGACCCGCTCCGGGCTCGTCCCGCGCTGGCAGCCGGACCGGGCCGAGCGCGACGCCGAGCTGCGCGAGGTCCGCGCCCGCGGGTGGGCGCTCACCGACGAGCAGCTCGCGCTGGGGATCCGCTCGGTGGCCGCGCCGCTGCGGGACGGCTCGGGCCGGGTGATCGCCGGCGTCAACGTCAACTGCCACGCCGCAGAGACGCCGGTGGAGCGGCTGCTGGAGCACCACCTGCCGCTGCTGCTGCAGACCGCCGGGCAGATCAGCGCCGACTTCGCGCGGCTGCACGACGTCCCGCACGTGACCGTGCCCGCGGTGTCTTGACCGCCACCGCACCTCGGTAGCAGACTGCGGACAAGAGTCCGTCAGACGGACAGGAAGTGAGGATCCGGGTGGGACACAGCGCAGCCGGCCCGTTGTCCGGGCTGCTGGTCGCGGACTTCTCCCGGGTGCTCGCCGGGCCCTACGCCACGATGCTGCTCGCCGACATGGGCGCCGAGGTCGTCAAGGTCGAAGGGCCGCAGGGCGACGAGACGCGCACGTGGATGCCGCCGGTGCGCGGCGACGTCTCGACCTACTACCTCGGGGTGAACCGGGGGAAACGGTCGATCGCGCTCGACCTGCGCGAAGAGGCCGACGCCGCCGTCGCCCGCGAGCTGGCGGCCCGCGCGGACGTGGTGATCGAGAACTTCAAGCCCGGCGGCCTGGCCAAGTACGGCCTGGACTACGACTCCGTCAGAGCGGCCAACCCCGGCAGCGTCTACGCCTCCATCAGCGGTTTCGGCTCGGGCGAAGGCCGGCACGTGCCCGGCTACGACCTGATGGTGCAGGCGATCTCGGGGCTGATGAGCCTGACCGGCGACCCGGACGGACCGCCGTACCGGGCCGGGATCTCGGTGTTCGACGTGATGGCGGGCAACCACGCGGTGATCGGCATCCTCGCCGCGCTGCGCCACCGCGACGCGACCGGCGAAGGCCAGCACGTCGAGGTCAACCTGCTGTCCTCGGCGCTGACCGGGCTGGTCAACCACAGTTCGGCCTACGCCGCGGGCGGGGTGGTGCCGTACCGGATGGGCAACGCCCACCCCAGCGTCTTCCCCTACGAGCCGCTGCCCACCGCCGACCACGACCTGATCGTCGCCGCGGCCAACGACGGGCAGTTCCGCCGGCTGTGTGAGGTCCTCGGCCTGCCCGACGTCCCGGACGACCCGCGGTTCGCCCGCAACGCCGACCGCACGAAGAACCGCGAAGAGCTCCGCCCGATCCTGGTCGAACGGCTCAAGGAACGCGGTGCGGTGGAGTGGTTCGACGCGCTGACGAAGGTCGGCGTCCCCTGTGGACCGATCAACACCATCGACGGCGGGTTCGCGATGGCCGAACGCTTCGGCCTCGACCCGATCGTCGAGGTCGGCGACGGCGACCGCGCCGTCCCGACGACCCGGCACCCGATCCGCTTCTCCGCGACCCCGGCCGCCTACCGGCTGCCGCCGCCGGAGCTCGACGAACACGGCGCCGAGCTGCGCGCCTGGCTCACGGAGACCACGGATGACTGACCCCGTCTACGAGACCGCGCTCGGATCGTCCACGAAGGACAAGATCACCCTCCTCGGCCAGGACCTCGCCGAAGACGTCATGGGCACCGTCGGCTTCGGCGAGCTGGCCTTCTGGCTGGCGACGCAACGACGTCCGTCCAAAGGGGAAACCCGGGTCTTCGAGGCGGTGCTGGCGGCGCTGGCCGACCACGGTTTCACCCCGACCGCGATCGTCACCCGGCTGACCTACCTGTCCGCCCCCGACTCGGTCCAGGGCGCGCTCGCCGCCGGCCTGCTCGGCGGCGGGTCGCGCTTCCTCGGCGTCACCGAGGACTGCGGCCGGTTCCTGCACGACGTCCTCGCGACCGCCGAACGGCCGTCCGACGAGGCGGGCTGGGACGCGCTCGCCCTGAAAACCGTCGAAAACCGCCGTGCGGAAAAGAAGTTCATCCCCGGGCTCGGGCACCACGTGCACAAGGACGGCGACCCGCGGACGCGGCGGCTGTTCGAGATCGCCGACGAGGAAGGCCTGCGCGGCCCGCACCTGGAGCTGTTCGCCGCCATCGGCCGCGTGCACCCGCAGGTGCTCGGCAAGACGCTGCCGCTCAACGGTGCCGGCGTCTGCGGTGCCGCGCTGGCCGATCTCGGACTGCCTCTGGAGCTGCTGCGCGGGTTCGCGCTGCTGGCCCGGACCGCCGGGCTGATCGGCCAGCTCGCCGAAGAGCTGCGCCACCCGGTCGCGAACGACATCTTCCTGTCGGTCGACCTGAACAACCGGCCGGTCCCCCCGGACCCGCAACGCTGAGAGGAACGCCGATGCAGCTCGTCACCGAGGACAACATCACCGAGCTCGCCGCGCAGCGCTGGTCGGGCGCACACGACCCGCGCACGGCGCAGGTCATGGCCGCCCTCGTCCGGCACCTGCACGCCTTCGCCCGAGAAGTGCGGCTGAGCGAGACCGAGTGGATGGCCGCCATGCGGTGGCTCACCGAAACCGGGCAGATCAGCAACGAGAAGCGCGAAGAGTTCATCCTCGCCTCCGACGTGCTCGGCCTGAGCATGCTGGTGGTGCAGATGAACCACGCCTTCGACGCCAAGGCGACCCCGGCCACCGTGCTCGGCCCGTTCCACATCGACGGCTCGCCGGAGCAGGAGTTCGGCGGCGACATGTCCGACGGCCTGCCCGGCACGCCGCTCTACGTCACCGGCACCGTCACCGGCCTCGACGGCTCCCCCGTCGCCGGCGCGGTCCTCGACGTCTGGCAGGCCGACGAAGAAGGCGCGTACGAGTCGCAGATCCCGGACATCGACGAAGCCCGGCTGCGCGCGAAGTACACCGCGCGCGCCGACGGGACCTACTGCCTGCGCACCATCGCGCCGAAGGGCTACTCGATCCCGATGGACGGCCCGGTCGGCGAGCTCATCCGCGGCACCGACATCAGCCACTTCCGCCCGGCCCACGTGCACTTCCTGATCAACGCGGCCGGCTACGAGCCGCTGATCACGCACCTGTTCCAGGAGGGCGCCGAGTACCTCGACAGCGACGTCGTGTTCGGCACCAAGCAGGAGCTGGTCGTCACCTTCGTGCCCCGCGACCCGGGCCCGACACCCGACGGCGGCGAGTCCGCCGAGCCGTGGCTCGAGGCGCGCTACGACTTCGTCCTCCAGCCCGTCTGACGCCGGTGCGCGCGGCGGAGATGCGGGTGGCCGGTGGTCCCCCGGTGGTGGCCGACCGGCCGGTGCCCGAACCCGGGACCGGCGAGGTGGCGGTGAGCGTGACCGCCGCGCCGATCACCCCGCTCGACCTGCTGTGCGCGTCCGGCACGTCCTACTTCGGCGTGCCTGAGACGCCGTACGTGCCGGGGGTTCAGGGGGTGGGGGTGCTGACGCGCCCGACGCCGACCGAGCCGGCCGGGACCCCGGTCTGGTTCGCCACGACCGCGGGCATGCGGCCCGGGGACGGCAGCATGGCCGAGCACGCCGTCGCCGCGCCGGGCGACCTGGTGGTCCTGCCGCCCGGCGCGGACCACGCCCTCGTGGCGGCGCTCGGGCTGTCGGCGGTGGCGGCGTGGATGTGCTTGACCTGGAAGGGAAACCTCGTCCCGGGCGAGACCGTGCTCGTGCTCGGCGCCGGCGGTGTGGTCGGCCAGTCGGCGGTGCAGCTGGCCCGCGTGGCCGGAGCCGGGCACGTCGTCGCGTGCGCGCGCTCGGACGCCGCGCTGGAGCGGGCCCGGCGGCTCGGCGCGGACACCGTCGTGCGGCTGGAGGCGGACGACGACGTCGAAAGCCTGGCGCGCCGGCTCGGCGAAGGCCCGGTGGACCTGGTGATCGACCCGGTGTCCGGGATCCCGGCCGCGGCGGCACTGCGCGCCCTGCGCCCGGGCGGGCGGCTGGTGAACCTCGGCGGCGCGGCCGGCGACGAGAGCCCGGTGTCCTCGGCCGTGCTGCGCAGCAAGTCACTGCACATCCACGGCTACACGAACAACGAGCTCGACGCCGGCCGCCGCCGCGAAGCACTCCTCGCGGTGGTGGAGCACGCGATCGCCGGGGCGCTCACCGTCGACTACGAACGCGTCCCGCTGCGCGACGCGGGTGACGCGTGGACCCGCCCGGGCCGGGTCGTGCTGGTGCCCTAGCGGCCGTAGCCGTTCTCGACCAGCCGCTTGCCGATCAGGTCGAAGACGGCCGGATCCTCCGGCACGACGGTGGCCAGGCCGTCGACGTACCGGTTGAACATGCAGAAGGCCGCCGCGATCAGGACCGTGTCGTGCAGCTCGGTGTCGGTCGCCCCCTCCGCGCGGGCGGCGGCGACCAGCTCTTCGGTGACCGCGCGGCCCGTCTCCCGCACGGCGAGGGCGATCCGCAGCAGCGCCTTGAGCTTCGCCGACACGGGGGCGTCGTCGATCCCGTCGCACGCGGCGTCGACGACGGCCCGGCCGCCTTCGATGGTCTGGGCCGCCACGGCGGCGTGGCTGCCGGTGCAGAAGCGGCATTCGTTGCCCTGCGAGACGAGGGTGGCGATCAGCTCGCGCTCTCCGACGGTGAGGGTGCTGGGGCCGCGCAGCAGGACCTGGCCCAGCTGCCCGAGCGGCACCGCGGTCTCCGGCCGGTAGGCGAACAGCGCCGAGATCCCGGGCAGCTGCGGGTCGAGCGGGATGTGCGGCATCCGGTCCTCCTCGTGGGCGGAGATCTTCCCCCGAGGAGTCTTTCGGGTGGCGGCGGCCCGGCCAACCTCCGTGTTGCCCAACCGGGCCGCCGCCGAAAGGATCAGCTGATGGTGAAGTCGTCGGCGTAGAGGGCACTTTGGCCGTACCAGCCGTGGACGTACACCGTCACCGCGCCGGACGCGCCGGTCGTGAACGGCACCGACAGCTGCGTCCAGCCGCTGCTCGAGGTCCACGTGCTGGCGTTCGCGCCGCCCCGGACCCCGACGTAGGCGTAGCTGCCCTGCACCCACGCCTTGAGCGTGTAGGCGTGGTTCGGTGCGAGCGTGACGTTCTGCGCCGCTTCCCCGGTGGCCGAGGAGGTGGGCACCACCTGCAGCGCGTGGGTCCCGGAGTGGGCCGGGGTGGCGACGATCGCGTCACCCGCGGCGCTCCACGGGCTCAGCGCGCCGGTCTCGAACCCGCCGTTGACGACCGAGCCGGCCGGGACGGTGCCGTTGACCGTGAGGGTGAAGGTGGCGCTGTGGCTGCCGGAGGTCCCGGCGCCGGTCACGGTGAGCGGGTACACGCCGGGGACCGCGGCGGCGGTCGTGGCGACCGAGAGGGTCGCGCTGCCGCCCGCGGTCACCGAGCCCGGGCTGACCGACGCGGTGACGCCGGCCGGGGCGCCGGTGACCGAGAGCGTCACCGGCTGGGCGGAGCCGGACGTCACGGCGGTGCTGATCGTCGCCGAGGTCGAGGCGCCCGGGTTCACCGCGGCCGAGGCCGGGTTCGCGGCGAGGGAGAAGTCGTTGCCGGGCACGGTCGTGCCGCCGGTGAACGGTGCGAAGGCGTGGCTGAAGAACCACGTGTCCTGGGCGATGCCGGAGCAGTTGTCCGCGGCGGCGCCGCCGGGGCAGCTGCCGTTGTCGCGTTGCAGGGCCCAGAACGACAGCTCGTTGATGCCCTTCGAGACCGCCCAGTTGTAGACGGTGGCCGCGTCGGCGGTCGTGAACGTCTCGGCCGGGCCGAAGTCGTCGACGCCGATCATCTCGGTGATCCCGACCATCGCCCACAGCTGCGCCTGCGTCTTGCCCGGGTACAGCGCGCCGAGCTGGGAGACCAGCCCGGTGGCCGAGGTCTGGGTGTCGGTGGCCATCTCGTGGGCGGCGTTGTCGTAGTAGTCGAAGGTCATCATGTTGACCACGTCGACGCGGGTGCCGTTGCTGACGGCGTTGCGCAGCACGGCCAGGCCGCTGTCGGCGAGGCCGCGGGTGGTCGTGGGCAGGGTGTAGGAGATCTGCAGCGACCGCCCGGACGCCGCGGCCCAGTCCTGGACCTTCTTGATGGCCTTGTTGCGGCGGTCGATCCCGGCGGAGTTGGTGAGCGAGTTGTCCTCGATGTCCATGTCGAGCCGGGGGACGTCGTAAGTGGTGATCACCGACTCGTAAGCGGCGGCGATCGAGTCCACAGAGGAGCAGCTGTCGGCGATCTCGGTGCCCGTGTTGTCGGCGGTGTAGCCGCCGAAGGACGGGATGACGTCGCCACCGCGGGAGCGGATGGTGCCGATGTCGGAACCGAAGACGCCGGTCGAGATCGGCATCCCGGTGTCGCCGTTCCAGTAGACGGTGCAGGAACCCTTGGTGGCGGCCTGGATGAAGGCCATCGTGAGGTGCTTGGCGCCCGACTGCTGGGCCAGCGCGGCGGGGCTTTCGCCGGTCCAGGCTTCGAAGTACGGCGCGAAGACGTGCGCGGGCAGCGGCGGCGCGGCTTGGGCGGTCCCGGCGCCGGTGACCAGCGAGCCGGTCGAGATCGCTGCCAGGGCAAGCAAAACGGACATTCGGGAGAAAGGTCTGCGTCGACGCATCTGCGCTCCAGTGCCGGCGGGGAGCCGTGCCGCGGCGTAACACGGCGAGAACGTCTTCAGGATTGGATCAGACCAATATCGGCGTCAAGGTCTAGACCATTAAACCGGCCGGATGGCCGCACACGTTGCTCGCTCCCCAATCGACGGCCGATGACCGCCTGTGAGCAACAATCGGATACAAAAACGTGCGAACTCCTGCGATCTGCCGGTAGCGTGCGCGTCCATGCGGGTGAAATGGGGGAACATTGGACAGCGCAGAGTGACCAAGCCGTGGCGTGCGGCACCGAAGGCCGCCCTCTCCAGCCCGCTCACCCTCATCGTCGCGGCGGTGACCTCGCTGCTCGCCTGCTTCCTCGGCACAGCCGCGGTCCTGCAGGCCTCCGCCGCCGGCGGCGCGACGATCGCCTACCAGACCGGGATCACCTGCCCCGACAGCTACGGCCCGGTCTTCGGCAAGGGCAACATCCCCGTCCAGGACATCCCGGCCGTGACCGGCGCGGTGCAGCGCCACGCCGGCGCACACGGCTTCGGCACCCCCGTCGTCGGCCAGTACACCACCGTCCTGCCCGGCACCCAGTTCAACGGCGACCCGAACTACAAGATCCGCCTCGCCTACCGCGACCAGGCCGGTCTGGACAACCTGACGCTGCAGCAGGGCAGCCGCGCCCCCGGGCTGTGGCTCGGCAACGTCGTCGCCGACGCCGAGCACATCGGCATCGGCACCAAGCCGAGCATCCGGGGCGACGTCCTGCCGCCGGTCACCGGCATCTACCGCGACCTGGTCGACCCGCCACCGCGGTGGTGGTGCTCGCAGCAGTCCGGCGCCGTCGTCGACCGGCTCGCCAACGACCCCATCGACTCGATCGTGTTCGCCACCGACCGCAAGACCTTCGACGACACGGTCCGCGCGATCGGCCTGCCGAAGATGCAGTACTTCCACATCTCCTTCTACGAACCGGCCCCGGCCACCCTCAGCGCGGCCGAAGACCTCCTGCAGCGCTCCCGCGACCTCGTCGCCGACGTCCGCGCGGACCTGACCGCCCAAGGGCTCGGGAACCTGGTCCCCGGCGACGTCCCGACGTTCGATCGCTCGGTGCAGATCGCCCGCCAGGCCCAGGACAACGTGTTCGTCTCGATCCTGCCGCTCGCGCTGATCAGCGTCCTGGTCGGCTGCGCCGGCCTCGGCACCGTCGCCCTGCAGTGGTACCAGCGGCGGCACGCGCAACTGCGGCTGCTTTCCGCGCGCGGCAGCGGCCCGGGCGCCCTCGGCGGCCTCGCCGTCGCCGAACTGGGCCTGCCCATCCTGCTCGGCGGCGCCCTCGGCGCGGCCGCCGCCCGGCTGCTGCTGGGCGTGTACGGCCCACCCGGCGCGCCCGACCCCGACGCCGAACTGCGCGCCGGCATCGTCGCCGCGGGGGTGCTGGTGGTGTCGCTCGCGCTGCTGGCCCTGGTCGTCGCCGTGCGGGCGCACCGGGAATTCGAACTCGGCCGCGTCCGCCGCGCAGGCCACCGGATGCGGCTGCTCGGGTACTTCCCGTGGGAGCTCGCGACCGCCGGCATGGCGTGGCTCGGCTGGACCCGCCTGGCCCACTACAGCACCGGCTCCCGCCTCGGAAATCCATTACCCCAGGTCGATCCGCTGGCCCTGACCTACCCGGTGTTCGTCGTGCTCACCGTCGGCCTGCTGACCGCGCGGCTGGCGTGGCTGGCCCTGCACGCCTCCCACCGGGCCCGGTTCTGGTCACGCCCGGCCCTGCAGCTGGCGATCCGGCGGCTGGCCGGCGCCCGCGCCCCGGTGACCGGCGTCCTGGTCATCGGCACCCTCGCCATCGGCACGCTGGCCACCGGCATCGGCATCGCCAACGGCCAGGAAGCCGCCCTCGACACGAAGTCGGCGATCTTCGTCGGCGGCAACGCCCGCCTCGACACCGACAGCCCGATCGGGATGGGCACCGTCGCGATGCCCGCCGCGCTCGCCGGCACCAGCACCGTCGTCGGCGAGCTGACCGGCACCGGCAGCGTCGTGCTCGTCATCGACCCCGCAACGTTCACCAAGGGCGCCGCCGTCGGTGACATCCCGGCCGGCGACCTCGACGGGCTGCTGCGGAAGATCTCCCAACCCGACCCCCGCGGCACCCCGGTGATCCGCGTCGGCCACACCGCGAAGCAGAGCGCCCAGCTGCCCGGCGGGCTGCGCGACGCCGTCACCGTCGCCGACCTGCCGGTGTTCCCGATGATCGGCACCTCACCCGGCTACGTCGTCTCCCGCACCGCGCTCGACCACGGGCAGCTCGACGGGATCCCGAAGTGGAGCGTCCTGACCGGCGCGTCGCTGGCCGACGCGACCGCCGCCCTGCGCGCCGCGGGCGTGTTCATCCCCAACCGGATCAGCCGCGAAACCGCACTCGACGGCCTGCCGTTCTTCGTCGTGTCGTGGACGTTCTCGTTCGTCGCGCTGCTCGGCGCGGTCCTCGGCGTCGTCGCGATCCTCGCCCTGCTCGTGGCGGTCGAAGTCCGGCGACGGCAGAACGCCCTCGCCGGAGCGCTGGTGCTGCGGATGGGCATGCGGCCGCGGACCCTGCTCGCGAGCCACCTGATGGAACTCGGCGCGCTCAGCGGGCTGGCGATCGTCGTCGGCGTGGTCTGCGGGGTCTCCGTGGCCGGACTGTCGGTGCCGCGCTTCGACCCGGCGACCTTCCTCGCCCCACGCTCCGAACTACCCGACCCGCTGCCGTTCGTGCTGACCGTGCTCGTCGTCGGGGTGCTGGTGGTGGCCCTGGCCGGCTGGATCGCGGTGCGCTCGGTGCGCACCGCCCGGACCGCGGAGCTGATCCGTGCCTGACAAACCGATCTTCTCCCTGCGCGGCATCGGCGTCGACTACCCGACCCCCGCCGGCGTCGTCACCGGCGTCGACGACGTCAGCTTCGACGTCCCCGCCCGCGGCATGACCGTGTTCGCCGGACCGTCGGGCTCCGGGAAGTCGACCCTGCTGCGCGTACTGGGCCTGTTCGAACAGCCCGCACGCGGCACACTGACCTTCCAGGGCGCCGACGTCCGCAAGCTCAAGCACCGCGAGCGGCGCGCACTGCGACGCCACCACCTCGGGCTGGTGTTCCAGAACCCGTCCGACAACCTCCTCGGCTACCTTTCGGTGGCCGAGAACCTGCGCGCCGCGGCCGAAGCCGCCGGGACCGACTGCAACGCCGAGGACATCCTCGGGCAGCTCGGCCTGCACGGCACCGGCGACTGGAAGATCTCCGCGCTCTCCGGCGGACAGCAGCAGCGGCTGGCGTTCGGATGCGTGCTCGCCGCGCGCTCCACGGTGATCCTGGCCGACGAACCGACCTCCCAGCTCGACGAAGCCTCCGCCGACCTCGTGCTGGACACGCTGCAGTACCTGGTGGACCAGGACTTCGCCGTACTGGTCGCCTCCCACGACGAACGCCTCATCGACCTCGGCGCGCGTGTGGCCCGGCTGCACAAGGGCACGCTCGACGGCGTCGAAGAACGGGAGCCGCAGCGATGACCGCCCAGATCGCGCCGTCCATGCTCGAAGCCGTCGGGCTGCGCCGCAGCTTCGCCCACCCCAGCGGCGACATCGAGGTCCTGCGCGGGCTCGAACTGCGCGTCGCCGCCGGCGAGCTCGTGACGGTCTCGGGCCGCTCCGGCTCCGGCAAGAGCGCTCTTTTGGCGCTGCTGTGCGGGTTCGACTCCCCCGACTCCGGCTGCGTCCTGCTCGACGGCGTCCCCATCAGCGGCGCCCCGCCGTGGCACACCTGCGCGGTGCTGCCGCAGGCCCTCGGGCTGGCCAACGAACTGACGATCGCGGAGAACGTCGCACTGCCCCTGCGGCTGCGCTCCGACGTACCCCGCCCGGCGCCGGCGGCGATCCACTCCCGCGTCACCGAACTGCTCGACGAGCTGGGCATCGGCGAGCTCGGCGACCGCTACCCCCTCGAGGTGTCGTTCGGGCAGCAGCAGCGCGTCGCCCTGGCCCGCGCCGTCGCCGGGAAGCCCCGGGTCCTGCTCACCGACGAGCCCACCGCCCACCTCGACGCCGGCAGCACACCCCGGGTCCTGCGCCTGCTCCGCCGCTGCGCGGAGGAGGGAGCGGCGGTGATCGTCGCGACCCACGACGACGAGGTCCACCGCATCGCCGACCGCCGCGTCCGCCTCCTCGACGGAGTGCTCACCGCCCTCCTGGACTAACCGGGGCGGACCTTCCGCGTTCGGCTGGGGTCCCGCACAGCGATGTCTTGAATGAGTCATTCAGGACGCCGGAAGACCTGAATGACTCATTCAAGACATAGGGTCGGCCCGCACTAACCGATCAGGAATCGAGAAGCGCTGGTCACCGGGCCGCGAATAGCGTCATCGCCGTACCGCACCACCGACTTCAGGAGCAACCCGCGATGAGCACCCAGGGGATCAAGACCGTTCTCCACCCCGTCACCGACGTGGCCGCCGCCAAGGCCGTCTACACCGCCCTGCTCGGCATCGAACCCGTGGCCGACGCCCCCTACTACGTCGGCTACGACACCGAAGGCCAGCACATCGGCCTCGTGCCCAACGGCGCGCAGCAGGGCATGACCGGCCCGGTGACCTACTGGCACGTCAGCGACATAGCCGCCAAGCTCGCCGAGGTGACCGCCGCGGGCGCGAAGGTCAAGGACGAACCGAAGGACGTCGGCAACGGCCGCCTGGTCGCGACCTTCACCGACGCCGACGGCAACGTCCTGGGCCTGCTGGAGGACCCCGCCTAAGCCAGCGCGGTCGCCCGGCTGACCTCCTCCCAGGCCGCCAGGTCCGCCGCGAGCGCCTCATGCTGGGCCCGGATCGCCGCCACGGCGTCCGCGCCCAGCGCGAGGTGCAGCGGCGCGTCCGCACTGCCGACCGCGCGCACGATCGCCGCGGCCGCCTTGGCCGGGTCGCCCGGCTGGGTGCCGTCCATCGACTCGACCGCGTCCCGCGTGCCCGACGTCGACACCGCGTAGGCGTCGATCGTGCGGGAACGATGCATGCGGCCGCCGCCGAACTCCGTGCGGAACGCACCCGGCTCCACGATCAGCACCCGCACCCCGAACGGCTTCACCTCTTCCGCGAGAGCCTCGGACAAGCCCTCCAGCGCGTACTTCGCCGCGCTGTAAGCACCGAAGCCCGGCATCGACAGCTGCCCGCCCATCGAACTGATCTGCACCACCGTGCCGCTGCCCTGGGCACGCAGGTGCGGCAGCACCGCCTTCGTCACCGCCACCGCACCGAAGAACATCACCTCCATCAGCGCGCGCAGCTCCTCCAGCGTGAGCTCCTCGACCGCGCCGACCGACCCGTTGCCGGCGTTGTTGACCACGACGTCGATCCGGCCGAACTCCTCCAGCGCGGTCTTCACCGCGGCGTCGACCTGCCCGGCATCGGTGACGTCCAGCGCCGCGGTCCGGACCCGGTCCCCGCCACGCTCCCGCAGCTCGCCCAGGGCCTCCGGGCGCCGCGCGGTGGCCAGCACCCGGTCACCCGCGGCCAAAGCGGCCAGCGCGATCTCCCGCCCGAACCCGGCCGAGCACCCGGTGATCAGCCAGACGCGGCCATCGGTGTTCGTCATCTTCACGTTCCTCCCAGTGGTGTCCTCCCTGCCATCCTGGGGACGATCACGACCGCGCCGCCAACATCGATCTCCTGCCGGGGCTACAGTCCCAGCCTGTGACCCCCGAGCTCCGGCAGCTTCGCTACTTCGTCGCCGTCGCCGACGAAACCAGCTTCACGCGCGCCGCCACCGGCCTCCACATCGCCCAGCAGTCGCTCTCCCAGCAGATCACCGTCCTCGAACGCAGCCTCGGCACGCGCCTGTTCGACCGCGACCCCCGCGGCACCCGCCTCACCGCCGTCGGCGAACTCTTCCTGCCCGAAGCACGCGCGGTCCTGGCCCGCGCCGACGAAGCCGTCGCGACCCTCGCGCGGGCCGTGCGCGGCGAGATCGGCACCGTCCGCCTCGCCTTCCTCACCACCACGGCGAACTACCTGCTGCCCCCGGTGGTCCGCGCCGCCCGCGAACGGTTCCCCGACCTCACGGTGACGACCGCCGAAGCCTCGATCGCCGAACTCGTCGACGGCCTCCGCGAACACCGCTTCGACCTCGCCTTCACCCGGCCACCCCTGGTCGACGGCCTCGCGTCCCGGACCCTGCTCACCGAGGAAGTGTGCGCCGTCCTCCCCACCGGCCACCCCCTCGCCGCACGCCCGTCGCTGAAACTCGCCGACCTGGCCCGCGAACCATGGGTGCTGACCCCGCGCAGCACCTGGGAACCCTGGCACCGCAGCTACGATGCCGACTTCGCCGCCGCCGGCTTCACCCCGCACGTCGTCCAGCGCGCCGCCACCGTGCAAGGACTGCTCGGCCTCGTCGCCGCCGGCGTCGGAGTCACCCGGCTCACCCGCTCCTCCCACAGCCTGCGCCGCAGCGGCGTCGCGTTCGTGCCCCTCGAGGACGAAGTCGCCCGGACCGAACTCGTCTGGGTACCCGGCCACGACAACCCCGCGATCCCGGTCATCGCCGACGTCGCCGCCGAACTCGCCGCGACCACCGACCTCACCGAAGCCGGATAGCACGCCCCGAATCGCGAAGGTTGCCCGATCTCGCCGCATTCACATCGAAAGTTGATCGACAAGCCCATTTCGTTGACAACGGTGATCACCTTTTCTTGTTGACGCCCAACCGGCAACGCCAATAGCCTGTTCAATGTCAACGAATGAATTTCTTCGTTCTGGGGAAATCGGTTTCAGCGAAGGAGCCGCGGGATGAACTCGCCCGAAGTCCGCCCACCGTCACTGGAAGACGGCGGATCCGCGTTGTTCGCATGGGTCGACGAGATGCGCGAGAACCACCCGGTCATCGAGGACGACAACGAAACCTGGCACGTATTCCGACACGCCGACGTCCGCCGCATTTTCACCGACCACCAGACATTCTCCTCCGACCCGGGATTACTCCTCCCGGACACCGCCGAAGCCGTCCGCGGCAATATGGCGGCCGTCGACCCGCCGGTCCACCACCGCCTGCGGAAACTGGTCAGCAAAGCCTTCACCCCCAAAGTCGTCGCCGACCTCGAACCGCGGATCGTGACCGCCACCGACACCCTCATCACCGAAATGGCGCAACGCGACGACCCCGACCTCATCCGCGACCTCGCCTACGCACTACCCGTCGTGGTCATCGGCGACCTCATCGGCATCCCACCCGAAGACCGCACCCTCTACCGCGGCTGGGCCGACGCCCTGCTCGCCGGCGGCGCCCCCCAGGAAGACGGCACCTCCCTGACCGAGGTCATGGAGACCTACCTCGCCGCCCTGCTCGCCCAGCGCCGCCGCAACCCCGAAGACGACCTCTTCAGCGCACTCGCCCACGCCGAAGTCGACGGCGAACGCCTCGCCGACCACGAAGTCCTCAACTTCGCCTCCCTGCTGCTGGCCGCCGGCCACATCACCACCACCATGATGCTCGGCAACACCGTGCTCTCCCTGCACGAATTCCCCGACGCCGCCGCCGCGGTCCGCCGCGACCCCAGCCTCATCCCCAGCCTCCTCGACGAAGTCACCCGCCACCGGCCCCCGATCATGCGCCTCCTGCGGATCAGCACCACCGACGTCGAACTCGGCGGCGTCACCATCCCCGCCAAGTCGATGGTCACCCCCTGGGTCCTCGGCGCCAACCGCGACCCGCGCCACCACACCCGCGCCGCCGAATTCGACCCCCGCCCCCGCCCCCGCAAGGAAGCCAACCTCGCCTTCGGCGGCGGCGTCCACTTCTGCCTCGGCGCACCCCTGGCCCGCCTCGAAGGACGAGTCGTGTTCGAACAACTGCTGGACCGCTTCGACGACATCCGCGTCCGCGACGGCGTCCAGGTCGGCTACCCCTCACCGATGATCTTCGGCGTCCGGGAACTACCGGTCGAACTCGTCCCCCGCCACGCCGTCGCCCGCACGGCGTGACCGGTGACGCACACCCCGCCCACCCCTGATCCGTAGACTCGACGACGATGCGACGTCTCAAGTGGTACTGGGGAGCCTTGGTCCTCGCGTGCGTGGCCCTGCTGGCCGGATTCTTCGTCTTCTTCGGCTCCGAAAGCAAAAACGGGCAACCGCAACCCCGGCAGGGCCCACCCGGCACCGGACCGCTCACCGTCGTCGCGATGGGCGACAGCACCGTCTCCGGCGAAGGCGCCGGCCAGTACACCCCCACCACCAACGGCCAGGGCGGCAACTGGTGCCACCGCTCCCCCAACGCCTTCGTCGACAAGATCGCCATCCCCGGCATCACCGCCCACGTCAACCTCGCCTGCTCCGGCGCACCCGCCGAACAGGTCGCCCTCGGCGACGTCAAGCAGTGGACGGAACCCTCCCAGGCACAACAGCTCGCCGCGCTCGTCAAGGACCACCGCGTCGCCGCGGTCGTGATCGCCGTCGGCGCGAACGACGAACCGAAGTTCTCCAGCCAGGTCACCGACTGCTTCAAAGCCTGGTTCAACGCCGTCGGCCCGCCGTGCAGCACCGCACTCAAGCAGACCTGGCAGTCCAAAGTGGACGCCATGGTGCCCAAGGTCGCCACCGCCGTCGCCGACGTGAAGAAGGTGCTGGCCGCCGCCGGGTACGTCCCCGCGGACTACCAGCTGATCCTGCAGTCCTACGCCGCCCCGATCGGCCCGGACCTCCCCGAGGAACTGCGCAGCCTCAACGGCTGCCCGTTCCGCGTCGAAGACCTCCAGTGGATCTCCCAGACCGGCATCGGCGTGCTCTCCGCCGGCCTGAAATCCGCCGCCCAGCAGACCGGCGCACGGTTCCTCGACCTCGCGAAGGCCGGCGTCAAGCACGAAGCGTGCAGCGGCGGCGCCAACCCGGCGACCGAGTGGTTCACCCGGCTGACGCTCCAGCTGGCGGACCTCGGCCAGGCCGACCGCGCGGGCCACGCGCTCCAGGAGTCGTTCCACCCCAACGCGGCCGGCCACGCGGCGATCGCCAACTGCCTGACGGAGTTCATCGCGGCCCGCGACGGCAACGCGTCCTGCCTCGCGGGCGCGGACGGGAAGCTGCACGCGGCCCCGGAGGTCGTCGCTCGCTGACCCCCTCGCTCTGAGCGGCTTTAGGGGTGACGCGGGCGCTTACCGGACCGTTGTTCTTCAGCCCTGTCGAGCGGTATAGGCCGTTATACACTCAGAGATCGAGGGCGGCTCGCAGGGCGATGTCGATGCGCTCTTGGACCTCGAGGTCGATCTCGGCGATGCGCTCGTCGAACCACGGCCGGTAGAGCCGGGTCAGGTTGAGCGTCGACACCCAGTACCGGGCGTCGATCGCGACACCGAGGATGTCCTGTGGGTCGCGTTCGAGCAGTTCGGTGCCGAGCAGCCAGGGGCGCTCGGACTCGTTCACCCCGTCCGAGGACAGCAGCACCACGGTGCGTTGCCGGGCTGGTTCGGTTGGGGGGTGGTACGTCCAGACTTCACCCCTGCGCACGCAGATCCTTCTCCGCCGCCGCGAGCTCGGCCTCGTCGATTTCGGCGACGGCCGGTTCCGGCTTCTGCGGGGTGTAGCCCGTGCGTACCGCCTCGCGCCTGGCTGCCTTCGACAGCCAGGACGAGACCGAGATCCCGTGTGCTTTCGCGGCGCGTTCGGCGAAGTCCAGGGCGCCACTGTCCAGTGAAAGAGTGACCTTACGTGTTGCCATACCTTTTACCGTACCAGCGCCCCGGCCGCCGGGCGGAGCGCTGGTGTCAGAACGTCGGCGAACGTCCCTCGAACGGCGTAGAGAGCACCACCGTGGTCCTCGTCGACACCTTCGCGGCCTCGCGGATCCGGCGCAGCAGATCCTCCAGGGCCAGCGGCGACTGGACGCGCACCAGCAGGATGTAGGACTCGTCGCCGGCCACGGAGTAGCACGACTCGATCTCCTTGATGTGCTGGATCCGCTGCGGGTAGTCGTCCGGCGCACCCGGGTCGTTCGGTGTCAGCGAGATCAGCGCCGTCAGCGGCAGGCCGATCTGCTCGCCGTCGAGCCGCGCGGTGTACCCGAGGATGACGCCACGCTGCTCCAGGCGGCGCACCCGCTGGTGCACCGCCGACACCGACAGCCCGACCCGCTCGGCGAGGTCGGTGAAGCTGCGCCGCCCGTCGGCCGCGAGCTCCTGGACGATCGACTGGTCCAGCGGCTCCAGGCCGCCGACCGTCATGCGTCCAGCACGACGAGCTCGTGCGGCTGGTTGTTGACGGACTCGACGCCGTCCGCGGTGACGATGACGATGTCCTCGATCCGGGCGCCCCAGCGGCCCGGCTGGTAGATGCCCGGCTCGACGCTGAAGGCCATGCCCGGCTCCAGCGGCAGCGCGTTGCCCGCGATGATGTAGGGCTCCTCGTGCACGTCCAGGCCGATGCCGTGGCCGGTGCGGTGGATGAAGTACTCGCCGAACCCGGCCTCGGCGATGACGTCGCGCGCGGCCGCGTCGACCGCCTCGGCCGTCACGCCCGGCTTCACCGCGGCCACCGCGGCGGCCTGGGCGCGCTGCAGCACCGCGTAGGTCTCGGCCACGTCGGCGTCGCGCGGGGTGCCGACGGCGTAGGTGCGGGTCGAGTCGGAGTTGTAGCCGGCGGGCAGCGGGCCGCCGATGTCGACGACCACGACGTCACCCTTCTCGATGACGCGGCCGGAGACGTCGTGGTGCGGGCTCGCGCCGTTCGGGCCGGACCCGACGATCACGAAGTCGGCCTGGACGTGGCCCTCCTCGACGATGGCCGCGGCGATGTCGGCGCCGACCTCCGCCTCGGTGCGGCCGGGCCGCAGCCACTCGTGGACCCGGGCGTGCACGCGGTCGATGGCCGCACCGGCGTCCCGCAGCGACGCGACCTCCGCGGCGTCCTTGCGCATCCGCAGCTCCCGCACCACCGGGCCGGCCAGCGTCTGCTCGGCCGCGCCGAGCGCGGTCCGCAGGGCCAGGACGTGCAGGGCCGGGGTGAAGTCGCTGACCGCGACGCGGCCGGGCTTCCCGAGCCGGTCCGCGACGAGCGCGTACGGGTCGTCGCCGTCAACCCAGGTGACCAGCTCGACGCCCAGCTCGTCGGTGGGGACGTCGGCGTACCCGGGCGCCTCCAGCTTCGGCACGACCAGCGCGGGGGTGCCGTCGGCGGGCACGACGAGGGTGGTGAGGCGCTCGAACGAGCCGCCGGCCTGGCCGATCAGGTAGCGCAGGTCGGAACCGGGCGCGATCAGCAGGGCATCGGTGTCCGCGGCGGCCGCGGCCGAGCGGGCGCGGTCCAGGCGGGCCCGGAGGGCGGCGGCGTCGGGGGCGGGCGTGTGGAGGGAACGGCGCGACATGAAGCCGAGCCTAGTGGGGCGGCCCGGGTGATCCGCCCGCCCGGGCCCACGACATGCCGTGCCGGGTGACGCGGCTCGCGCACGCGCTCCACTCCCCCGCGGCTTCAGTTCTCTTGACGTGCCGTTCACGGCCTCCCGAGCACCGCCGCGGCGGTGCGCGTGCGCGTGGCTTGCCCCGAGCCACCGCCCGGCGTGGCAGGCTGTGCGGGTGACCGGATCCCTTGCCCTGCTCGACTCCGCGAGCCTGTACTTCCGTTCGTTCTTCGCCCTGCCCGACTCGATGCGCGCGGCCGACGGGACGCAGGTCAACGCCGTGCGCGGGTTCGCCGACACGATCGCGCGGATCCTCACCGACCGGCACCCGGCCCGGCTGGTGTGCTGCCTCGACGCGGACTGGCGGCCGAAATTCCGCACCGACCTGCTGCCCAGCTACAAGGCGCACCGGGTGGCCGAGGAGAACGGCACCAGCCCCGACGTCGAAGAAGTGCCCGACACGCTCACCCCGCAGGTCCCGATCATCCTCGACCTCCTCGAGGCGTTCGGGTTCGCCACCGCGGAGGCGGCCGGCTACGAGGCCGACGACGTCATCGGCGCGCTGGCCACCCGCGAGACGAAGATCCCGGTCGAGGTGATCACCGGCGACCGCGACCTGTTCCAGCTGGTGCGCACCGAGCCCTCCCCCGCGTCGGTGATCTACGTCGGCAAGGGCTGGGCCAAGGCCGAGGTGCTCGGCCCGGCCGAGATCGCCGAGCGCTACAGCCTCCCGATCGAGACCGCCGGACCGGCGTACGCGGACATGTCCATGATGCGCGGCGACCCCTCCGACGGGCTGCCCGGCGTCGCCGGCATCGGCGAGAAGACCGCCGCCAAGCTGATCACGCAGTTCGGCAGCCTCGCCGCGCTCCTGGAAGCATCGGCCGCGAGCGACCCCCGCGTCCCGCTCAAGACGCGGCTGCGGCTCGCCGACGCCGCCGACTACCTGGCCGTCGCGCCGACGGTGGTCCGGGTCGCCGTCGACGCGCCGGTGGAGCAGTCCCGCCCCGACACCGTGCCCGCGACCCCGGCCGACCCGGACCGCGTGGCCGAGCTGACCGAACGGTGGAACCTCGGCAACTCCACCGAACGGCTGCTCAAGGCCCTGCCCGGCGTCTAGAAGTACGTGCCGCACCACGGCGCGGCGATGGTGGTGAACAGCTCGTCCGCCCGGGCGAGCGCCGCCGGGTCGTGCACGGTGATCCGGCCGGCCTCCGCCAGTGCGGTCGCGCCCCACTGCCCGAGGTAGAGCATGCCGAGGGTGTCGGCGTCGAGCGCCAGATCGGCCGCGGCGTCCGTGCGGCGGGCGCCGTCGGGCGAGACCTCGTAGTGCCCCGTGTTGGCCGGCAGCATCCGGTCCGCCACCGCGAGGACCACCGGCCCGGCCGCCCGGTAGGTGCGGGCGGCCAGCGCCGCGGCCACGTCGACCGGCCGCAGCCACAGGTCGTCCTCGACGTCGGTGGTGTGGGCGTGCCGGTGGTCGGCCAGCAGCAGGGCGAGCGGCTCGTCGACCGGGCGGTAGCGGGCCCGCACCCCGGAGACGAGGTCGATCGACAGCAGGAACCGCCACAGCGCCGCGCGCGCGACCGGGTCCGCGGCCAGCAGCTCCCGGACCTTCAGCACGGCCCCTTCGTCGGGCGAGGCCAGGGTGCGGCGGTCCACCGTGTCGTACAGGACGAACCCGTCGTCGCCGTCCGGTCCACTGTGGACGGCGACGACGTGGCTGCCCTTCGGCCCGACGAGCCGGTCGTGCGCGATCGGCCACCACTCGGCGGGCCGGCCGATCATCCCGGCCCGGTGCAGCCCGATCCGCCGGTACAGCGCCGGAATCTCCGTCAGGGCTTCCTCGGGTGTGAGCATCCGGACGTCGCCGGCCACCGGGACGCGTTCGTGCAGCCTCGCCGCGGGCCGGGGCAGCCACACGGTCTTGCCGAGCGCGGCCGAGCCGTAGCCGAACCGGCCGTAGATGGTCGGTTCGCTGGCGTGCAGGGCGGCCAGGGGGATTCCGCGCGCGGCGAAGTCGTCCAGCTGCACCGCCATCATCGCGGTGAGCACCCCGCGGCGGGTGCGGTCGGCGCGGACCCCGACGCCGTCGACCGCACCGAGCGGCAGGACCGCCCCGCCGGGTACCGCGATCTCGGTGTCGAACGAGCTGGCGATCCCGATCGGGGTCGCGCCGTCGAACGCGCCGAACTTGTGCGCGGCGGGCCACGAATCCCCGTACTGCGCCCAGGATTCGTCACTGATCCGGTCGGTGTGCAGTGAACGCCCCAGCAGGTCCAGCGTGGCGCGGCGCTCGTCCTCGGTGACGGCGCGGACGTCGAAGTCGGTCATGCCGCCGATCCTGCCGTCCGGCCCCGCCCACGGCATCCCGATTTTCCGCCGGCCGCTCAGAAGTGCGTGCCGCTCCACGACGCCACCCGGGTCCCGAAGAGCGCGTCGGCGTCTGCCAGCACGCTCGGGTCACGGACCTCGATCCGGCCCGCACCGGCCAGCGCGGACGGCCGCCACGTGCCGAAATAGACCATCGCGAGAGTGGTGACGTCGAGCCGGAGCGCCGCGGGCTCCCCGGTGCGTTCCGCGCCCTCGGGGCCGATCCGGTACGTGCCGCCGTTGGCCGGCAGCAGCGGGTCCTCGACCTCGACGACGACCGGCGCGGCGTTGCCGTACTCGCGGGCGGCCAGCGCCTTCGGGACGTCGACGAGCCGGATCCAGTGCTCGTCGCCGACCCGGTCGACCGTGGCGGTCCGGTGGTCTTCGAGGATCAGCTCGATCGGCTCGTCGAGCGGACGGGCCTCCGCGACGATCCGGTCGACCAGGTCGATGCCCAGCAGGAACCGCCACAGCCCGGCGAACGCGGCCGGCGTGCCGGCGAACATGTCCAGCAGCTGCAGGTTCTTCGTCCACGGGTGCGCCTGCAGACCCTCGACGTAGTAGAACGCCAAGCCGTCCGGCCCGTCGGGGCCGTGGTGCACGGCGGCCCGAAACGGCTGGGGGTTGCGCCGCGACTGTGCCTCGTACAGCCGCCACAGCACCTCCGGACGGGACATCCTCCCGGGCCGGCCCGCCAGGCGCTCGTAGATGCCGGGACCGACCTCCAGGGCCTCGTCCAGCTCGAGCAGCCGGACCTCCCCCGCCGCCGGCACGTCCGGGCGCAGCCGGGCCCGGTGCCGGTCGACGCTGTAGGTGCGGTGCCGCAGGGCCAGTCCGTAGCCGAACCGGCCGTAGATCGGGGCCTCCGACGCGAGCAGGCTCGCGAACACCATCCCGCGCGTGGCGAAGTCCGCCAGCTGCGCCGCCATCAACGCCCGCAGCACGCCCCGCCGGGTCCGGTCCGCGCGCACGGCCACCCCGGTGACCCCGGCCATCGGCAGGCTCGCCCCACCCGGGACCGTCAGCTCGGCGTCGAAGGACCGCGCGGTGCCGATGAGCCCGGTGTCGAACGCACCGAGCGTCCGGCCGGGCTGGTACGCGCGGGACACGCGCTCCCAGTCGGCGTCGGCACACGGCGGCACGTGCAGGCTCGCGCGGAAGAGGTCACCCGCCGCGCGGACCTCGTCGTCACGCAGTGTCCGGATCTCGAAGTCGCTCATCCCCGGATCATCTCCGGAAACGACGAAGTCCGGCCACCGCAATTCCGCGGCGACCGGACCTCGTGCGCACAGCTACTTCGTGGCGGGCGGGGAAACCTCGTAGTTCCCGCCGTCACCCTTCACCGTGATGGGGATCTGCTGCGGCTTGCCCGCGATGGTCGCGGTGCACTCGAACTTCGCGCCGTCCTCGACCTTCTGCTCGGCCGGGCAGGTGACCCCGGTGACGCCCTCGATCTTGTACGTCTCGGTGAGCAGCTTCTGCACATCGGTCTGCATCTGGGTGTTGTTGAACACCTGGGTCTTGAAGAACCCGGGTGCCACGAACCCGAGGATGCCGACCACGGCCACCACCACGACCAGCACCACGATGCCGATCAGCAGGCCCTTCTTCGACTTCGCCGGCTGCTCCCCTTCGGGCGCGCCCTGCTGCCCGGGGAACTGCTGCTGGCCGTAGTCGTACTGGCCCTGAGGTTGCTGCTGGCCGTACTGCGGCTGCTGCTGGGGCCCGCTCGGCGGGTACGCCCCGCCGGGCTGCTGCCCGTACTGCGGCTGGGCCTGCGGGCCGCTCTGCGGATATCCGCCACCTGGCTGCTGCCCGTAGGGCGGCGGCTGCTGACCCCACTGGGGCTGCTGCGGCGGCGTGTACCCCCCGGGCTGCTGACCCCACTGCTGCGGTTGCTGAGGCTGCTGGGGCTGCCCGTACTGCGGCGGCTGCTGGTTCGGGTCGTACGAAGGCGGCTGCTGTCCCCACTGCGGCTGCTCCTGCGGGCCGCTCGGCGGGTACGCGCCGCCCGGCTGCTGCCCGTACTGGGGCTGCTGTGGGTCGTTGCCGCCATACGGCGTGCTCATCTTCTGCCTCCGCCTGCTTCGCTCATCTCGCTGTCCACCCCGAAACCGCCGCAATGCCGCGTACACACGGTCTTGCAGGCGATCCAACCACAGGTGGGGGCCGAGCACACGTGTCCACGCCCACCGCCTGCCCCGTCCCGATCAGGCCTTACACGGAGTTCACGCGGCACCCGCGGCGACGACACCCCGCCGCAGTGCCTTCACCGCCTCGGCCGCCGCCGCACCGACCGGGTCGGCCTTGCCGAGGACGTCGCGGATCTGGTCGAGCAGGTCGATCACCTGACGCGACCAGCGCACGAAGTCACCCGCCGACAGCTCCTGCCCGTTCGCCTCGGCCGCCGTGAGGACCTTCTCCAGCGATTCGCCGCGCGCCCAGCGGTAGACCGGCCACGCGAACCCCGCGTCCGGCTCCCGGGTCCGGTCGAGCCGGTGCCGCCGCTCGTCCTCGGTGAGGTCCACCCACAGCTTCACCGTCTCCTGCCACGCCTCGGGCACCGCCCCGCCGGGCAGCCGGGGCTCGCCCGCGGTGTCCCGGCGTGCCTCGAAGACCAGCGTCGAGACGACGGCGGCGAGTTCGGCCGGGCCGAGCCCGCTCCACACGCCGTGGCGGATGCACTCCGCCGCCAGCAGATCGGACTCGCTGTAGAGCCGGGTCAGGCGCCGGCCGTGCTCGGTGACGCGGTCTTCGCCGTCACCCGCCGATTCCGGTCCCAGTCCATCCATGCCCCCGCCGCCACCCTCAACGGAGGCGCTTCGCGCCCCTGCCAGATAGCCGCGCTCGCCCAGCAACGCCAGGATCCGGTCGAACGCCCGCGCCAGCGAGTGGGTCGTCGCGGCGACCTTCCGCTCCAGCTGCTGGGTTTCCGCCGTCAGCCGTTCGTAGCGCTCGACCCAGCGCAGGTTCGCCTCGCGCTCGGCCAGCCCGTGGCACGGGTGCGCCCGCAGCGCCCGCCGCAGTGCCGCCAGCTCACCGTCCTCGTTCGCCCCGGACCGCTGCTTCTGCCTGCCCGGCAACGAAATCCCGGCGTTGCGCAGCGTCGAAGCGATGTCCCGGCGCGTCTTCGGCGACCGCAGCTCGATGTGCTTGGGCAGCTTGATCCGCCCCAGCGCCTCGACCGGCGCCGGGAAGTCGGCCACCGACAACGGCCCCGACCACCGGTCCTCGGTCACCACGACCGGACGCGGCTCGCGGATCGGGTCCAGCCCCGGGTCGACCACCACGGCCAGCCCCGCCCGCCGGCCCGCCGGCACCGCGATCACGTCACCCTTCCGGAGCTTCTCCAGCGACTCGGCCGTCCCGGCCCGGCGCACGGAGGTGTTCTGCCGCGACAACGCCTTCTCCCGCGCCGAAATCTTCGAACGCAGCTCCACGTACTCGAGCACCTCGGCGAAGTCCCCGGTCACCGCGGCCGTGTAGCCCTTCAGGGCCTCCTTGTTCCGCTCGATCCGGCGGGCCGTGCCGACCACCGACCGGTCGGCCTGGAACTGCGCGAACGACTGTTCCAGCAGCTCACGGGCCTCCGAGGCACCCACCTGGGCGACGAGGTTCACCGCCATGTTGTAGCCGGGCCGGAACGAGGACCGCAGCGGGTAGGTCCGCGTCGAAGCCAGCCCGGCGACCTGCTTGGGGTCGACCCCGGGCTGCCAGGCGACGACCGCGTGCCCCTCGACGTCGATGCCGCGCCGCCCGGCCCGGCCGGTCAGCTGGGTGTACTCCCCCGGCGTCAGGTCGACGTGCGCCTCGCCGTTGTACTTGACCAGCCGCTCCAGCACGACCGTGCGGGCCGGCATGTTGATCCCGAGTGCGAGCGTCTCGGTGGCGAACACCGCCTTCACCAGACCGCGGACGAACAGCTCCTCGACGGTCTCCTTGAACGCCGGCAGCAACCCCGCGTGGTGCCCGGCGATCCCGCGCTCCAGCGCCTCCCGCCACTCCCAGTAGCCGAGCACGCCCAGGTCACCCTCGGGCAGCTCCGACGTCCGCTCCTCGATGATCCGGCGGATCTCCTCGACCTCGCCCGGCCCGTTGAGCCGCAGCCCCGACCGGACGCACTGCGCGACAGCGGCATCGCACCCGGCGCGCGAGAAGATGAACACGATCGCCGGCAGCAACCCGGCCCGGTCCAGCTGCTCCACGACGTCGACGCGCGACGGCGGCCGGAACCGCGGCATCCGCGGCGCACCCCGCCGGGCCCCGCGCGGCCCGCGGAACCCGGCGGGCGCGTACTGGCGGCCGATCTCCTCGGCGCGGCGCAGCAGGGTCGGGTTGATCCGCAGCTCGGCCCCGGGCGCGTGGACGTCCTCGCCGGCGAACAGGTCGAGCAGCCGGTTCCCGACCAGCATGTGCTGCCAGAGCGGCACCGGCCGGTGCTCGTCGACGACGACGGTCGTGTCCCCGCGGACCTCGACCAGCCACTCGCCGAACTCCTCGGCGTTGCTGACCGTGGCCGACAGCCCGACCACGCGGACGTGCTCCGGCAGGTGCAGGATCACCTCTTCCCACACCGCCCCGCGGAACCGGTCGGCCAGGTAGTGGACCTCGTCCATGACCACGTAACCGAGGTCGGTGATCGTCGAGGACCCGGCGTAGAGCATGTTCCGCAGCACCTCGGTGGTCATCACGACCACCTGCGCGTTGCCGTTGATCGACGTGTCGCCGGTGAGCAGGCCGACGGCGTCCTGGCCGTACCGGGCCACGAGGTCGCCGTACTTCTGGTTCGACAGCGCCTTGATCGGCGTGGTGTAGAAGCACTTGCGGCCTTCGGCCAGCGCCAGGTGCACGGCGAACTCGCCGACGATCGTCTTGCCCGCCCCGGTCGGCGCGCAGACGAGCACGCCGTGACCGCCCTCGAGGGCTTCGCACCCTCGGATCTGGAACTCGTCGAACTCGAAGGACGCTTCCGCGGCGAAGCGCGTCAGCTGGGGGTACTTCCCTCGACGTGAGGAGGCCGCATAGGCCTCGGCCGGGGACTGAGAAGGGCTACTGGCCACCTCGTCAGGGTTTCACATCACCCCGACAGTTCGCACGCGGCGTGACCGGCCGCGGTCGTGGCTTCTTTTTGATCGAGTGGCGCGGCGGGTGATCAAGCCGGTCGGCCGCCGTATAGGTCGTTATACACTTGAGTGACGGGGTGGAACCGGGGTGGGTGCGGCGGCGTCGGAGGCTGCATGACCGAACCGTGTCCGAGCTGCGGACAGCTGGACCAGGTCCAGCACGTGCCTGCCGTCTACCAGGGTGGGCATTCGTTCTTCCGTGGGCAGGGGCCGACGGTGGCGGTGCCCACCGGGGACGGGCTGCTGTACACGAGCAGTCAGGTCAGCGGGGTTTCGGTGTCGGCGGTGGCGCGGTCGCTGGACCCCTTCCCTCCCCCGCGCCGCAACGGCGGCCTGGTGGCGGCGGTGATCGTGCTGGCGTTGGCCGGGAGCTGTTTCCTGGCGTTGCCGCTCTCGGCGGTGGACGATCCGCCGCCGGGCGGGCCGGCGGCGCAGGCGCTGGGGATCGCGGTGATCTCGTTGCCGGCGGTGTGCGTGTACGTCGCGGCCGGGGTGCTGGTGTGGCTGTACGTCCGCCGGGTCCGGGCGTTCCGGCGCCAGCGGCGTGGGGTGCCGGCGGCGCGGCAGGTGTGGGAGCAGGGCTGGTTCTGCCACCGCTGCGGCGGGGTGTACTTCACCGACGCGGGGCAGTTGCTGACGCCGGCGCACTTCCGGCAGCTGGTGGCGCGGGCGGGCGGCTACGAGCGTTAGGCGAGGACCGTCAGCGCGCCCGGGACGCAGCTGACGGTCAGCGGCACGGTCCCCTGCGGCTCGCCGTCGGCGTAGGCCGGCCAGCTGTTGCCCGTCAGGGTCACCTCGCGGGCGCGCAGCGTGCGGACCGCCGGGTGCGTGAGGTGCTTGCCCGTGCGCAGGCCCGGGAGCATGCGGACGAGGCCGCGGCGGGTGACGTCGCCGACGACCGTGACGTCGAAGACGCCGTCCTCCGGGTCCGCCGTGGGGCAGATCGGGACGCCGCCGCCGTAGAAGCGGGTGTTGCCGACGGCCACCAGGGTCGCGTCGAGCTCGAGGCGTTCGGTGCCCGTGTCGACCACCACCGGGCGGGAGCGGAACGCCGCCAGCTCGGCGAGGATCGCGAGGTCGTAGCGGCGCGGCCCGGACGGCCAGCGCATCCGGTTGGCGCGCTCGTTGACGCTGGCGTCGAAGCCCGCGCACAGCACGGTCGCGAACCAGGTGTCGCCGGCCCGGCCGAGGTCGATGCGCCGCCGGGCACCCGAGCGCAGGGCCGCCACCAGCGCGTCGACCGCGGACAGCGGCTCGCCGGGGACGCCGAGGGCACGGGCGAAGTCGTTGCCGGTGCCCGCCGGGACCAGCCCGAGCGCGACGTCGTGGTTCGCGCAGAACTGGACGCCCTGGTGGGCCGCACCGTCGCCGCCGAGGACGATCAGGACGTCCAGGCCGGCGTCGTGGGAGGTCCGCATCAGCTCGCGGGACTCCTCGACGGAGTTGGCGACCAGCACGTCGAGGCGGTCGACGGCGGCGCGCAGCCGCTCGGCGACGGTGTCGGCGATGCGGGCGGCCGCGCCGTGCCCCGAAGCCGGGTGCACGGCGAGCGCGGCGTGGATCCCCACTACGTGATGTCGTCGGTCGCCGAGCGGCCGCCGGACGCGGTCGGGGCGGACGGCTCGTCGTCGGCCGTGCTCGGCGTGTAGCTGAACGGCGCGGCTTCGTCGTCGTCGAGCTGGTCCCAGCCCTCGTCGGCGCGCTCGCGGTCCTTCTTGCGGTCGTGCAGGCGCGCGAGCTGGATCGACAGCTCGAACAGCACCGTCAGCGCGCCCGCCAGGCCCAGCATCGAGAACGGGTCCGAGCCGGGGGTGACGAAGGCGGCGAAGACGAACAGCGCGAACACGATGCCGCGGCGCCACCTCTTCAGCTGCCGGTACTTGACCACGCCGACGCGGTTGAGCATCACCACGAGCAGCGGGAGCTCGAAGCTGATCCCGAAGATGATCAGCAGCGACAGCATGAACGAGATGTACTTGTCCGCGGTCAGCGCGGTGATGAACTCTTCCTGCCCGAAGCCCATGAGCAGCTGCAGCGCGTGCGGGAAGAGGATGTAGGCGAGCACTGCGCCGCCGGCGAACAGCACCGACGCGAAGCCGACGAAGGTCAGCGCGTACTTGCGCTCCTTCGAGTACAGGCCGGGCGCGATGAACGCCCACACCTGGTAGAGCCAGAGGGGCGAGAACAGCACGGCGCCGGCGGCCAGGCCGACCTTGAGCTGGATCATGAACGCTTCGAACGGCACGGTCTGCAGCAGCTGGCAGCCCTGGTAGCCGTTGAGGCGGCGATCCGGCGGGATGGCGCAGTAGGGGTCCTTGACGATCTCGCCGAGCGACGGGATCGGGCCCACCTTGGTGCTGAACCAGAAGAAGCCGACGATCCCGCCGATGACCACGGCGAGCAGCGCGAAGCCCAGGCGGCGGCGGAACTCGTAGATGTGCTCGATGAGCGTCATCGTGCCGTCGGGGTTCTTGCGACGGCTGCGCCGGCGCCGCTTCGACCGGCGGCTGGTGCCGTTTCCGGAGGCGGGTTCCGCCACGGGATGTTCCGTTCTCGTCGGAGTCCGCCGGAGCACGCCGGGACCGGCGCGCTCCGTGGACCAGGGACCGGGTGAGGCCCAGCCGTCAGCTGGCGTTCTTCTGCGGCTGGTCGGCCTGCTGCTTCTTCAGCTCGTCGAGCTGGCGCTGCAGGTCGGCGACCTGCTGGTCGGTCGCGGCAGGCGGGGTCGCCGGGGCGGGCGTGGCCGGGATCTGCTTCGTCTCGACCGGCTCGGCGTCCTCGTGCGAGGCGCTCTTGTCGCCCGCGAGGTCCTTGGTCTCGGCCTTGAAGATCTTCATGGACTTGCCGATCGACCGCGCCGCATCGGGAAGCCGCTTGGCCCCGAACAGCAGCACGACGAGAAGCACCAAGATGATCAAATGCCATCCTTGCAATCCGTTGGCGAACAAGATGGCCTCCTATCTGCGTCTGGTAGGGATGTTACTGGTTTTCCGGTTTCCGGCGGCGCTGCGCGAAGGCGACGCGCAACGCTGCCGACCGGGCGCGGATGAGACCCGCCCGGTCCTGGGTGTTCGTAGCCACCATGCTTGCGGTCTGCTGGAAACCACGCAAGACCTTGACGGTCCGCACCAGCAGGAGCACGAGCAGCAGCAGGCCGATCGCGACGAGCACGACGGTGGGCAGGTACGGCACGTCGATCACCCTAGTGGTCGCAGGTTGACGGAAGGTGACGGGCTCGGGCCACCGCGTCGGCGGCGCGGCGTCCGACGTCCGACGCGAGGTCGGCCGGGCTCTCCACCAGCGCTTCCCCGCCCAGGCCCAGCACCAGGCGCACCATCCAGGACTGGTCGGCGTAGCGCATCCGGATCCGCAGCCGGCCGCCGTCGAGCTCGTCGAGCTCCTCGCACGGGTAGTACTCGGCTACCCAGCGTGCGTCCGGGTCGAGGACGAGCACCGCCTCCCGCTGGTCGGGACGCTCCCGGAAGACCCCCTCGGAAATATCGGTGGGGTGGGCGTGCGCCGGCGGGCGCGACGGCTCGTCGAGCACCGTCAGGTCGTCGATCCGGTCGAGCCGGAACAGCCGGACGCCCTCGGCGCGGCGGCACCAGGCCTCCAGGTAGCCGACCGACTGCACGATCAGCAGCCGCATCGGGTCGACCGTGCGCTCGGTGATCTGGTCCTTGGACGCGGTGTAGTAGCGGATCCGCATCGCCCGCCCGTCCCGCAGCGCCCCGGCGACCTCTTCGCGGTTTTGCGCGGTCTTCTTGCCCTCGCGCACTCCCCCGCCGACGACCACGCCGGCGGGCTGGGCCTGCCCGGCCGCGGACTCGATCTTGGCGATGGAGCGGCGGACGGCGTCGCCGTCGACCACGCCCGGCGTCTCGCCCAGCGCGCGCAGGGCGACCAGCAGGGCCGTGGCCTCGCCGCCGGTGAGCCGCAGCGGGCGGTTCATCCCGGCGTCGTGGGTCACGACGATCGTGTCACCCTCGAAGGACAGGTCGATCAGGTCGCCGGGGCCGTAGCCGGGCAGCCCGCACATCCACAGCAGCTCGAGGTCCTTGCGCAGCTGCTTGGGCGTGACGTCGAAGTCGTGCGCCGCCTCGTCGACGCGGATGCCCGGGCGCGCCAGCAGGTAGGGCACCAGCGCCAGCAGCCGCGGCATCCGGTCGGTCGACCCGCTCACCGGCCGCTCCCCTGCCGGGCCACGACGGCTTCGAGCCGGTCCTGGACGGTCTTGGCCAGCACGTCGGGTTCGAGCACGACGACGTCGGGGCCCTGCGCGGTGATCCAGTCGGCGGCCGACTCCGGGAAGTAGAGCCCGATCTCGACGAGGTCGCCCTCTTCGCCGTCGATCGTGCAGCGGCCGAGGACGGTGCCGCGGCGCCGGACCCCGGCGGCACGGCCGTCGGCGACCCACAGCCGCGCGGTGGTGACCGGCGCCGGCTCGGCACTCCCGCTGGTGGCCGACACCAGCTGCAGCAGGTTGACGCCGTCGGGCCGCCGGACCGCGCCGGGCTTGCCCACCGGGCGCACCTGGCCGGTGACGCGGGAGAGGCGGAAGCAGCGGGTGGCGCCGCGGTCGCGGTCGTGCCCGACGACGTACCAGCGGGCCTTCCACGACACCACGCCCCACGGCTCCAGGGTCCGCATGATGCGTTCCGGCGAGCCGCTGCGGCGGTACTCGAAGCCCACGGCCTGGCTGTTCTGCACCGCGGCCAGCAGCGGCCCGAACGCGGGTTCGGCACGCACGCGCGGCTCGACGACGGTGGGCGCCTGGTCGTCGACCTCCAGCCCGGCGGCGCGCAGCTTCACCAGCGCGCCCTGCGCCTGCCCGGTCAGCTCCGGGGAGTCCCACAGCCGGGACGCGAGCGCGACGGCGGCGGCTTCGTCGGGGGCGAGGTCGATTTCGCCGAGTTCGTAGTCGCGGCGGGCGATGCGGTAGCCCTCGATGGCGTCGAAGGCGGAGTTGCGGCCGGTCTCCAGGGGGATGCCGAGCTCACGCAGCTCGGTCTTGTCCCGCTCGAACATCCGGAAGTAGGCGTCGTCGCTGGCCGCGTCGCCGTATCCGGGCACGATGCCGCGGATCTTCTCGGCAGTGAGGTACTGCCGGGTGGACAGGAGGGCCAGCACCAGATTGACCAGCCGTTCGGCGCGTGCGGTGGACACCCGGTAGAGCCTAGCCCGCGCCGCCCGGCCCGATCGTGAGGTCCGGGGTGCGCGCGTCGTAATCGGTCCTGGCGGCGTCCACCGCGTCGAAGTTCGTCTCGGCCCAGTCCTTGAACCCGGCCATCAGCGCGCGGAGGCTTTCTCCCAGCGGGGTAAGGGAATAGTTGACGCGGACGGGCACCGACGGGGTCACCTCGCGGCGCACCAGGCCGTCCCGTTCGAGCACCCGCAGAGTCTGGGTGAGCATCTTCTGGCTGACGCCGGCGATACGCCGCGAAAGGTCGCTGTAGCGCTGCGAGCCGTCACCGAGCGCGACGAGGATCAGGCTGACCCACTTGCCGGCGATCTCGTCGAGGAGCTTCCGGGTCGGGCAGGCCGCGAGATAGGCGTCGTAGGCGGCTTTCTCGGCCTGCCGCAGCTGTTCCGCCGTGCGCGTGGGCACCGGGCGAACCTCCTGGTACGTGGGGAACCTGCGGGTGCGTACTTCCCGATGGAGAGTAGCTCCCCATACGTTCGCGGGGGAAGTTCCCCCGCGAAGGAGATGAAGATGCGCGCGATCGTGGTCCGCCGGTTCGGCGGCCCGGAAGTCCTGGAGTCGATCGAGGTCCCGGTGCCGGAGCCGGGCCCGGGGCAGGTGCGGATCCGCGTGACGGCGGCCGCGGTCAACCCGGTCGACGTTGCGACGCGGGCCGGGGTCCTGACGGAGGCGGGGGTGATTCCGCCGCGGGAGGTGCTCGGCCTGGGCTGGGACGTCGCCGGCGTGGTCGAGGCCGTGGGTGAAGCCGACGAGAGCGGCGCGGGCGAACCGGCGCAGCTCGAACAGGCCGACAGGCTGGGCGGACCGGCTCCGCTCCTGCAGAGCGACAGCCGGGGCAGGCCGAGCGAACCGGCTTCACCCCGGCAGAACGACAGCCTCGGCAGGCCGAGCGAGTCGGCGCGGCTCGGGCAGCGAGACAGCTCGGGCGGGCCGGGCGAACCGGTTCCACTCCGGGCCGGCGGCGGGCCTGCTGCCCCGGCCGGCGGGCAGCCCGGCCGATTCCGCGTGGGCGACCTCGTAATCGGCCTGCGCGACCGCATCGCCACCCCGCTCGGCGCCTACGCCGAGCAAATCGTCCTGGACAGCTCGGCGGTCGCGCCCGCGCCCCCTGGCCTCTCCCCCGTCGAAGCCGCCACCCTGCCCCTCAACGCCCTCACCGCCGCCCAGGCACTCGACCTCGTCGAAACCACCGGAACCCTGCTGGTCACCGGCGCGGCGGGCGCGGTCGGCGGGTACGCCGTCGCCCTCGCGCACGCCCGGAAGCTGCACGTCGTCGCCGTCGCGTCCGAAGCCGACGAAGCCGCGGTCCGGGACTTCGGTGCCGATCAGTTCGTCCCGCGCGGCCCGGACCTCGCCGAGCGCGTGCGAGCCCTCGTCCCGGGCGGGGTCGACGCCGTCCTCGACACCGCGCTGCTCGGCCTGGATGCGCTCGACGCCGTCCGCGGCGGCGGGGAGTTCGTCGCCTTCGCCGCCGGGGCCGCGCCGATCCCCCTGCGCGGGATCCGGGTCCGCACCGTCTGGATCCGAGCCGACGGCGCACGGCTGGCCGAGCTGGCCGGCACCCTCCGCCCGCGCGTCGCCGGCGTGCTGCCGCTGGCGCGGGCCGCCGAAGCCCACGAACGGCTGGCCGCGGGCGGGTTGCGCGGCCGGCTCGTGCTGACGCCGTGAATTCTCCCTAGCCTGGGCGTTATGGATGATCGCGTTCTTCTCATCACCGGTGCCTCGCGCGGCCTCGGCGCCGCCACCGCGCGGCTGGCCGCCGCCTCCGGGTTCAAGGTCGCCCTCGTGGCCCGCCAGGCCGGCTCCGTCGCCGGCCTCGCCGCCGAACTCGGCGAAGACCGGGCGATCGCGCTCGGCGCCGACGTCGGCGACTGGCCGAGCATCTCCAGTGCCGTCGCCCAGGCCGTCGAACGGTTCGGGCGGCTCGACGCGGCCTTCGCCAACGCCGGGATCGGCGTCGGGACCTCGTTCTTCGGCGACGACGACCCGGACCCGCGGGCGTGGGAGGAGATGGTCCGCACCAACGTCCTCGGCGCGGCCTACACCGCCCGGGCCGCCCTGCCCGCGCTGCGGGAGTCCGCCGGGCACCTGCTGATCACCGGCTCGGTCGCCGGCCGCTACATCCGCAACTCCAGCCTGTACTCGGTGACGAAGTGGGCGGTGACCGGGATGGCCGGCGCGATCCGCGAGGAAGCCGTCGGCACCGGCGTGCGCGTCACGCTGATCAACCCCGGCATCACCGACACCGACATCCTCGACGACAACCAGCGCAAGAAGCCGAAGCTGGAAGCGGACGACATCGCCCGCGCCGTGCTCTACGCGCTGTCGCAGCCACCGTCGGTCGACGTCAACGAGATCATGGTCCGCCCGACCGGTCAGGCGCTCTAGCGGCTCAGGCGGGCCACGCGGCCCTGGGCGCCGCTGGCCCAGCAGGCCGCACCGGCGCAGTCGACGCTGTCGAAGCTGCCGGTGTCGAACGACGTCCAGTGCCGGCCGCCGTCCGGGCTGTAGTCGCTGCCGCCCGTGCCGACGGCGATGACGCTCCCGCCGCGCCAGGCCAGCCCGGAGCGGTACCCGGCGGGGTACTGCCCCGGGGTGCGCCAGGTGCGGCCGCGGTCCTGGGTCAGCGCGACGGCCGGGCCGGGTGCGGTGGGGTTCGCGTAGTCGCCGCCGATCGCGATCCCCTGCGCCGGGCTCCGGAAGGCGACGGCGAACACGCCGGCGGACGGGCTGCTCGGCAACGGCGTGTCGGAGGCGGTCCAGTGGCGGCCGCCGTCGCCGGAGTGCAGGACGCGGGCGGTCGCGCCGCCGCCGGTCGCGAGCCAGGCGTCGAACGGGCCCGAAGTGGTGATGCACTGCCCGCTGGCGGCGAACCCGGCCTCGCCGGGCAGCGCGGGCGGGAAGCCGCTGTCGGGCACCTGGCGCCAGCTGCGGCCGCCGTCGAAGGTGGCCTGGACGCGGAACTTCCCGTCGACGGGGTCGCTCATCGCGAGCCCGCGCCACGGGTCGAAGAAGGCGAGGCAGTCGTAGAACGCCGCCGCGTCCGTGTTCTGGAACGTCTGACGCCAGTGCGCGCCGCCGTCGTCGGTCCGGTAGACGCGTGAGTCGGTGCCCGGGCCGATCGAGAGCGTCACGGCGTGGTCGGCGTCGAAGGCCTCGATGTCGCGAAGCTCGAGCGTTTCCGCGCCGGGCGGGCCGACGGACTTCCAGCTCGCGCCGCCGTCGGTGGTGCGCAGGACGGTGCCCTTCGTGCCGCTGACCCACGCGACGCGGGCGCTGACCGCGGACAGGCCGCGGAACTGGGCGGTGACGCCGGTGGGCGTCGGCTCCCACTTCGGCAGGTGCCCGGAGGCGGCCGCCGGAACCGCCAGGGACAGCAGGAGAGCCAGGACCAGGAGCACCGCACGCAGCACACGCATGGGGCGATCCTGCCGCACCGGTCCAGCTACTTTCGTAGTGTCGGACGCCGTGAAGGGCACCTTCGGGGACATCGCGTCCCTGAAGGTGCCCTTCACGGCATCAAGGTCAGAGCGAGCTGATCAGGCGTTCCACGCGCTCGTCGACCGAGCGGAACGGATCCTTGCACAGGACCGTGCGCTGGGCCTGGTCGTTCAGCTTCAGGTGCACCCAGTCGACCGTGAAGTCGCGCCCGGCGGCCTGGGCGGCGGCGATGAAGTCGCCGCGCAGCTTCGCCCGGGTCGTCTGCGGCGGGGTGTCCTTGGCGGCCTCGATCTCGCCGTCGTCGGTGACCCGGCGGACCAGGCCCTTGCGCTGGAGCAGGTCGAAGATGCCCCGGCCGCGGCGGATGTCGTGGTAGGCCAGGTCGAGCTGCGCGATCCGCGGGCTGGACAGGTCCAGGTCGTGCTTGTGCCGGTAGCGCTCGACCAGCCGGTGCTTGATCGCCCAGTCGATCTCGGTGTCGATCTTGCCGAAGTCCTGCTGCTCGACGGCGTCGAGGGCCCGGCCCCACAGCTCGATGACCCGCTCGTTCGCCGGCGTCGTGCCGTTGTCCTTGAGGTGCTGCACGGCGCGGGCGTAGTACTCGCGCTGGATGTCCAGCGCCGAGGCCTCGCGCCCGCCGGCCAGCCGCACCTGGCGGCGGCCGGTGAGGTCGTGGCTGATCTCGCGGATCGCCCGGATCGGGTTGTCCAGGGTGAAGTCGCGGAACTGGACGCCGGCCTCGATCATCTCGAGCACCAGGTTCGCCGAGCCGACCTTGAGCATGGTCGTCGGCTCGGCCATGTTCGAGTCGCCCACGATGACGTGCAGGCGCCGGTATCGCTCGGCGTCGGCGTGCGGCTCGTCACGGGTGTTGATGATGGGCCGCGAGCGGGTGGTCGCGCTCGAGACGCCCTCCCAGATGTGTTCCGCACGCTGGGACAGGCAGTAGACCGCGCCGCGCGGGGTCTGCAGCACCTTGCCGGCGCCGCAGATGAGCTGCCGGGTCACCAGGAACGGCAGCAGCACGTCGGCGATCCGGGAGAACTCACCCGCGCGGGTCACCAGGTAGTTCTCGTGACAGCCGTAGGAGTTGCCCGCGGAGTCGGTGTTGTTCTTGAACAGGAAGATGTCGCCGCCGATGCCCTCGTCGGCCAGCCGCCGCTCGGCGTCGACCAGCAGGTCCTCGAGGATCCGCTCGCCTGCCTTGTCGTGCGTGACCAGCTGGACGAGGTCGTCGCACTCGGCCGTCGCGTACTCGGGGTGCGAGCCGACGTCCAGGTAGAGCCGTGAGCCGTTCGACAGGAAGACGTTCGATGAGCGTCCCCACGAGACGACTCGCCGGAACAGGTAGCGCGCCACCTCGTCGGGCGAGAGCCTGCGCTGTCCGTGGAAGGTGCACGTGACCCCGAACTCGGTCTCGATGCCAAAGATCCGCCGCTGCATGCCACCAGAGTAGGCGCTGGACCCCCTTCGACGGTGCGCCGTTCGGGCGTCGACACGCCCCCGGTGTGCCACAGACGGTGAAAACCCCCCGATTCAGGCACGATTGGAGCACTGCTCTTGACTACTTGGGGAAGGCGACTCCTTGTCACACCAGCTCATCCAGGCCTTCCGGCGGGTCGGGCGCACCGACCGGGCTCTCATGCGGCGCAGTGCCGCCCTCCCGGCCACGAAGGCCGACGACGCGCTGATGGCGCTGTCGAGATCGGCGAACAAGTCACGCCTCTGGTGGGGCGTGGCGGCGCTGCTGGCGGCCCAGAAGGGCCCCACGCGGCGGGCCGCGCTGCGCGGGGTCGTCGCGATCGCCGGGGCCAGCGCCGTGGCGAACCTGATCGGCAAGCCGCTGTTCCCCCGCCGCCGTCCGGCCGAGGAGGAGGTGCCCATGCACCGCCGCCTGCGGAAACGCCCGACTTCGTCGTCGTTCCCGTCCGGCCATTCCGCCTCGGCCGCGGCCTTCGTGACCGCGGTGGCGATGGAGTCGCCGCGCGCCGGTCTGGCCGTGGCCCCCCTCGCGCTCGCCGTCGCCTACTCGCGCGTCCACACCGGCGTCCACTGGCCCTCCGACGTCGGCGTCGGCCTGAGCATCGGGGTCGGCGTGGGCCTGGCGACCCGGCACTGGTGGCCGCTGCACGACGACGTCCCGGCCCGCACCGCCCACGACGCGGACGCGCCCGAGATGGTCGACGGCGACGACATGCTCGTGCTGGTCAACCCGAAGTCCGGCATCGACGGCCAGGACCCGACCGAGGACGCCCGGCACGCCTGGCCCAAGGCCGAGATCCTCCACCCGGACCCCGGCCAGGACCTGATCGCCCAGCTCGAAAGCGAGATCGACGCCCGCGGGACGATCCGCGCGCTCGGCGTCGCGGGCGGTGACGGCACCGTGGCCGCGGTCGCCGCGGTCGCCGCGGAGCGCGACCTGCCGCTGGCGCTGATCCCGGCGGGCACGCTCAACCACTTCGCCCGCGACGTCGGGGTCAGCTCCATGCCCGACGCGGACGCGGCGACCGAGATCGGCAACGCTGTCGGCATCGACCTCGGCGAGGTCGAGATCAAGGAGGGCGACGGCGGCACGGCGCACCGCTGGTTCGTCAACACCGCCAGCCTCGGCGGCTACCCGGAGATGGTCCGCCTGCGCGAAAAGCTGCAGGAAAAGCACCCCAAGTGGCCCTCGGCCGCGATCGCGCTGACCCGGTCGCTGCGGCACGCCAAGCCGCTGACCGTGCGGCTCAACGGCAAGCTCACCCAGGTCTGGCTGCTGTTCGTCGGCAACGGCACGTACGCGCCGAAGGGGTTCGCGCCCAGCCGGCGGCCCGCGCTCGACACCGGCCTGCTCGACGTCCGCTACCTGCGTGCCGACCTGCCGTACTCGCGGGCCCGGTTCCTGCTGGCGATGGTCACCCGCAGCCTCGCGGCCAGCCACGTCTACCAGGAGCTCGACGTGGCGGAGCTGGACGTCGAGCTGCTGGACGGTCACCGGCGCGTCGCCACCGACGGCGAGGTCGGCCCGCTCGGCAACCGGTTCCGCTTCCGGTCCCGGCCCAGCGCCCTGACCATCTACCGTCTTTGACCTTTCTTTACTTTCTCTCAACGAACCCACAGCCGTCCCTGGCTAGCGTCTTGATCGAGATGCGGGCGATCGTGCCCGCGGCCAGGGGACGAGCGGGGATCGAACATGGGCGGGCACGGCCTGGCGAGCGGCATCCACCGGGCCGCCACCGACCCGGTGCTGCCCGGTGACGTCACCGCGCGCGCCCGGGATCTCGGCTCGTTCGAGTCCCCGCTCATCTGGCTCGCCCTCGCCTCGGCCGCCGTCGCGGTCCTCGCCGCCGTCTTCGCGTTGTGGCACCGGCGCCGGGTGCGCCGCTGGGGCTTCACCGCCTTCGGCGTCCTGCTGCTGCTCGCGGCAGTCACTGCCCTGAACAGCTACGTCGGGTACGTCCGCACCTCCGACGACCTCGCCCGCCTGCTGCAACGCGGCCCCGGCGTCGTCAACCTCGCCGGCCGCCTGCTCGACGACGACAAGGAAGCCCCGTCCTCGCCGCACCCCGGCGCCGGTACCGCGGCCGCCGGCCAGCGGATCGACGTCGTGAACCTGCCCGATCCGGCGCACGGTGTCCCGTCCGGCAGCAACTACGTCGTCCTGCCGCCCGGGTACGACGCGACCGCGGCCCGCCGCTACCCGGTCGTCTACCTGATCCACGGCTACCCGTTCGGCGGCCCCCGCGACTGGCTGACCTCCGGCGACGCCCCGGGCACCCTGCTCGCACTGCAGCAGGCCGGCGTGATCGCGCCGATGATCGTGGTCAGCGTCGACCTGACCGCCGGAAACCCCGCCACCGACTGGGAATGCCTCGACGTCCCCGGCGGCCCGCAGCTGGAGACGTACCTCGCCCGTACGGTCGTCCCGGCGATCGACCAGCGCTACCGCACCATCGCCGACCGCGGCCACCGGGCGCTGGGCGGCATGTCCGGCGGCGGCTTCGGGGCGCTCAACATCGGCCTGCACCACGTCGACGAGTTCGGCACCCTGCTGATCGCCCTCCCCTACGACGACCTCAACGACTCCGTCGGCGTCCTCGACGGCAACCGGGCGGCCATCGCCGCCAACACCCCGCGCCGCTACCTGCCGACCATGCCCTTCCCGGCGCCGATCTCGGTGATGCTCGCGGTCGGCACCGGAGCGCCCACCGACGTCACGACGGCCCACCGGATCGCCGACGCCCTCCACGCCCGCGGCCAGGAAGCGGTCGTCCACGCCGAACGCGGTTTCAACCACACGTGGCACACCGCCCGGGCGACGCTGCCGTACCTGCTCGCCTTCGCCGACCAGAACTTCCGGGCCTCCCCCACGACCTCCTGAACCCGGGACGGGTCCCCGGGAGCCCCGGCTACGGTCGCCGGGTGCGCCTCGGTTCCCTGGTCCTCGCCGTGACGGCGACCCTGGCCCTCTCCGCGTGCGGGCCGCCGGACCCGCTCCCGTCCACAGCGGCCCTGCTCGACGAGTACGCCCGGTCGACGTCGGTGAAGAACGATCGGTTCACCAAGACCGGGTCGAGCGCGGAGCGAGCGCAGTACCTCTTCGCCAACTACCCCGGCGGACGGCTCTTCGGTGCGCTGCTGGCGACGTTCCGGTGCGGCGCCCGCGACCAGCACGGTCCCTACCCTTCCGACAAGTGCGACCTGACCGACGAAGTCCGCCGCACGGCCGGCGACGGCGACCTCTACGCCCGGTCGCTGCTCGTCAAGCACGAGCGCGGCACGCTCGAACTCCTCACCCTCTACGTGGTGCGCGGCCCCGGGAAATCCGTGGCCGTGGACAAGACCGGACGCGGCTACACCGACCTGGCGGACTTACGGGCCCACAACGACCTGCTCACCGCCGAGGACCTGGTGCTCACCCCGGCGGACATCACCGCGGTGCCCGGCGGGAACACGGTCGTCGTCACCGGGCACACCCCGCCGACCTGGCCGTGGTGGGTGCTCGGCGGAACCGTCTCCCTGGTCTTGGTGCTCACCGCGGTACTAGTCCTGCTCCGGCGGCGGGCGAAAGCCCGGTTCGACGGCCTCTTCGGTCCCGGCGCCACCTGAAATCCGGTTGTGGCGCACGCGATCCTGGAGCATGGACCTCGCGACGCACTACGCCACCGGCCCCGCCGAAGACAGCCGGCTCGACCGCACCCCGCACGGCCGCCTCGAGTACCTGCGCACCCGAGAACTGCTCCAGCGCTTCTTGCCCGGCCACGAACGCGTTCTCGACGTCGGCGGCGGCACCGGTGTCCACGCGGCCTGGCTCGCGGCCGACGGGCACCCCGTCCACCTCGTCGACGTCGTCCCGGCCCACGTCGCCCGGGCGGCGACACTGCCCGGCGTCACGGCCTCGGCCGGCGACGCGCGCGACCTCGAGGCGGCAGATGCCTCCTACGACGCCGTCCTGCTGCTCGGCCCGCTCTACCACCTCGTCGAAGCAGCCGACCGGGCTCGGGCTCTCGCCGAAGCCCGGCGCGTGCTGCGTCCGGGTGGCCTGCTCGCCGCCGCGGGGATCAGCCGGTACCTCTCGCTGCTGGAGACCGGCGCCGCCGGCACGCTCACGCCCGGCCGCGTGGACCCGGTCCGCGCGGTCATCGAGACTGGTGCCTACGACGGCCACGCCGGCTTCGTCCCCACGCACTGGCACACGGCGACCGAACTTCACGACGAAGTCGCCGCCGCGGGCTTCACCGGCACCGCCGTCTTCGGCGTCGAAGGGCCTTCGTGGCCCGCGCTCGACTCCGCCGGCCTTTCCCGGTTCGACGAGCTCGCCGAACCCGCGCTGCGCGCCGCCCGGATCGTCGAGCGGGACCCGCGGCTCATCGACGCAAGCGCGCACCTGCTCGCCTTCGCCCGCCGGCCCGCATGACGAAGGCGGGGGCGCGGTCATCGACCACGCCCCCGCCTTCGCGAAGTCCTACTCGCCTTCCGGCTTGCTCTCCGGCTCCTCGCCCTGCGGGTCCGGCACCGGCAGCAGCGAATCCAGCGCCGTGCCCGTCAGACGGCGGAACGAGCGCCGCGGGCGGTCGCGGTCCAGCACCGCCACCTCCAGCTTGATCGGCGGGTCGGTCTCGCCGTTGCCGTTCGCCGCGGACGAAGAAGCGGACGACGACGCCGAGGAAGACGACGAAGACGTCGTCGAGGAGGTCGACGGCTGGGTCGGCGTCCGCAGCGCGGCCACCGCCAGCCCCAGCGCGGCCTGCAGGTCCAGGCCGTCCTCGAACGTCTCCTTCAGCTTCGCCGCGATCTTCTCGTTCTGACCGCCCATCACGATGTACTGCGGCTCGTCGAAGATCGACCCGTCGTAGGTCAGCCGGTACAGCTGGTCCTCCGCCGCGCTCGCCCCGACCTCCGCCACGCAGACCTCGACCTCGAACGGCTTCAGCTGTTCGGTGAAGATACTGCCCAGCGTCGCCGCGTACGCGTTCGCCAGCGCCCGCGCGCTGACGTCACGCCGGTCGTACTGGTACCCCTTGAGATCCGCGTGCCGGATGCCGGCCACCCGCAGGTTCTCGAACTCGCTGTAGCGCCCGACGGCGGCGAACCCGATCCGGTCGTAGATCTCGGACACCTTGTGCAGCGTCGCCGACGGGTTCTCCGCCACGAACAGCACGCCGCCCGCGTACTTCAGCACCACCACGCTCCGGCCGCGCGCGATGCCCTTGCGCGCCAGCTCGGAACGCTCCCGCATCAGCTGCTCGGGAGAGGCATACAACGGCATCGTCACGGTGTGCGCTCCAGGTCTTTCGGTGTTTCAGCGTTCACTGGTCCCGTCCGGCGTTTCAGGAGAGCCGGCTCTGCTGGCGCTCGATGCGCCCGGCCACCACGGCCTCCGCGACCGCGGCCGTCTCCGATTCGGGCAGCTGCACGGCCCCGTGCTCCGCCGTGATCGTGACGACGCTCGGGAAGATCCGGCGCACCAGGTCGGGCCCGCCCGAGGCGGTGTCGTCGTCCGCCGCGTCGTACAGCGCCTCGACAGCCACTCGCGTGGCGCCTTCGACGTCGGCGTCCGGGTCGTGCAGCTTCTTCAATGCGGATTTCGCGAACAGCGAACCCGAGCCGATGCCCGCGTAGCCGCCGTTCTCCTCGTAGCGCCCGCCCGCGGCGTCGTACGACACGATCCGGCCCGCGTGCTTCGCGTCCTCGGCTTCCAGGTCGTACCCGACGAACAGCGGGATCGCGGCCAGCCCGGCCATCGCCATCTCGAGGTTCGCCTTGACCATCCCGGCCAGCTTGTTCGTCTTGCCGTCCAGCGACAGCGAAACGCCCTCGATCTTCTCGTAGTGCGCCAGCTCCACCGCGTACAGCCGCACCATCTCCACGGCCAGCCCGGCCGTGCCCGCGATGCCCACCGCCGAGTACTCGTCGGTGACGTGCACCTTCTCGATGTCGCGGCTCGCGATCAGGTTCCCCGACGTCGCCCGCCGGTCACCCGCGATCAGCACGCCGCCCGCGAAGGTCAGCGCGACGATCGTCGTCCCGTGCGGCACGCCCAGATCCGCCGCACCACCGGACATCCGGCGTTCCGGAAGCAGTTCGGGTGCCTGCACCCGCAGGAAGTCCGAAAACGACGACGTCGCCGACGAGAAGTAGGCCCCCGGCAGAGCGGGACCCGAGATGCCCCTGGTGTTGTCCATACGTGCTCAAAAATCCCATCTGTGCGGGCCGGCAGGCTCCGCGCCGGGAGACACGGGGCCTGCCGGCCACGGTCACCACCACGCGGAACCCCGGCCGCCGGCTGAACGGTCGGCTGGGGCGCAGCGCCCCGAGCGGCTACTCGCCGCCCTTCTGCACATAGGCCCGGACGAAGTCCTCGGCGTTCTCCTCGAGCACGTCGTCGATCTCGTCGAGGATCGTGTCGACGTCCTCGCCGAGCTTCTCGCGCCGCTCCTGACCCGCCGCGCCGGTGTCGTCGAACTCCTCGTCAGAGTCGCCGCCGCCGTGCTTTTCGATCTTTTCCTGGGCCATCTCGCCTCCCGGTGTGGCTGATGTTTCCTAGCCTACCCAGCGGCCCCGACATTCGGGGTCACGCCGCGATCGCTGGTGCGTCCCGCCTAGTCCGAACCGGTGAGCGCCTCCACCAGGTCTTCGGCCGTCGCCGACTCGTCCAGCAGCTTGCCGACGTGCGCCTTCGTCCCCCGCAGCGGCTCCAGCGTGGGGATCCGCACCAGCGACTCCTTGCCGACGTCGAAGATGACCGAATCCCACGAGGCCGCCGCGATCGAGGTCGCGTACTTCTCCAGCGCCCGGCCCCGGAAGTAGGCCCGCGTGTCCGACGGCGGCGTCGTCACCGCGGCCAGCACCTCTTCCTCGGTCACCAAGCGCTTCATCGACCCGCGCGTCACGAGCCGGTTGTACAGGCCCTTCGCCAGCCGCACGTCCGAATACTGCAGGTCGACCAGCCGCAGCCGCGGCGCGCCCCAGGCCAGGTTGTCCCGCTGCCGGTAGCCCTCGAGCAGGCGCAGCTTCGCCGGCCAGTCCAGCCGGTCCGCGCACTCCTGCGGGTCGCGCGCCAGCGCGTCCAGGACCTCGCCCCAGACCCGCAGGACCTCCTTCGACGCCTGGTCCGCGCCGGTGCGCTCCAGGTTCTGCGAGGCGATCTCGTGGTAGGCGAACTGCAGGTCCAGCCCGGTGTACTTCTTCCCGTTCGCCAGCGCCACCTGCACCTTCAGCGTCGGGTCGTGGCTGATCTGGTGCACCGCGCGCACCGGCTCGTCCAGCTTCAGGTCGTCGAACCGGATGCCCGACTCGATCAGGTCGAGGATCAGCGCCGTCGTCCCGACCTTCAGGTACGTCGAGTACTCCGACATGTTCGCGTCACCGATGATGACGTGCAGCCGCCGGTACTTGTCCGCGTCCGCGTGCGGCTCGTCCCGGGTGTTGATGATCCCGCGCTTGAGCGTCGTCTCCAGGCCGACCTCGACCTCGATGTAGTCCGCACGCTGGGAGAGCTGGAACCCGGCTTCCTCGCTCTGCTGGCCGATCCCGACCCGGCCCGACCCGGTCACCACCTGCCGCGACACGAAGAACGGGGTCAGCCCGGCGATGATCGCGGTGAACGGCGTCGAGCGCGCGCACAGGTAGTTCTCGTGCGTGCCGTAGCTCGCGCCCTTGCCGTCGACGTTGTTCTTGTACAGCTGCAACTGCGGCTGGCCGGGCACGGACGCCGCCTTCAGCGCGGCCTCCTCCATCACCCGTTCGCCCGCCTTGTCCCAGATGACCGCGTCGCGCGCGTTCGTCACCTCGGGCGCCGAGTACTCCGGGTGCGCGTGGTCGACGTACAACCGCGCCCCGTTGGTCAGGATGACGTTGGCCGCCCCCAGGTCCTCGACGTCCGGGTCGTGCCCCGGCCCGCCGGGCCCGGTCAGGTCGAACCCGCGCGCGTCCCGCAGCGGGGACTCCACCTCGTAGTCCCACCGCGCCCGCCGGGCGCGCGGGATGTCGGCCGCGGCCGCGTAGGCCAGCACGACCTGGGTCGAGGTGAGTACCGGGTTCGCCGTCGCGTCGCCCGGCACGGAGATGCCGTACTCGACTTCGGTTCCCATGATCCGCCGCATGTCCACCACCCTACGGGGTCGTCCTAGTGGAACGATGCACCCATGCCAGGCAGTGACGAACTCGTTGCGCTCTATGACCAGGCCGGCTCCGCCGTCGGCACGACCACCCGCTCCCGGGTCCGCGCCGAGGGCCTGTGGCACGCCGCCGGCGTCGTGCTGGTCCGTTCGGGTGACGGCAAGGCCGTCTACGTGCACCTGCGCACCGCCACGAAGGACGTGTTCCCGTCCACCTGGGACTGCTGGGCCGGCGGCGTGGTCGCCGCGGGCGAGTCACCGGCCGAGTGTGCCCGCCGCGAACTGGCCGAAGAGCTGGGCGTCCACGAGGTGGAACCCGTTCCGCTGTTCACCAAGGTCTACGACGACGGCCGCAACCGCTGCCACAACTTCGCCTTCGAAGTCCGCTGGGACGGCCCGATCCACCACCAGGCCGAAGAGATCGCCGAAGGCCGCTGGATCCCCCTGGAAGAGCTGCGCGCCTGGATCGACGACCCGGCACCCGAACTCCCCTTCATCCCCGACGGCCGCGAAGGCGTCCAGGAGTGGTTCCGCCGTTACGGCTGAGCCGCGAGCTTCGCCGCCATCGCGGGCAGCAGCCGCTCGGCCGCGTCCACGGCCCGCGCCTCGGTGCTCGCCGACACGGTCAGCCCGGACACGAGCTTTCCCTTCGCCAGCAACACCGTGCACGTCTTGCCCTCGCACCAGGCCTGCTGGCGGTCCACCCCGGCCTGCGCCGGGACGCTCACCGTCTTGCCCGCGCAGTCCGCGTTCGCGACGGCCTGGGCGGCCGCCTCGTCCGGGTACGCCGCGACGCGGTGGCGCAGCACCGAACCGCTGGGGTACTGCCAGGACGCGGTCCGGCTGCTCGCCGACACGCTGCCGGTCAGGCAGCCCGAAACCTCGCTGGAACCCCGTTGCACGCCTTCCTCGGCGACGTCCGCATCGGACAGCAACGCCCGCTCCGCGAGCAGGCCCAGGTCGGGCGCCACCGGTGCCGCGGGAGCCGCCTTCGCGGGGCTCACCGGCGCTTCGGTGACCGACGCCGGTGCCGATGTGGAGGCCGGATCGTCGTAGTACGTCTCGAGGTTGTTCGGGTCGGGCCCGTCGCAGCCCGTGAGGCCGACGAACGCGACCGCGGCGAGGGCGAGCACCTGACGATGACGCACTTGCTCCGGCCTCCTGTCGTGTGCGTGTGCCTGCGCAGAGTAGTGCAGCGGCTCAGTCCCACCCGAGGGAGGACCGGTGTCGCCAGTACTCCTCCGGATTTTCCGCGAGACCCGCCAGCGCGGCTTCCTCGTCCGTGCTCAGCGAAAGCGTGGTGGCCCGCAGGTTCGCCGCCAGCTGCGCCGGGCTCGCCGGGCCGAGGACGGCCGTGCCGGCCCACTCCCGCGCCAGCACCGCGGCGACGGCCACCGCGTCCGGCCCGGCCCCGTGCACCGCCGCGATCTCCCGCAGCGCCTCGGGAGCCTCCACCGCGAGCCTGCCGTTGGCGAGGGTTTCCTTGACCAGCACGCGTTTCCCGGCCGCGTGCGCCGCGGCCAGCGCCGGCCCGGCCGACGGTTCCAGGACGTTCCACGTCGACTGCACCGCCGAGAACACCGGCCGCCCCGCCACTTCCAGCGCGAACGCCCGCTCGATCGCGGCCGCCTGCGCCGGCCCGGACGTCGAGAACCCGACCGCGACACCGTTCGCGGAAAGCTCGGCCAGCGCCTCGAGCAGCGGCTCGTCGGTGAACAGCGGACTGTCCACAGTGAGCGAATGCACCTGGTAGAGGCCGACCCGATCCCCCAGCAGCGCCAGGGTTTCCGCCCATTGGCCGGCGAAGCGCGCCGCCGAGTGCTCCTTCACCTCGTGCACGTCGGCGTCGAGCCGCCAGTCCCCCACGTACGCGTAGCCCCACTTGCTGGAGACCTCGACGCCGGTGTGCCCGCGCTCGGCGAGCCAGCCGGCCAGGAACTCCTCCGAGCGCCCGTACGAGCGGGCGACGTCGACGTGCCGGATCCCCGCGGCGTAGGCGTCGTCGAGCACCGCGAAGGTCGCGGCGCGCATGGACTCGACGTCCCGTTCCGGCGGCAGCGCGCCCTCGCGGCCCAGATTGATGTAGGCGGGGCGGCCCAGTGCGGCGAGGCCGAGCGCGATGCGGTTCACGCGGTCTGCTTGTGCCGGAGGATCGCCAGCCACTGGTCGGCGTTCTGGGCTTGGCGGTGGAGCTTTTCGAGGCGCGCGGCCGGGGCCCGGACGTACCCCTTGCCGAAGACCGGCGCGATCTGGCGGAGGCTCGCGCCGCCTTCGCGCGCGGCCAGCAGGGCCCAGTCGGACGCGTCGGCACAAGCGGCCGAGGCGCGGCGGAGCTCCCCGAGGATGTCGATGAGCTCCTGCGCGTTCACCTCCCCCGCCTGGACGGCGGCGGCCGTCGTCTCCAGCCAGGCCAGGACGTCGGACTCGGTGATCGGCGCGCGGGGGCGGCGGGTTTCTTCGCTCACGGCCAGTGAGTATAGGTCGTTATACGTCGATATACTCGGTACCAGCCATGACGACACGCGCCGAATCCCAGCCGGACGTCGAGCACCTGCTCGACGTCTTCAAGGCGCTCGCGAACCCCGTGCGGCTGCAGGTGCTGCGGTGGCTGCGGGAGCCGGGCCGGCACTTCCCCGTGGAGCGCGCCATCGCCGACCCGGTCGAGGTCGGGGTCTGCGTGAGCCACATCCAGGAGAAGACGGGGCTCGCGCAGTCGACCGTCTCGGCGTACATGGCCGAGCTGCAGCGCGCCGGCCTGGTGCGCGCGACCCGCGTCGGCAAGTGGACGCACTACAAGCGCGACGAAGCCCGGATCGCCGAGTTCGTCGCGGTGCTCGGCCACACCCTCTGACCGCCCCCCTCCCCCGCCCCGGCGGACACCCGATTGACTCATATCGCAAATCTGCGATACTTCGATTTATGGGTATGATCGAGAACATGCGGCTCGGCCGCTACGGGATCTGGACGTTCGACTTCGAAGAGCAGCCGGCCGGCCTGATCCGCGACTCCGTGCAGGAGCTGGAAGAACTCGGCTGGCCGGCGGTCTGGATCCCGGAAAGCGACGGCCGGGAGGCCCTGACGCACGCCGGGTTCCTGCTGGCGGCCACCGAACGCCTCACCGTCGTCAACGGGATCGCGCAGATCTGGTCGCGGGGGCCGCGCTGGACCCGCGGCGCGGCCCTGCTGCTGGCCGACGCCTACCCGGACCGCCACCTGCTCGGCCTCGGCTTCGGCGCCGGAAAGCCCGGTGCGAAGCCCCTGCGGGCGATGAACGACTACCTCGACGACCTGGATGCCATCACGAGCGGCAACCCCGAGCCGCGAGCGCCCATCCGGCGCCTGCTCGCCGCGTACGGCCCGAAGATGCTGGAGCTGGCCCGGGACCGGTCCGCGGGTGCGCACACCTACCACGTGACGCCGGAGCACACCGCCCAAGCGCGGGAAGTGCTGGGCGCCGGTCCGTTCCTCGGGGTCGAGCACGCCGTGCTCTTCGAAACCGACGCGGCCAAGGCGCGGGAGATCGCCCGCGGCCACCTGCACATGTACCTCACCTCGCAGTACAACGTCGCCAAGTTCCGCCGCCTCGGCTACACCGAAGCGGACATCGACGGCGGCCGCGGCAGCGACCGGCTCGTCGACGACCTGGTGTTCTGGGGCGACCTCGACACGATCACCGGCAAGCTGCACGCACACCTCGACGCGGGCGCCGACCACGTGGGCGTCCAGGTCATCGGGATCGAGCCGGGCCACTCGGCCATGCCGCACTGGCGCCGGCTGGCCGAGGCGCTGCTACCCGCCGGCGTCGCCGCGTAGCCCGAACCGCGCGGTGCAGTGCCAGACACGCTTGAGCACCTGGGGGTCGTACCGGCCGGCGCGGACGGCGTCACCGATGACGCGCGCGTCGAGCAAGCCGTCCTGGGCGATCTCCTTGCCGGCCCGCACGACGTCCTCGCCCCGGTAATCGGCGTGCTCGGCCAGGACCTCGACCGGCAGCCGGAAGCCGTGGTGCCAGTACGTGGGAAACGGCAGGCCGGCGGACGCCGCCTCGACGTCGGTGCCCCGGAACGCCGGGTCCAGCACGAGCGCCTCGACGTCGGCGGCGAGCCGGAGCGGGCCGTGGACGTGGGCTTCGATGTGGTCGTCGAGCTCGTCCTGCACGTCCGCCTCGGCGAGCCGCAGTAACGGCAAGTGGTCGGCGGTGCCGAAGTCGTCCGGCTCACCGAAGCTGTCCGGGTAGCAGAACGTCGTGCGGACCAGCACTTCCCGTTTCAGCCGCAGGTGGGACGAGCCGAACCGGACGGACCCGCCCGCGGGCCGGCGGCGGTAGTTCAGCGAGCCGTACTTGGGCCGGGCCGACGACGGCAGGTCGTCGTAGGCGCCGCCGAAGATGCGGTGCTCCCAGCGCCACCGGTCGCCGCCGGCGTGCGCGGTCAGGCCGCCGTTGCTCGTGCCCGTCTCGAACTGCGAGCGGTAGACGCCGTCCGTGACGAGATGGCGCAGCAAGGGCACGGTTCCCACCAGGCGGTCCGGGTGGAAGTGCACGGTGACGTCGAGGTCGTCGGGCAGCGGCGGCCCGTCCACGCGGCTCGCGACGTGCGCGACCGCTCGGCGCCACGGTTCTTTCCCCCAAGCCATGGGCGCATCGTAGCCCGAGCGGTATAGGTCGTTATACACAATTACCGGGACCGACCCGGCGGTGATGTACCTCACACCGAGGGCCGGACACGCCGATGGGGCGGTCGCCGAAGCGGCCGCCCCATCGGGCGTTCGGACTGCTACAGGTACTGACCGGTGTTCGTGGCGGTGTCGATCGCCCGCCCCGAGTCCGTGTTCTTGCCGGTGACGAGCGTGCGGATGTAGACGATCCGCTCGCCCTTCTTGCCGGAGATCCGGGCCCAGTCGTCCGGGTTGGTGGTGTTGGGCAGGTCCTCGTTCTCCGCGAACTCGTCGACGATCGCGTCCAGCAGGTGCTGCACGCGCAGGCCGGGCTGGTTGGTCTCCAGCACCGACTTGATGGCCGACTTCTTCGCCCGGTCCACGATGTTCTGGATCATCGCGCCCGAGTTGAAGTCACGGAAGTACAGGACCTCCTTGTCCCCGTTGGCGTAGGTCACCTCGAGGAACCGGTTGTCGTCGCTCTCCTCGTACATCCGCTCGACGGTGTGCTGGATCATCGCGTCGAACGTCGCCTTGGCGTCGCCGCCGAACTCGGCGAGGTCGTCGGCGTGGATCGGCAGGCCTTCGGCCAGGTACTTGGAGAAGATGTCCTTCGCGCCTTCGGCGTCCGGACGCTCGATCTTGATCTTGACGTCGAGCCGGCCCGGCCGCAGGATCGCCGGGTCGATCATGTCCTCGCGGTTGGAGGCGCCGATGACGATGACGTTCTCCAGGCCTTCGACACCGTCGATCTCCGACAGCAGCTGGGGCACGATCGTGGTTTCCACGTCGGACGAAACGCCCGACCCACGGGTCCGGAAGATCGAGTCCATCTCGTCGAAGAACACGATCACCGGGGTGCCCTCGGAGGCCTTCTCCCGCGCCCGCTGGAAGATCAGGCGGATGTGCCGCTCGGTCTCCCCGACGAACTTGTTGAGCAGCTCGGGACCCTTGATGTTCAGGAAGTAGGACTTCCCGTCCTCGTTGTCGCCCCGGGCCGCGGCCACCTTCTTGGCCAGCGAGTTCGCGACCGCCTTCGCGATGAGCGTCTTGCCACAGCCCGGCGGGCCGTAGAGCAGGACACCCTTGGGCGGGCGCAGCTGGTACTCCTGGTAGAGGTCCGCGTGCAGGAACGGCAGTTCCACCGCGTCCCGGATCTGTTCGATCTGCCGGGTGAGGCCACCGATGTCCTCGTAGCGGACGTCGGGCACCTCCTCCAGCACCAGGTCCTCGACTTCCGCCTTCGGCACGCGCTCGTACGCGTAGCCGGCCTTGGAGTCGACCAGGAGCGAGTCGCCCGGCTTGAGCGGCTGCTCGGCCAGCAGGTCGGAGAGCAGGACCACCCGCTCTTCGTCCGCGTGCCCGACCACCAGCGCGCGAAGGCTGCCGCCCTCGACGTCGGCGGCGAGCACCTCACGCAGGGCGCAGACCTCGCCGGTGCGTTCGAAGCCGCCGGCCTCGACCACGGTGAGCGCCTCGTTGAGCCGCAGCGCCTGGCCGCGGCGCAACGACGAGAGCTCGACCGCGGGCGATACCGACACCCGCATCTTCCGGCCGGCCGTGAAGACGTCCACCGTGTTGTCCTCGTACGCCTCGACGAAGACGCCGTACCCGGACGGTGGCTGGGCCAGCCGGTCGACTTCCTCACGCAGCGCGAGGAGCTGTCCTCGCGCTTCACGCAGGGTTTCGACCAGTTTGGTGTTGCGCTCGGTGAGCTGGCTCACCCTTTCCGACGCCTCGGCGAGCCGCTGCTCGAGCACTCGGTTCTGCCGTGGCGAGTCGGTCAGTTTGCGGCGCAGCAGCGCCACTTCCTCCTCGAGAAAACGGATCTGCCGAGCTTGCTCGTCAGCTGTCGTCCCAGCTCCGGATGTTGCTGAAGGGTCGGCCTCCTCGCGCCGACCTCCGGGAAGGTCATGATGCATCGGGCACCTCCTCGGAGTGCTTTTCATTCCACGGTACCGGCGATCACCGACAAGAAAAGGCCTTTCCGGATCACAAGATCGGCGCGTCGCGGTTTCCTCGCCTGGTCCAGCACGGACATTCCCGCAGCGCAAGCGGCCATTTCGGTGCCCTGGCCCCGGCGCGTCGCGGGCCCGACCGGGCCAAGACGAACCAAGCACGTCGGGAGTACCCGGTCCTGAGGAGCCCCAACCGTGCCCGAGCCGGGCAATTCCGGCCAGTTCCGCCCTAACCGCGCGGCGGGCTCGCCCGATGGCTAGCATCGGGCCGACGTCGGCCGCCTCGAAGGCCGCGTCACCGTCGAAGGAAACGCTAGGGGGAACCACCCATGACCTACCCGCCGCAGCAACCGGGCGGCTACGGGCAGCAGCCCGGCGGCTACGGGCAGCAGCCCCCGCCGTACGGCCAGCAGCCCGGCGGCTACCCCCAGAGCGGACCGCAGCCCCAGCCGGGCTACGGCGGCACCCAGCAGTTCGGCCGGCCCGACCCCTACGGACAGCCGCAGCAGGGCGGTTACCCGCCGCAGACGGGCCCTCAGCCCCAGCAGGGCAACCCGCAGTACGGACAGGACCAGCACGGACAGCAGGACCAGTGGGGCCAGCAGCAGAACTACGGCGGGTACGACCCGTACGGCGGCGGCAGCTTCGGTGACGCTCCCCCGCCCAAGAAGAAGAAAACCGGGCTCATCGTCGGCATCGCGGCCGCCGCGGTGATCCTCGTCGGCGGCGGCGTGACCTGGGTCGTCCTGGCCAACGGGGACGACAGCAACACCGCCGCACCGCCCGCCAGCAGCAGCTCCGCGGCGCCGACGTCCGCGCCGAAGACGTCCAGCTCGAAGCCGAAGGCGACGTCGCCCACGCGGCCGTCGACGACCGGCAGCAAGCCGGCCGGCGGCCCCGCCCCGTCGGGCAAGGACAGCTCGCAGGACCTGTTCGACACGACGATCGCCGCCTACAACGCGAGCGACGAGAAGGCGCTGGCCGACACCATCTGCCGCAGCGTCTTCGAGGGCACCACGGGCGACATCCCGAAGGTCACGGTGAAGCTGACCGGCACGCCGCAGGACACCGGGGACAAGTCCACCGTGCGCTACTCGGCCACGGACGGCAGCAAGACCAAGGTCGGCACGATGTCGGCCAAGAAGGAATCCGGCCTGTGGTGCCTGTCCAACGTGCAGGCGGACGGCTCGTGAGCCCCCGCCGGCGGTGAACCGAGCGCTCGCCGCCGGGCTCGTGCTGCTCGGCGTGGCCGGCGCGGGCGTGGTGCTGGGACTGCTGCTGATCGCGCCGTCCGGCTCCCCGCCCGCACCGTCGAGCTCACCTCCGCCGACGACCCGGACCTCGGCCTCACCGGCGCCGAGCGCGGTCGACACGGCGGCGGTGAACGTGCTGTCCCGCGCGATCGTCGACGCCATCACGGCCCACGACTCGGCGGCGTTCGGCAAGCTGACGTGCCGCCCGCAGAGCGCGGAGGCTCTCGCGGGGCTGCAGCGGACGTGGGACGCGGCCGGCCCGGTGACGGCGACCCTGAAGGAGCCACCCGAGGTGCGCGGCGAGTCGGCGACGGCGAAGGTGCACGTCGAGGCCGCGGGCGGGACCAAGGACACGCCCTTCCCGCTGCACAAGGAGGACGGCCGCTGGTGCGTGCCGGGCTAGCTCGGGCTCAACCGCGCTGACAGGCACGGCACCGGCTCCACCGACGTCATGAATGAGTCATACAGGACCTCCGAAGTCCTGAATGACTCATTCAGGACACGACGGCCCCGCACGCCCTCGCGGGTGCGTGCCGGGCCGGGCCCGTGCGGCAGGCCGACCGGTCAGCCCTTGCCCTTGCTGGGCCGGCGCGACACGCGCGGGGACACGGTTCCGTCGGCGAGCCGCCGGGCGGTGAGCAGGAACGCCGTGTGCGCGACCATCCGGTGGTCCGGGCGCACCGCGAGACCCACCACGTGCCACGGCCGCATCAGCGTTTCCCACGATTCGGGCTCGGTCCAGCACTGCTGCTCGCGCAGGGACTCCGTGACGCGCGAAAGCTGCGTCACCGTCGCGACGTAGACCGTCAGCACGCCACCCGGCACCAGGTGCGCGGCGACGTTCGGCAGCTGGTCCCACGGGGCCAGCATGTCCAGCACGACCCGGTCGACCTCGCCCTCGTGGGAGGCCAGGTCGGCCACCGTGAGCGACCAGTTCGCCGGCTTCTCGCCGAAGAACTTCACGACGTTGTGCTCGGCGTGCACGGCGTGGTCGTCGCGGATCTCGTAGGAGTGCACGCTGCCGTCCGGGCCCACCGCGCGCAGCAGCGAACACGTCAGCGCCCCGGAGCCGGCGCCCGCTTCGAGCACGCGGGCGCCCGGGAAGATGTCGCCCCACATCACGATCTGCGCGGCGTCCTTCGGGTAGATCACCTGCGCGCCGCGCGGCATCGAGAGCACGTAGTCCGGCAGCAGCGGGCGCAGCGCGAGGTACGTCGAGCCGCCCGCCGAAGTCACCACCGAGCCCTCGGGACGGCCGATGAGGTCGTCGTGGGCGAGCCCGCCGCGATGGGTGTGGTACTCACCGCCGTCGGCCAGCGTCAGGGTGTAGTGGCGCCCCTTCGAGTCGGTCAACTGCACCCGATCACCCGCGCGAAACGGTCCGCTGACCGACAACACTTCCTCCTGCTACCCCGAATGGCCGACGACAGATCTTCGCAGGCCGCCCGGGCCGTGGCCGCAGCGGGTCTCAGCGGGTCCGGCGGTTCAGCGCGGCGCGCAGGTCGTCCCGGCGCAGCACACCCGCCGGGCGGCCTTCGTCGTCGACCACCAGGAACTGCCACGCCGGGGTTTCGCGGACCCGTTCGACGACGTCCTCCCCCGGCTCCGAGGCCAGCAGGACCGTCTCGGCCCGGATCGGCTCGGCCGCGAGCTCCGCCGGCGCGTGCGGCGACGTGCCCGCGAGCCGCTCCGCCGCGCCCGTGTCGAGCAGCCCGGCGGCGACGCCGTCGGCGCGGACCAGCACCACACCCCGGCCCGCCGACGCGGCCAGCGCGTCCGACACCGGGCTCTCGGCGGGCAGCTGCAGCACCGGCCGCACCAGCTCGCTCAGCTCCAGTCCTTCGGGCCAGGTCCGGCGGGCTTCCGCGGCCAGCTCCGAACGCGCGCCGAGGATCACGAACCACGCCGTGACGACGCAGACGCCGAGGCGCAGCCACCGGTCCGGGCTGCCGGTCGCCAGGCCCCACAGCGCCCACACGAGCAGCCCCACGGCCACGAGCGCGCCCCCGGCGACCGCGGCGCGCGTGCCCTTCGCGCGGATCCCCGTCGCCGCCCAGACGCCCGCGCGGACCAGCCGCCCGCCGTCGAGGGGCAGGCCGGGCAGCAGGTTGAACACGCCGACGGCGAGGTTCGCCACCGCGCACTCGGCCACCAGCATCCAGACCGCGCCGTCGGGCGGGACGGCGAACATCAGCAGGCCGCAGAACCCGCCCAGCAGCAACGACACCGCCGGCCCGGCCGCGGCGACCAGGCCCTCGTGGACGGGCCGCTTCGGCGTGCGGGCCACTTCGGACAGCCCGCCGAGCAGGAAGAGGCGCAGCCGCCGCACCGGGATCCCCAGCCGCAGCGCGGCCAGGCAGTGCCCGAGCTCGTGGGCCAGCACCGACAGGCCCAGCAGCAGTGCGAACGCGCCGGCCAGCAGCCACGACGTCAGCGTCGAGGCGTCCGGGAGCAGACGTCCGACCAGCGGCGCGTAGAGCACCACGACGACCAGCGAGCCGATCCACCAGGACGGCGCGAGCAGCACGGGCACGCCGGCGACCCGGAACAGCAGGAGGCCGCCGTCCGGGAGGACGGCCTGCCGGGTGCCCCCGGTGCCCTGCTCACTGGTCGCGGCCATGCCGGAGAGCCTAGAGCCCCCGGTGTGGGTACCGGGTGATCCGGGTCCGGCCGGTGTCGCCCACGCGGCCACATGTACCTGGAAGGACGACACACGCACCCGGACAGTCGGCTCACGTACCCGAAGGGTCTGGGTACGTGAGGCGACCCCGTGGCGCGGGTTGTCCGGACCTGTCCGGGGTGGCGGGCGTTGCGGTCGCCGGAACTGTCGTACCCCGGCGTTACGCTCTGCCCATGCCCGACGCCGACACCGTCACCACGGATCCCCCAGACTCCGCCGTCGCCACCGTGCGCCGGCGGCCCGCGTTGTCGCCGTCGAGGGCCAGCGACTTCAAGCAGTGCCCGCTGCTCTACCGGTTCCGCGCGGTCGACCGGCTGCCGGAGGTCCCGACCAAGGCCCAGCTGCGCGGCACGCTCGTCCACTCGGTGCTGGAGCGGCTGTTCGCGCTGCCGGCCGCCGAGCGCGTGCCCGCCCAGGCGCGGGAGCTGCTCGGCCCGGCGTGGACGGACCTGTCCGCGGATCGTCCGGAGTGGACCGAGCTGTTCGACGGCGAAAAGCCCGACGACCACGCGGACTGGTTGCGGTCGGCGGAAAAGCTGCTGGACTCCTACTTCGAGCTGGAGGACCCGCGGCGGCTCGAGCCGGAGGCGTGCGAGCTGCACGTCGAGATCGAGCTCGGCTCCGGTGTCCTGCTGCGCGGGTACATCGACCGGGTGGACGTCGCGCCGACCGGCGAGATCCGGGTCGTCGACTACAAGACCGGCGCCGCGCCGCGCGAGATCGGCGAAGCCAAGGCGATGTTCCAGATGAAGTTCTACGCCGTGGTGCTGTGGCGGCTGCGCGGGATCGTGCCGCGCCAGCTGAAGCTGATGTACCTCACCGACGGCCAGTCCCTCGCCTACACCCCCGACGAAGCCGAGCTGCTCCGCTTCGAGCGCACGCTGGAAGCCATCTGGCAGGCCATCCTCAAGGCGGGCAAGACCGGCGACTTCCGGGCCAACAAGAGCAAGCTGTGCAACTGGTGCGACCACCAGGCGCACTGCCCCGAGTACGGCGGCACGCCCCCCGCCTACCCCGGCTGGCCGGAGCCCGACGCGGGCGACGAGACGCCGCTGGACCGGGCCGACTGATGGCCGACGCCTTCTACGTCCCGCTCGGCGACGGCCGGTTCTCCGCGACCGCCCACACCGCCGGGCCGTGGTCGTCCGAATCGCAGCACTTCGGCCCGCCGTCGGCGTTGCTGGTCCGGGCCCTCGAAAACGTCGAACCCGCGCACCCGGCGGAGCTCGCCCGGGTGACCGTGGAGATCCTCGGCCCCGCACCGGTCGCCGAGCTCGCCGTGCGGGCCCGGATCGAGCGGCCCGGCCGGTCGGTCGAGCTGCTGCAGGCCGAGCTGGCGAGCGCCGATCGCGTCGTGGCGCGGGCTTCGGCGTGGCGCATCGCGACGGCCGACACGGCCGAGATCGCCACCGACGGCGGGCCGCTGATGCCCGCGCCGGACACCGTCACGGAGTCGCCGTGGCCCGAAGGCTGGCAGGCCGGCTACCTCGACGCCGTGGAGTGGCGCGCGGTCCGCGGCGGCATGGACGTGCCCGGCCCGGCGGCCGTCTGGGCCCGCCAGCGCATCCCGCTGGTCGACGGCGAGGAGCCGAGCGGGCTGCAGCGCCTGTTCGCCGTCGCCGACTCCGGCAACGGCGTGTCGAACTACCTCGACCCGCGCAAGTGGTGGTTCATCAACTCCGAGCTGACCGTGCACCTGCGGCGGCCGCCGTCGGGCGAGTGGATCGGCCTGGACGCGGTCACGCTGGTCGGCAAGCACGGGGTCGGCACGGCGACGAGCATCCTGCACGACGGCGACGGCCCGGTGGCCACCGGCGCGCAGGCGCTCATGGTGCGTCCGCGACAGGCCGGGGGCGGATAGCCACCCACAACGGGCCCGGATCCAATAGCCTTCGCGGAACGACCGACATGAGGAGCGCTCCGGCATGCAGATCACCTCGGTGGTCAACCAGAAAGGCGGGGTCGGGAAGACCTCACTGAGCGTCGGCACCGCGGCCGCGCTGGCCGAGCGGGGCCGGCGCGTGCTGCTGGTCGACCTCGACCCCCAGGGCCATGCGACGACCGAGATGCTCGGCCTGGAAGAGATCCGCGGGGACGCGCCGACCCTGGCGAAGGCGCTGGCCAAGACGTGGAAGGGGCCGATCGAAGAGCTCGTCGTCCCGCACCCGCGCAGCAACCTCGGCAAGGGCGGCGCGCTCGACGTCATCCCGACGTCACCGGGGATGTTCGACCTGATCCGGCGGCTCGACTCGTTCCGCGTGCCCGGCTGGCAGCTGGCCCGGGTCATCCAGTTCGCCAACTACGACCACTGCGTCATCGACTGCCCGCCGGCGCTGGACGTGCTGACCAACAACGCGCTGGCGGCGTCGCACGGGATCCTGGTCCCGGTGCAGCCGGACAAGACGAGCATCCGCGCGCTGCGGCTGCTGGCCGACCAGGTGCGGTACGTCGAGCAGACCGTCGGCCGGCAGCCGCTGTCGTGGTTCGGCCTGGTGCCGAGCCTCTACCGGCGGCCGATCTCGCACTACGCGGCCGCGGCGCTGCAGGAGATGTACGAGTTCGGCATCCCGATGCTGTCGCACCTGCCCTTGGGCGTGGTGATGAACGAGGCGGCCGCGCACGGCGTCCCGGTGACGACCTACGCCCCGGAAACCCTGCAGGCGCTGTCCTTCCGCGAGATCGCCGGAACGCTCGACACCTACCTGGAGCAGAACTCGGCGCCCGCGGTGATCCCGGCCGACGAAGAGTTCGTCTTCGAGGACTTCATCTCCGAGGTGTCGGTGGCCCGCAACACCAACGACAACGGCGTCCGCAAGGGTCTCTACGACCTGCTGCCGAAGAAGCCGCACCGCCCCCGCTGACCGCAACCGGTCGTGGGGGGGGGGGGTGGGGGTGAGTGAGGTGGTGGGGGGGGCGCAGCGCCGGGGGGGGGGGCGGCGCGGGGGGGGGGGGGGCGGGGCGGGGCGCGGGCGCGCCCC
>NZ_JAPZLD010000019.1:0-202876 GCF_030182635.1 Amycolatopsis ponsaeliensis
CACGCCGATCAGGACTACACACGGTCCGGCTCAAAGCCCGGTCTCGATCCCGTCTGGACAAGAGGCAACTCCTGAAAACTCAGGTGTTGCAACCAACCCTAGAAACCGCCGGAGGGCGGGGGCTGTCTGCGGGGCGGCCCGGCCCCCAAAGTCTGCGCAAACCTGCGCCGCGACCCGCCCGTGAGCGCCTCCATCACCGACGCCGCCAATCCCTACCGTCGCACTCAGCTGCGCAGCACCGTGACGATCACCACCGGTCCAGGCAGGCCCTCAGCCACGAGTACCTCGCCCAGGACCCGCCGCCCGAAGGCCCCGAGACCGAGCGCGTCATCGTCCGCCTCCACGTCGAGAAGGTCGCCGGGAACGTCAAATAAGGTCTGAACCATGACGTTCAACGAGGCCACCAGAGCCCTGCTCGACGGCAAGAACTACCCGGTCGTCGCCACCACCAACGCCGACGGCTCGCCGCAGAGCTCCGTCGTCTGGGCGCGCCGCGATGGCGACACCGTGGTCTTCGTGACCGTCCAGGGCCGGCGCAAGGAGCGCAACATCCGCCGCGACCCGCGGGTGTCGCTCTCCGTCTTCGACCTGGCTGATCCGGAGAACTACGTCGAGATCCGCGGGCGCGCCGAGGTCACCGTCGAGGGCGGCCGCGAACTCAACGACGAGCTCGCCCGCAAGTACACCGGCACCGTCTTCCCGCCCGAGCCGCCGGAAGTCGTGCGCGTGCTCGTGCGTGTTGTTCCCGAACACATCACAGGGCATTCGGCCTGACGATCCCGTTAGGCTGGAAACCATGACGATCAGGGCGGTGTTGTTCGACTTCTCCGGCACGCTCTTCCGGCTCGAGCAGGACGAGTCCTGGCTCGCCGAACTGACCGACCACGAGGGCACGCCGCTCGACATCGAGGCGCAGGCCGAGCTGATGCGCCGGATGACCGCCCCCGTCGGGCAGGTCGTCGAGCTCGACGCCGAGCACGTGCACGCCTGGCACCACCGCGACCGCGACCCCGGGCTGCACCGGAAGGTCTACCTCGAGGTGCTCAAGAAGTCCGGCGTCCCGCACGCCGACCAGGCCGAGGCCCTCTACAACCGGCTCATCGATCCCAGCCAGTGGACGCCGTACCCGGACACCGAAGCCGCGCTGAAGGCCGCCGCCGAGCGGGGGCTCAAGGTGGGCGTGCTGAGCAACATCGCCTTCGACATCCGGCCGGCCTTCACCGCGCGCGGGTGGGACGCCTACGTCGACGAGTTCGTGCTGTCCTTCGAGGTCGGCGCCATCAAGCCGGAGCTGGAGATCTTCCGCAAGGCCGTGCAGGCCCTCGGTGTCCCGGCCACCGGCACACTGATGGTCGGCGACAGCGAGGAGGCCGACGGCGGCGCCCGCGCGCTCGGCTGCGAGTTCGCGCTGGTCGACCCGCTGCCCACCGCCGAACGGCCGGACGCCCTGCTCACGGCACTGCGCACCCACGGCGTCGCCTGAGGGGCTGCGACATCGCTCACGCCCACCCCGTACCCTTTCAGGGTGGCCCTTCACCTTTTCGACACAGCGACCCGGAGCGTGCGGGAGTTCCACCCCGTCCGTAGCGGAACGGCGTCGATCTACGTGTGTGGTGCCACCGTGCAGGGCGTTCCGCACATCGGGCACGTCCGCGGCGTCCTGAACTACGACGTCCTGCGCCGCTGGCTCGTCCACAGTGGACTGGACGTGCTGCTGGTCCGCAACGTCACGGACATCGACGACAAGATCCTGACCAAGGCCACCGAAGCCGGCAGGCCCTGGTGGGAGTGGGGCGCGACGCACGAGCGCGCCTTCGAGACCGCGTACGAGCAGCTGGGCTGCCTCCCGCCGTCGGTCAACCCGCGCGCGACCGGGCACGTCACCCAGATGGTCGAGCTGATGGAGCGCCTCATCGAGGCGGGCCACGGCTACGTCGCGGACGGCGACGTCTACTTCTCGGTCAAGTCGTTCGACGAGTACGGCAAGCTGTCCGGCCAGGTCCTCGAGGACGTCCAGCAGGGCGAGACGCCGACCCGCGGCAAGCGCGACCCGCGCGACTTCACCATGTGGAAGAGCGCGAAGCCGGGCGAGCCGTCGTGGCCGACGCCGTGGGGACACGGCCGGCCGGGCTGGCACCTGGAGTGCTCGGCGATGGCGACGTCGTACCTCGGCGCGGAGTTCGACATCCACGGCGGCGGCATCGACCTCGTCTTCCCGCACCACGAGAACGAGCGCGCCCAGTCGAACGCGGCGGGCGACGCCTTCGCGCGGTTCTGGCTGCACAACGCCTGGGTGACCATGTCGGGCGAGAAGATGTCGAAGTCGCTCGGCAACACCGTGTCGATCCCGTCGATGCTGGAGCGCTACCGGGCGCCGGAGCTGCGCTACTACCTGGTGCAGCCGCACTACCGGTCGACGATCGAGTACTCCGACGGCGCGCTGTCCGAGGCCGCGCAGGGCTACCGGCGGATCGAAACGTTCCTGCGTCGCGTCGCGCAGTCGGGCGAGGTGACGCTGGGCACGATCCCGGACGGGTTCGCCGCGGCGCTCGACGACGACCTGGCCACCCCGCAGGCGTTCGCCGTGGTCCACACCACGGTCCGGGACGGTAACGCCGCCCTCGACGCGGGCGACACCTCCAAGGCACTCGAATTCGCCGCGGCCGTCCGCGCGATGACCGACGTGCTCGGCCTCGACCCGCTGTCCGCGCGCTGGTCGGAGGCGGGCGGTTCCGACACGCCCACCAAAGAGGCTTTGTCCCGGATCGTCGAAGGGCTGCTGGCCGAGCGCCAGCAGGCCCGCGCCGAGAAGGACTTCGCCCGCGCGGACGCCGCCCGTGACCGCCTCCAGCAGGCGGGCATCGTGGTGGAGGACACCCCCAACGGTCCTCAGTGGACAGTCAAGTCCGACTGATCCCGTTACACAGCAAGGAAACTTTCACCATGGCAGGCAATTCGCGGCGCCAGGGCGCGATCCGCAAGACGGGCACCAAGAAGGGTGCCGTCGTCGGCTCGGGCGGTCAGCGCCGCAAGGCCCTCGAAGGCAAGGGCCCGACCCCGAAGGCGGAGGACCGCCCCGGGCACAAGGCCTACCGCCAGAACAACGCCCAGGCCAAGCGCGACCAGGCCCGGCAGAAGAAGGCCGACAAGCCGGAGCTGATCGCCGGGCGCAACCCGGTGGTCGAGGCCCTGCGCGCGGGCGTCCCCGCGACCGCGCTGTACGTCGCGCTGAACATCGAGATCGACGACCGCGTGAACGACGCCGTCCGGCTGGCCGGTGACAAGGGCATCTCGATCCTGGAGATCCCGCGCGAGGAGCTGGACCGCAAGACCAACCGGGCTGTGCACCAGGGCCTGGGCCTGCAGGTCCCGCCGTTCGAGTACGCCCACCCGGACGACCTGATGGCGGCGGCCCGCAACTCGGGCGAGGTGCCGCTGTTCGTCGCGCTCGACGGCGTGACCGACCCGCGGAACCTGGGCGCGGTGATCCGTTCGGCGGCCGCGTTCGGCGCCCACGGCGTGCTGCTGCCGGAGCGGCGCAGCGCGGGCATGACGGCGGTGGCATGGCGGACGAGCGCCGGCACGGCGGCGAAGCTGCCGATCGCGGTGGCGACCAACCTGACGCGCCAGCTCAAGGCGTGGGCGAACGACGGCCTGATGCTGGTCGGCCTGGACGCCGACGGCTCGGTGGACATCGACGAGCTCGCGCTGGCGGCGGACCCGCTGGTGATCGTGCTGGGCTCGGAGGGCCGCGGCCTGTCGCGCCTGGTGCGCGAGACGTGCGACGCGACGGTGTCGATCCCGATGGCGGCGGGCGTGGAGTCGCTCAACGCGTCGGTGGCGGCGGGTGTGCTGCTGGCCGAGGTGGCGCGACGCCGCCGTCTCGCCGGTCGGGTCTGACACCACCACCCAGTCGGGTTAAGGTCACCGTCGGATAACTCGAGGGGACCCGATGTCGTTCGTTTCGCCACTGTTCCTGTGGTACTTCATGCCGGCGGTGCTCATCGCCGTGCTGGTGTGCCCCCGGACGTGGCGAAACGGCATCGTCGCGGTCGGCAGCCTGCTGTTCTACTCGATCGGCGCCGGGCCGTTCGTGTTCCTGCTGCTCGGCTGCATGGTCGTCAACTTCCTGGCCGGCCCGCTGCTGGCCCCGGACCCGTTCGACCTCAACGGCGGCCGCCGGCGCAAGATCCTCATCGCGGTGGTGTCGCTCGACGTCACGGTGCTGCTGATCTGGAAGTACGCCGGGTTCGCGACGCAGCAGATCGCGGCCGTCGCGCACTGGTTCGGCGGCAGCGTGCCGGTGGCGAGCCTGGTGGTGCCGATCGGCATCTCGTTCTACACGTTCCACCACATTTCGTACGTGGTCGACATCTACCGGGGTGAGCGGCAGGCGCTGCGCAACCCGGTGTCGTTCGCGGCGTACATCGCGATGTTCCCGCAGCTGGTGGCGGGCCCGATCGTCCGCTACCGCGAGATCGCCGACCAGCTGCCCCAGCTGCGGTCCCACCGCCTCGACGACCTGGCGGCCGGCTTCCCCCGGTTCGCGTTGGGTCTGTGCAAGAAGACGATCATCGCCGACTCGCTGAGCCCCCTGGTCGAGGCGTGTTTCAAGGTGCCCCCGGACCAGATGACTTTCGCGACGGCGTGGCTGGGCGCGATCGGCTACACGCTCCAGCTGTTCTTCGACTTCTCGGGCTATTCGGACATGGCGATCGGCCTGGGCCGCATGCTGGGTTTCAGGTTGCCGGAGAACTTCGCCAGGCCGTACTCATCGGTGACAATCACGGAGTTCTGGCGCCGCTGGCACATGAGCTTGAGCCGCTGGTTCCGCGACTACGTGTACATCCCCCTGGGCGGCAACCGCCACGGCGCGGCGCGCACCTACCGGAACCTCTGCATCGTGTTCGTGTTGACGGGCTTCTGGCACGGAGCGCAGTGGACGTTCCTGGTGTGGGGCTGCTACCACGGAGCATTGCTGGTGATCGAGCGCCGCTTCGGCCTCGACCTCGACCCGGCGGTGCGCTGGAAGCGCTACCTGCGCCGAGCACTGACGATGCTCCTGGTGGTGTTCGGCTGGGTGTTCTTCAGATCAGCGGACCTCGGCCACGCCCTATCGATGATCGGCCACATGCTGCTCCCCGACTTCGACGGCCTGGGCACAGGAGTCGCGGAGGCATTCACGAACCAGAGGCTGGTACTGCTCCTGGCAGCGCTGGCGGTGTTCCTGCTGCCGGCCCACCCGGTAACAGGACCGCTCCTGGAGTCATCAAGAAGCAAACCGGCAACGGCATTGCGCATAGGCGTGATGACGGTGGGATTGCTGTACGCGGCAATCTTGATAGCAACGGGAACATTCAGCCCATTCTTGTATTACCAATTCTGACGAGAGCCGCCATTCGGGCCGTTGGGGTTACTCAAACAACAAGACGCAACCAAGCTTCAGCGAGAGCCCCATGCCCAGCCGGAGTCGGATGAATCCCATCCTCAGACCAACGCCCCGGATCCTCACCCACCACCGAAGCGAACATCCGGTCCGCGGCAAGAAGATGAGCACCGTACTCCCCAGCCAACTCCCGAACCGCCCGGATCTTCGCGTCCAAATCACCACGCCATTCCTCACGCACCGCGTCATCGATGACAACAACCCGCTCCCCGTCAACACCATGAAGCACGCGCTCGACAACGCCCTTGACCGGCACCAGGAAAGGCTCGACAAGAATCAGTTCCGTCCCCAACGACGCGAGCGGAGCAAGCAGACGGCCGTAACAAGCCGCGAACTCCTCAACCGGAATCACCCGCCCACGAGGGTCCAACGTGTGCCACCCCATGTCATTGGCCCCGACGAGGATCGACACGACGTCCGGACGCGCGTCCAGCACCTCCTCCCACCGGGCTTCAAGGTCCATCACCTTGTCGCCGGCATGCCCGGTGTTCAGCCAGGTCACCGGACACCCAGGGTGCCGGAAGCACCACTCACCAGCGACCAGCAGCGGATAGCCGCACCGATCCTCCCCCGGTGGCCGCCAAAGGTCGGTGATCGAGTCGCCGGTGAACATCACGGTGCTTCCGGGCTTCAGCTTGATCGTCATGTGCCGAGCGTCGCGCCCCCGACTGGCAGGGAACGCACACGCCGCTGGTGCCGACCTGGCAGCATGATCGGCGACCAGTCAGAAAGGCAACAGGGATGACCGAGCCGACCGATCTCGCCAAGGTGCCCGGCGTGATCCCCTACGTCGACCACCACGACGGCCCCCGCCGCCTGCTCGCGATGGAAATCCCCCACCTGGGCCACACCGTCCGCGCGTACGCCCCGATCGCCAGCATCGACGGCCGCCAATACATCGTCTCCTGGGGTTCGGTCTCCTTCGAGATCCCCGCCGACCGCAACGTCCACGTCAGCGTCCACCTGCACACGAACAGCGGCCACGACCACACGATCACCCCGTTCGCCTCGACCATCGTGCCGCCGCACCCCGCGCCGGTCCGGCTGGTGGCCCGGTTCGCACCGAGCCACAGCCCCGAAGGCGCGCTCGTGCCCGTCGCCTGATGCTCGCGACCCGGTTCCTCTTCCTCACCCGCCACGGCGAGGCGGCGCCCAACGGCATGCTCACCGAAGCCGGGCAACGCCAAGCGGTCCTCCTCGGCCGGCGCCTGCGCGACGTACCGGTCACGGCCATCCACCACGGACCGCTGCCGCGCGCGACCGAGACCGCCCAGCTGATGGCCGCCCAGCTACCCGGGGTCGCGGTCCACGAAGAAGAGGCCGCGGGCGACTTCGTCCCGTACCTGCCGAAGCGCGAGGAACTCCCCGAGACTTCCGGGGACCTCCTGCTCGCGTTCGCCCGCCAGCACCCACCGGCCGACGAAGAGCTCGCCGCCGAGGCCGAGCGTCGGTTCACCGGGCCGGTGCCGGCGACCGAGCCGCGCTACGACGTCGTCGTCACGCACAACTTCCTCGTCGGCTGGCTCGTGAGTGCCTCCCAGGACGCGCCGCGCTGGCGGTGGCTCGCGCTGAACCACGCGAACGCGGGGCTCACCGTCATCCGGTACTCGCCAGGCCGGCCGGCGGCACTGCTGACGTACAACGACCTGAGCCACCTGCCCGCAGAGCTGCGCTGGACCGGCTTTCCGCCCGACTTCTACGTTCCGTAGCCGGCGAACGCGGAGCGTCGCAGCCACCGAAAATGGCTCTCGCCCGAATGGCCGAGCCTGTCACGATGGCCGGATGAGTCCTGTTCCGTCGCCCACGTCCGTTCGGCTGAGCGACTACCTCGCCGCGGACGCCGTCGTCGATCACGAGCACCCCTCGATCCGCGCCCAAGTCGAAGCCCTGGCACCCGCTGCCAAAGATCCCGTCGAGCGCGCGAAAGCCGCGTTCCTCTTCGTCCGGGACGAGGTCGAGCACGTGATCGACGCGGGCGATCCGCGTGTCACCTGGCGGGCGTCGGACGTCCTGCGCGAGCGCGTCGGGATCTGTCACGCGAAGGCACACCTGCTCGCCGCTTTGCTGCGCGCACAAGGGATCCCGGCCGGGTTCTGCTACCAGGAGCTCTCCGCGCTGCACGGGCTGAATGCCGTGTACCTGCACGGCAGGTGGTCGCGCCTCGATGCCCGCGGCAACCGGACGGGTGCCGGCGGGGAGTTTTCGCTCGGCGAGGAGAAACTGGCCTGGCCGGTGGACTTCGCGCGCGGCGAACGTGATCACCCGGAGATCCACCCGGCGCCCGCACCGGTCGTCGTCGATTTCCTGATGACCACCGAGCCCGGCCCGGGCTGGTACGAAAACGGCCTCCCGGCCGCCCTTTGAGCCGGGTTTTTCGCGATTTTCGGAAAACTCGGCAACCTGGTTAATTATTGCCGAGAGTGACGTCTGTCCGTCAGCCCTGTCCCCCGAACTTCTTATTTCGCGGGTCCCGTCAGGCGCGTAAAGTGACTCCCCGCACTCGAACAGACACTTTGGGCATTCGTCCGTTCGGGTGGTTCGAGGGAGGTGAAGCAAGTGGCCGCGGATGGCGGATCCCGCCGCCGTACCCCACTGCAGGAGATCTTCTGGACCAGGACGAGCTTGCTCCTCACGGTGCTCGTCGTCGTCGCCGGCCTCAGCCTGTGGCTCGCCGGCCTGATGGACCCCGGCACCGGGAAGAACCTGGTGACGTCGCTGGGCACCGGCACCCTGATCTCCGCGATCGTGGGGTTCGGCACCACGCTGATCACCGCCAGCGCTTCGCAGAAGGCGCTGGTGACCCCGGTGATCGAGGAAAGCCGGCGCGCGCTGGAAGACCTGAGCTCCGAATACCGCGCGCTGAACAAGGAGTTCTTCCCCACCGACGTGTTCGAGGCGACCACCGACCCCGACCCCGCGTTCAACCGGGCGCTGATGGCCGACCTCGACGCGACCCGGCAGTACTTCTTCCGCGGCTTCTCCGGGCGGCACGCGGCCGCCCGCCTGCTGCTTTCCCGCACCGAACGCGAACTCCGGGCCGTCATCGCCGACCCGCGTGACGCCGGCGCGATCAGCGGGCGTGCCCGCTACCTGCTGCGCCGCGAAGCGGGCGACGTCGACTCGGAACAAATCCAGACCCGGCTCGACGAAGAGATCCGGATCGGGCTCGTCGGCCTCTTCCTGGCGCGCAGCCGCTGCGCGCAGGTCGACATCACCGTGGTCGCCGACCCGCCGCTGGACCGGCTGGAAATGTTCGACGACAGCGTGTGGGTGTCGCTCTACAGCGACGTCCGCGGCGCCACGAAGCTGTACCCGCGGACCCTGCGGTTCACCGAAGGTTCCTTCCTCTACAACATGGAGCGCGCCGAGTTCGTGCGCGTCTCGCAGTCCCGGACCGGCCGCCACTTCCGCATCACGTCCGCGACGACGCGGACGGATTTCCTGGCGCTGTTCGAAAAGATCACCGGATCCCCCTTGTCCGAGGAGCAGTTCCGTGAGCTGGAAAGCAAGTTCCACGCCTTCCGCACGGAGTTCTCCGAAGTCGCCGAGCTAGGGAGCTGACCTTGCTCACCCGCCTGTCCCCCCTGTCCGAACTGGCCACGCGCCTGCGCACGGCCCGGAACCCGCTCGCCGCCGACTGGCTCGCGGTCGACGAGTGGTTCCGCCCCTGGGCCGCCCAGTCCGGCCTGCGCGACGAACTGCGCTCGCAGCTTCGCACGCTCTCCACCGCGGAATCCGTGAAAGTACTGCGCTCGTCCCGGGAAACGACGACGCACTTCGCCTGGTGCCTGCTCGATTCGCCGTCCGACGCGTTTTCCTTCTGGCTGCACGAATACAAGGCGCAGGAGGACTGGCGGGAGGGGTACGCGGATTCCGTGCACAACCACAGGTACCACTTCTGCACCACCATTCTCCGGGGCGACTACCGCCACGAGAAGTACGAGACGACGATCGACGCCGACACCGGCTTGATCAGTTCCGCGAGAAGGCGGCGCAGCACCGTGTGCGGCGCCGGGACCAGCATCACCATGCTGGCCGACGAATTCCACCGCATCCCCGAAGCGGCCGACGGCACGATGACGTTCCTCGTGAAATCACGCCCGGTGAGCAGTTTCAGCCTTTCTTTCGACCCCGCCACGGGAATCGGCCATCGTCACGTTCCGGTAGAGGTCCGATTGGGGGAATTGGCCGACCGCATCTAGCTACACACCGGCGTCAGCGGCGCTTACCATTACTCCACCCGTCTGAACACCACGGCCGGGATCGGAGAGGTGTATGCGCACGCAGGAAAGCACGATCGACCATGTCATCGTCGACGCCGTCGAAAACCGGGTTCACCGGCTATGCCGCCGCTATGCCGAACGGCTGCCGTTCCACGGCTGGCACCACGTGAGCTTCGTCCGCGCGAAGGCGGCCGGTTTCGCCGAGCACAACGGCGCCGACCTCGCCGTCGTCGAGGTCGCGGCGCTGGTGCACGACGTCAACTACCTGGTGCTCCGCAACTCGCCCGCGGCGGCGGGCCGGAGCCTGCGGCTCGAGATCCTCACGGAGTGCGGGGTCCCGGGCGACGTGGCGCGCTGGATCGACAGCATCATCGACGAAGCCGAAATGGCCACGCGCGGCCGTGACATTTCGCTGGAGGCACAGGCCTTGAGCGACGCGGACACGCTGTTCAAGGCGCTGCCGGTGACGCCGGTGGTGCTCGCGCACCGGTACCTGCGCGAGAACGGGCTGAGCCTGCGCGAGCTGGCGCACAAGATCGTCGGCGAGCAGTGCGACGTCCACGACGAGGGGTACTACTTCTACAACCCCGAGGCGGCGGCGACGTACTCGCGCTGGGCGATGGCGAACCTCCAGCTGTGGCAGTGCATCAAGGAGGCGGTCGACGACCCGACGGTGGCGGAGCTGCTGGACGCGGTCCACGCCGTCGACGCGCTGGCGTCCTAGCTCTGGCCGTATCCCCGGAGCCGGTCGACGACGTTGGCCACTTCGGGCGGCGGCAGCAGGTTCGGCCGGCCGGCGCTCTGCGCGAGCAGCCAGACGCGGCAGGCCCACTCGAGCTGCTGGGCCCGCTGGTAGGCGGCCTCGAGGCCGTCGCCGTAGGTGAGGGTGCCGTGGTTGGCCATCAGACAGCCGCGGCGCCCCTCCAGGGCGTCGAGGACGGCCGCGGCGAGCTCGGGAGTGCCGTAAGTGGCGTAGCGCGCGACGCGCACGGAGGGGCCGATCGTGGCGAGGATGTAGTGGATCGGCGGCACCTCGCGCACGAGGGTCGAGACGGCGGTGGCGTGCGGCGAGTGCGTGTGGACGACGGCGGTGACGGGCTCGCGGTCGGGATCGCGCACGTCCCAGTAGACGGACAGGTGCATCGGCAGTTCACTGGTCGGCTTGAGCGCCCCGTCGACGACCTGGCCGCCGAGGTCGACGACGGCGACGTCGCCCGGGGTCATGCTGGAGTAGGGGACGCCGGTCGGGGTGACGGCGACGAGGTCCCCGGCCCGCACCGAGACGTTCCCGGAGGTCCCGACGACGAGGCCGTCCCCGACCATCCGGCGCGCGTAGGCGCAGACGGCGGCCCGCTCGGTCTCGAGGATCATGCGCGGGTCCCGTCGTCTCGTGGGTGATCAAGCAGCTGCCATGCAGACTGCCAGCCACCCACGAGCTTCGGCCACTTCCCCGGCCGGGGGATTTGTGCGGTTCGCCACCGCGGACTTGCGGTGCGCGGCGCCTCAAACGTCTTGAATGAGTCATTCAGGTCGTCCGACGACCTGAATGACTCATTCAAGACATCACCGGCGCCCGAGATTGGCCCGGCGCCCCTCGAAGATCCGAGGGGCGCCGGCGTCTGGGAAGTTCAGGCCTTCGCCGGGGCTGCGGGAGGAGCAGCCGGAGTCTTCGCCGGGGCTGCGGGAGCGGCCGGGGCCTTCGCCGGAGCGGCGGGGGCCTTCGCGGCAGGGGCCGGAGCCGGCTTGCGGTCTCCGTTCCCAGCCGAAGGAGCCTCCTCGACCGGTGCCAGCAACCGCATGGCCTCCTGGACCGCCACATCCGTCGCCGCGATCCGCTCGGCGACCTTCGACCGCAGGTCCAAGGCCAGCTTCCGGTTCTGATCCGCCGTCGCCTGCGAAGCCCGAGCCGACTCCAACGCCGCCTCGGTCTCCTGCTTCTTCTTCGCGTGCTCCTCGTCGAACGACTTCTTCCGCGCCGCCAGCTCCTCCGCCGCGACCCGGTCCGCCTCCGCACGGGCCTCCGCCGCAGCCGCCTCGGCTGCCACGTCCGCTTCCTTGCGGGCCCGCTCGGCCGCCGCGGCCAGCTCGACCCGCTTCGCGCCCGCCGCCGCGTTCAGCTTCTCGATCTCGCCCTTCGCCTCCGACTTCAGGCGGGCGCGCTCCTCTTCCGCGTCCTTCGCCAGCTTGTCGGCCGTGCGGCGGGTCTCGTGCGCGTACTTGTCCGCCTGTTCGCGCGTGGACGCCGCGTCGGCCTCCGCCGCCGAGCGCAGGTCGGCGATCTCCTCTTCCGCGAGCTGCATCATCATCCGGACGCGCTCGGCCATCGCGCCGGCGCCGGACGGGCTGGCGCTCATCCGCGCGAGGGCGGCCTTCGTCTCGGCCAGCTCCTTCTGCGCGTACGCGAGAGCCTTCGACAGATCCGACGCCGTCGCGGCGGACTCGTCGCGGCTGCGCGCCGCGTCGCGGACCTCCTTGGTCAGCTCGGCGAGACGCTCGTCGACCTGACGCTGGTTGTAGCCGCGGACACCCACGGCGAATGTCTTCGAGGTGGACTGGGACTTCTCAGGCGCGACCATGCGGGCCACCCTAATGATCCGGGGCCCGTTCGTCTGTACCGCCAAACGGATGCATCACGAATTTGGGAACCCCCCGTCACACATGGCATCCTGACCTCTGTTGACCAGCGGTTGACGCGGGGGAGGCCACTTTGGACACATCGGCGATCCTCGCGGACATCGGCGCGCACTGGCACGTCTACGCCACCATGCCGCTCATCGCCGCCCTGATCGGCTACCTCACCAAGCGCGTCGCCATCGAGATGATGTTCCGGCCCCTCGAGTTCACCGGCGTCCGGCCGTTCCTCGGCTGGCAGGGCGTGATCCCGGCCAACTCTCGGCGAATGGCCACCACCGCCGTCGATCTGCTGACCCGCAACCTCGTCGACCCGCAGGAGATCTTCTCCCGGCTCGATCCCGAGGAAATGGTCAAAGAGCTCGAAGGGCCCCTGCTCAAGGCCGTCGAAGACGTCACGCGCGAGGTCATGGAGACCCACCAGCCACGCCTGTGGGAACTGCTGCCGGCGCGGGCGCAGCAACTGCTCGTCGACCAGGTCCGCGCGCAGGCACCCGAGGTCGTCAAGCGGCTGCTGCGGGAGGTCTCGACCAACATCGACGACGTCCTCGACGTCAACGACATGCTCATCAACGCGATGGTCCGCGACAAGTCGCTGACGTGCCGGCTCATCCGCGAGGTCGCCGCACCCGAGTTCAAGTTCATCGCGCGCTCGGGCATCTGGTTCGGGTTCGTGATCGGGCTCGTCCAGTTCGTCGCCTGGGCGCTGACGAAACAGCCGCTGATCATGCCGATCTTCGGTTTCGTCACGGGCTTCGTCACGGACTGGCTCGCCCTCAAGATGATCTTCTACCCGCGTGAGCCCCGCGGCTTCGGCTTCTTCCGCTGGCAGGGCATGTTCCAGAAGCGCCGCCAGGAGGTCGCCGCCGACTACGGCGCGCTGATCGCCGACGAGGTCCTCACCGTGCGGAACGTGATGGAGGCCGTGCTCACCGGGCCGCGCGCGGACAAGCTGTTCGCGCTGGTCACCCGCGAGGTGCAGCGGACAATCGACGCGCAGGCGAGCATCGCCAAGCCGCTCGTCGCGCTGACCATCGGCGGCAAGCAGTACCAGGAGATGAAGCGCGCGGCCGCCGAGAAGGCCATCGCCTACCTCCCCGAAACGGTGAAACACGTCGAGAGCTACGCCACCGGCGCGCTCGACGTCCGCAACACGATCGTCGACAAGATGCAGCAGCTGACGCCGCTGGAGTTCGAAGGCATCCTGCGTCCGGCCTTCAAGCAGGACGAATGGAAGCTCATCGCGGTCGGCGCGGTCATCGGCGGGCTGGTGGGTGAACTCCAGGTGCTGCTCCTGCTGCACTGATCAAGGGCCGATAGCGTGCGCGGGTGGACTTCGGCACGCACTGGCAGGTGTACGTCACCATGCCGTTCATCGCGGCGCTGATCGGCTACGTCACCAAGCGCGTCGCCATCGAGATGATGTTCCGGCCGCTCGAGTTCACCGGGATCAAGCCGTTCCTCGGCTGGCAGGGCGTGCTGCCGGCGAACGCCGAGCGCATGGCGGCGACGGCCACCGAGATGCTGACGACCAACCTCGTCGACCCCAAGGAGATCTTCGCCCGGCTCGACCCGGCGCAGGTCGCGAAGGAGATCGAGCAGCCGCTGCTGCGGGTCGTCGAGGACGTCACGCGCGAGGTGATGGAGACCTACCAGCCGCGGCTGTGGGAGGTGCTGCCGAACGGCGCGCAGCAGCTGCTGCTCAAGCGCGTCCAGGCCGAGGCGCCGAAGGCGATCACCAAGATCATGCGGGAGATCGCCGACAACATCGAGGACGTCCTCGACCTGCAGCACATGGTCGTGACGAACCTCGTCCGCGACAAGGCGCTGCTCAACCGGCTGATCCGCGACATCTCCCGCCCCGAGATGCGGTTCATCGCCCGCTCGGGCATCTGGTTCGGGTTCATCCTCGGCTGTGTGCAGCTGGTGGTGTGGGCGCTGACGAAGTCGCCGATCGTGCTGCCGGTGTTCGGCCTGCTCATCGGCTGGTTCACCGACTGGCTCGCCCTCAAGATGATCTTCCTGCCGCGTGAGCCGCGCCGGTTCTTCGGCGTCTACACCTGGCAGGGCGTCTTCCAGAAACGCCGTGACCAGGTCGCCGCCGACTACGGCGACATGATCGCGCGCGAGATCATCACCATCCCGAACCTGCTGGAAGCGGTGCTGCGCGGGCCGAAGTCCGACCGGCTGTTCGCGATGATCAGCCGCGAAGTGCAGAAGACGATCGACGCGCAGGCGAGCGTCGTCAAGCCGTTCGTCGCCATCGCCGTCGGGACGCGGAAGTTCCAGGAGCTGAAGCAGACGGCGGCCGCGAAGGCCGCGGAGCGCGTCCCGGAGACGATCCGGTACGCCGAGAACTACGCGATCAACGCGCTCGACGTGCGCAACACGATCGTCGACCGGATGAAGAAGCTGAGCGCGCTGGAGTTCGAGCAGCTGCTGCGGCCGGCGTTCCGGCAGGACGAGTGGAAGCTCATCGCGGTCGGCGCGGTGATCGGCGGGCTCGTCGGAGAACTGCAGGTGCTCGCCCTGCTCGGGTAGCCGGTACGGTTTCGCTCTCGGGTGTGCGAGGGAGGTCGGGATGGACGCTGTCCTGCACGACCTCGCCCTGCACTGGCCGCTCTACGCGGCGATGCCGTTCATCGCGGCGCTGATCGGGTACGTCACCAAGCGCGTCGCGATCGAGATGATGTTCCGGCCGCTGGACTTCCTCGGGATCCCGCCGCTGCTCGGCTGGCAGGGCGTCGTCCCGAAGCACGGCGGGCGGATGGCGGCGGTGGCGACCGAGCTGCTGACGGCGAACCTGCTCGACCTCCGCGAGGTCTTCGGCCGGATCGACCCGGTGATCATCACGAGCGAGCTGGAGCAGCCGCTCCTGCGCGCGGTCGACCACATCGCGCGCGAGGTGCTGGCCGAGCACCACCCGCGGCTGTGGGAGGTCATGCCCACGCTCGCCCAGGAGATGCTGATCAAGCAGGTCCAGGCGTCGGCGCCGCGGCTGGTCCGGGAGTTCCTCGACGACGTCCGCGAGAACCTCGACGAAGTCCTCGACGTCCAGCACATGACGGTCCAGCGCCTGACGCGGGACAAAGCGCTGCTGGTGCGGCTGATCCGCGAGACGTCCCGGCCGGAGATGGCGTTCATCGCGCGGATGGGCATCTACTTCGGCTTCGGGCTCGGTCTGGTGCAGACGATCGTGTGGGCGTTCACGCGCGAGCCGTGGGTGCTCCCGGCGTTCGGCGGCGTGATCGGGCTGTGCACGGACTGGCTGGCGATCAAGCTGATCTTCGTCCCGCGCGAGCCGGTCCGCCTGGGCCGGGTGATCTTCCAGGGCAAGTTCCAGCGCCGGCGCGCGGAGGTGGCCCGGCAGTACGGCGAGCTGATCGCGAACGAGGTCCTGACGGTCCAGAACCTGCTGGACGCGGTGCTGCGGGGTCCCCGCGCTGATCGGCTGGCGGCGCTGGTGGAGCAGATGGTGTCGTCGGCGGTGGACGCGCAGCTGCCGTTGTCATTCGCGGTGGGTGGCACACGCTTGCGGGAGATGAAGCACGCGGCGGCGGTGAAGGCTCTTGAGCAGCTGCCCGACACGGCCCGGTACGCCGAGGGGTACCTGACCGAGGCGATGGACGTCGCGAAGATGATCGAGCAGCGGATGCTGGCGTTGACGCCGTTGGAGTTCGAGGGGCTGCTGCGGCCGGCGTTCCGGCAGGACGAGTGGAAGCTGATCGCCGTGGGTGGGGTGATCGGGTTCGTGGTCGGGGAGCTGCAGGTCCTGCTGATGCTGGGTTAGGTGCGTTGGGTAGACGGGGTTCCGAAGGCACAACCCGGTGCTGAGCCAGGAACGCCGGGCGGTTTCGAACCCGCGACCTCGACGTGGCCGAGCGTCCCTGCCTGCTGCGCCGCCGGGCTCACGGCCGCAAGCTCCCCGCCCTTCCCTTGGGGGGCGTCCCCTTGCCCAGTCTATCGGCGGGGTGCGACACGGCCCTCACATCGACGCCGGAGGGGCCGAGTTGTCCACATCCGCGCGAGCGTGTGGACAGCCGAGGCAGGTCAGTCGCGGGCAGTGGACGTACTCGTCCCTCACCGATGGAGGAAGGGGACGTCGAGCGTCCGGAAACCGCCATCAACGAGAGCGGCAGCCGAACCGAGAAATCAGGCCACCGGGGCCAGTTCGGCCGGCGACTCGACCGCGCGGACCCGCGTCCGGCGGTCGCGCTGCCAGGCGATCACGCGGCAGACCACGTAGATCAAGAACGAAATCGCCGTCACGAACGCGCTCACCGGCAACCCCGGCGCCAGCGACAGCACGATCCCGCCCAGCGCCGACACCTCGGCGAAGACCACGGCCAGCACCGTCGCCTTCCAAGGCGACGCCGTCACACGAGCCGCCGCGGCAGCCGGCGTCACCATCAGCGCCACCACCAGCAGCGACCCGACCACCTTCACGCTCAACGCCGTCGAAACGCCCACGAGCAGCGCGAACACCACCGTCAGCGTCTTCACCGGGACCCCGCGCGCCACGGCCACGTTCCGGTCCACCGAAGCGAACAACAACGGCCGGTAGACCAGCGCCAGCACCGCCAGCACCACCACCGACGACACCACGAACAACGTCAGGTTCGTCGAATCGATGGTGATGATCTGCCCGGTCAGGATCCCGAACTTGTTCCCGGACCGTCCTTTGTAGAACGACAGGAACAGCACGCCCATGCCGAGCCCGAACGACAGGATCACGCCGATCACCGAGTCGCGATCCGCGTCACGCGCACCCAGGATGCCGAGCAGCAGCGCCGCCACCACCGCGCCGATCAGCGCGCCGTACTCGACGCCGATCCCCAGCAGCAACGCCGCCGCGCCGCCGGTGAACGCCAGCTCGGACGTCCCGTGCACCGCGAACGACATCCGCCGCATCACGATCAGCGGGCCCAGCACCCCCGCCACCAGCCCGAGGATCGCCGCCGCGAGCAGCGCCGTCTGGACGCCGTCGAGCTCGGTGATCAGCTCCCACGTCTTGCCGAAGTCGAACAGATCCAAGATTCAGCCCACTTGCTCTTCGACGTCGTGTTCGTGGTGGTGCGGTTCCCCCTCGCACAACGCGCTCTGCGCGCCCGCGATGTGGATCTGCCCGCCCACCTTCAGCACCTCGACGCGGGTCCCGTACAGCTCCGACAGCGTTTCGGTGGTCATGACCTCGTCCGGCTTGCCGATCCGGAACGAGCCGTTGACCAGGTACAGCACCCGGTCGACGAACGGCAGCACCGGGTTGATCTCGTGCGTCACGAACAGCACCGCGGTGCCGGACGTGCGCCGCCGGGCGTCGATCAGCTCGCTGATCGCGCGCTGGTGCGCCAGGTCCAGGGACAGCAGCGGCTCGTCGCAGAGCAGCACCTCGGGGTCGCCGACCAGGGCCTGCGCCACCCGCAGCCGCTGCTGCTCGCCGCCGGACAGGCGCCCGACCGGCTGCTTCGCGTACCGCGTCGCCCCCACCGCTTCGATGGCTTCGGAAACCCGGCGGCGTCGTGCCGCCATGCCGAACAGGCCCGGGCCCCAGCGGTGGCCGTCGAGCCCCAGCCCGACCAGGTCGACGCCGCGCAGCGTCAGCGACTCGTCGATCGCGCGCTGCTGCGGGATGTAGCCGACCTTGCGGTTCGCGCCGCCCGGCCGGCCGCCGGCGATCTCGACCACGCCCGCCGACAGGCCCTGCATGCCGAGCAGCGCCTTGAGCAGGCTGCTCTTGCCGGAGCCGTTCGGGCCGAGCACGGCGAGGAACTCACCCGGCTCGACGACGAGGTCCAGCCCCGACCAGAGCGTGCGGGGACCGAACGCGAGCCCCGCACCACGGACCCGGACCGCGGGGCGCACGTCGTCGGAGACGGAGACTGGAGGCATGGCTACTTCAACGCTCCTGCCAGCGCGTCTACTTCCCCGGTCATCCAGCCAATGTAGTCGGTCACACCCTGCGGCAGCGTCTCGGTCACGTCGACGACGCCGATCCCGGCGGCCTTCGCCTGCGCCACGACGTCCTGGGTGAGCGGCGTGACGGTCTGGGCGTTGTTGATCAGCGCCTTGACCTGCTTGGTGGCGATGAGCTGCTTGTACTCGTTGACGGCGCCGGCCGGGACGTCCGTGTCGTTCTCCACCGCGTCCGAGAACGCCTTCGGCGTCGCGTCCGTCAGCTTCGCGCTCTGCAGCAGGTAGTGCGCGACCGGCTCGGTGACGACGACCTTGGTGCCCGGGTGCGCGGCGCCCAGCTCGCCGAGCTGCTTCTCCAGCGCGCCGACCTTCGTCTTGAACGCCGTCGCGTTGTCGGTGAACGCCTGCTTCGACGCGGGTTGGAGCTCCCCGAGCTGCGCCGCGACCTGGTCGGCGACCTTGTCGACCCCCGGCAGGTCGTACCAGACGTGCTCGTTCTCGTCGCCGGTCGCGGCGATGTCGTAGGCGACGAGCTTCTTCGTGTCGCCGGCCTGGTCGGTGAGCTTGTCGAAGAACTCGTCGTAGCCGCCGCCGTTGGACAGCAGCAGCTTCGCGTCCTTCGCCGCGAGGGCGTCGTCAGCGGTGGTCTCGTACGAGTGCGGGTCGGCCGACGGGTCGTGGATGATCGACTTGACCTCGACCTTGTCGCCGCCGACGGCGCTCACGACGCTGCCCCAGACGTCCGTCGACGCCACGACCTTGATCTTGTCGGACCCGCCGGACTGCCCGCCGCCGTCGGAGCCGGAGGTTCCGCCGGAGCACGCGGCCAGGGCGAGCACGGACAGGGCCGAAGCGGCGGCGAGCACGCTCCTGGTGTGGCGGGGACTCATCTGAGGACTCCTGCAAACGCTAATGGAAACCGTTGTCAGATTCACCCTACCCCATCCGGATGACTTCCTGGCCATCCGATCGTGTTTTGGTGTATGCGTCTTCACGCATGCGGATCGAGACATCGACCACCCGGGGTGTCTCTTCATGAATTCGATCTGAACCGTTACGGTTTGCTGATGGGACGTCCTATTCGCACCCGGAGGCAGGCGACGCTGGCGTCGCTCGCGGCGGAGCTCGGTGTGTCCAGGACCACGGTGTCCAACGCCTACAACCGGCCGGACCAGCTGTCCCCCGAACTGCGCCGCCGCGTCCTCGAGACCGCCCGGCGCCTCGGCTACCCCGGTCCCGACCCGGTCGCCCGTTCCCTGCGCACGCGCAAGGCGGGCGCGGTCGGGCTGTTGCTCACCGAGAACCTCTCCTACGCCTTCCGCGACCCCGCCGCCGTCGGTGTCCTCGAAGGACTGGCCCTGGCCTGCGAAGACGCCGGCGTCGGCCTGCACCTGGTGCCGGCCAGCCCGGGCCGCGAGGACGTCGCCGCGGTGCACCGCGCGGGCGTCGACGGCTTCGTCGTCTACTCCGTGCCGGACGACGACCCGAGCCTGGCCGCCGTGCTGGAACGCCCGGTGCCGACGGTGATCATCGACCAGCCCAGCATCGAGGGCATCGACCGCGTCGGCCCCGACGACGCGGCGGCGGTCGGCAAGATCGCCGAGCACCTGGTTTCGCTGGGCCACCGGCAGGTCGGCGTCATCTGCATGCGGCTCGCCCGCGAGCGCAACGACGACTTCGTCTCCCCGGCCCGCCAGAGCGGCGCGCACTTCCACGTCCAGCGCACCCGGCTCGAAGCGCTCGCCGTCGCGTTCTCGGCGGCCGGCGTCGACTGGGCCGGCGTCCCGGTGATCGAGCGCTTCGACCACACGGTGGACGACGGCGCGTCCGCCGCTCGCCAGCTCCTGGACGCGTACCCGCAGATCACGGCCGTGATCTGCACCTCGGACATCCTCGCGCTCGGCGCCATGGCCGAGGCCGAGCGGCGCGGGCTGCGGGTGCCGCAGGACCTGACCGTCACCGGCTTCGACGGCATCGCCGAGGCCGAGCGGATCGGGCTCACCACGGTCCACCAGCCGGTGCTGGAGAAGGGCAAGATGGCCGGACGGCTGCTGCTCAGCTCGGGCGAGCGGAGCGCCCCGAAGGTGATCACGCTGCCGACCGAGCTGCGCATCGGGCGGACGTCGGCACCCCCTAGAACGGTCGAGGAGCCCTGGTTCGGGGGCTGACCCGTGACATAGCTCGTAGTGCATTGCCCGAAGGGGTCTCCACCAGGTCAAATGGAGTGGCACGCCCGCGCCGCGGGGCCACTGGCCGGAAGGTGACCGATGACCTCGATCGACGTTCTGCTCAAGCGCAACCAGGAACTCGGCGAAGTGACGCCCGGCGACCGTTCGTCGCCGAAGCCGTCGCTGCACGTGGCCATCCTGACCTGCATGGACGCCCGCATCCGGGTGTTCGAGCTCTTCGGCCTGCTGCAGGGCGAGTCGCACGTCCTGCGCAACGCGGGCGGCGTGGTGACCGACGACATGATCCGCTCGCTGGCCCTTTCGCAGCGCAAGCTGGGCACGCGCGAAGTGCTGATCGTCCAGCACACGGAGTGCGGCCTTTCGATGGTCACCGAAGACGACTTCAAGGACGAGCTCGAGAGCGACACCGGCCTGCGGCCGACGTGGGCGGTCGAGGCGTTCCGCAACGTCGAGAACAGCGTCCGGACGTCGGTGGAGCGCGTGCGCCGCAGCGACTTCCTGCCGCACACGGAGAACGTCCGGGGCTTCGTCTACGACGTCAAGACCGGGAAGCTCACCGAGGTCCAGTAGCATTTCCGTTCAGATGCCGTCACCATCTGAACGGGGATCCCGTGCGCGTCCTCTTCGCCGCCCTAGCCTCACCCGGCCACACGTACCCGATGGTCCCGCTCGCGGTCGCGGCGCGGGACATCGGGCACGAAGTGCACTTCGCCGCCGGTGAGCACGTCCACTCGCCGTTGCGCCGGCTCGGGCTGAACCCGTTCCGGCCCGCGGACTCGTTCTACGAGATCTACGCCGAGGACCTCGAACCGGACCTGAAGCGGCTGCGGCCGGACCTGGTCGTGCACGGGTGGGGCGTCCCGGAAGTGGCCGTCGCCGCGCGGCGCGCCGGGATTCCCGCCCTCTGGCACGGCTTCGGCCGGCTGTTCCCCGGCGGGATCGGGCTCGATCGCCCGGACGGCGGGACCCACCTGGACATCTGCCCGCGGTCCCTGCAGGACACGAGCTTCCTGGCGACCGCCGATCGGATCGCCCTGCGCCCAGTGCCTGTCGCCGAGCCAGGCGACCTCCGGGGGCCGCTGATCTACCTGACGCTCGGCACCGCGTTCGGCACGCCGGAGGTGCTCACGACGGCGATCGAGGGGCTGGCCGTGCTCGGCACGCACGTCGTGGTGGCCACCGGCGGGGTGTCCCTCGGGCCGCAGCCGGCCCACGTGACTGCCCGGGCCTGGGTACCGCAGGCGGCAACGATCTCGCAGGCGGACCTGGTCGTGCACCACGGCGGCAGCGGCACGATGCTCGGCGCGCTCGCCGAGGGCGTCCCGCAGCTGGTGCTGCCCCAAGGCGCCGACCAGTTCGCCAACGCCGAGGCGCTCGTCGCCGCGGGTGCCGGCCTGCGCCTCCTTCCTGACGAGCTGACCGCGGACGCCGTCACCGAACAGGCCCGGAAGTCCTCGTCCCGCCGCGACGCGGCCCGCGCGATCGCCGCGGAGATCGCCGCGATGCCGTCGCCGGACGAGGTCGCCCGCGAGCTGCCGAAGTACGCGAAGTAGCCTCCCCGCGTGGCTGTGGACGCTGACGTACTGCTCGACTGGTTCTCCACGCACGGCCGGGACCTGCCCTGGCGCGAGCCGGACTGCTCGGCCTGGGGCGTGCTCGTCAGCGAGATCATGCTGCAGCAGACGCCGGTCGCGCGGGTGCAGCCGATCTGGCACGAATGGATGGCGCGCTGGCCCGTGCCTTCCGCGCTGGCCGCGTCGAGCCAGGGCGAGGTCGTGCGGGCCTGGGGGAAGCTCGGCTACCCGCGGCGCGCGCTGCGGCTCCACGAAGCCGCCGGGGTGATCGCCGCCGACCACGGCGACGTCGTTCCGTCCGATGTGGACACTCTGCTCGCGCTGCCCGGGATCGGCGCCTACACCGCGCGGGCCGTCGCCGCGTTCGCCTACGGGCGGCGCGCGCCCGTCGTCGACACCAACGTGCGGCGCGTCGTCGCGCGGGCCGTGCACGGGGCCGGGGATGCCGGGCCGGCGTCGAACACCCGGGACATGAACGACGTCGAGGCCCTGCTGCCCGCCGAAGACGCCCCCGCCGCCCGGTTTTCCGCCGCGATCATGGAGCTCGGCGCGCTGATCTGCACGGCACGAAGCCCCCGCTGCGCCGACTGCCCGGTCTACGACGAATGCGCGTGGCAGCTCGCCGGCCGCCCGGAGTACGCCGGCCCGGCCAAGCCCGTGCAGAAGTTCGCCGGCACCGACCGGCAGGTCCGCGGCCTGCTGCTGGACGTCCTGCGCGGTTCCGAGGGCCCGGTCGAGAAGGCCCGCCTCGACCTCGTGTGGCACGACGGCGGTCAGCGCGACCGCTGCCTGGACTCCCTGCTCGCCGACGGCCTGCTCGAACAGACCAGCGGCGGCCTCTTCGCACTGCCGGGCGAACACTAACGCGCTACGACAAAAGTTGGTCAATAGTTGTCAACGGCGCGGTCCGGAGCTACCTTTTCCCGCATGGTCCACGTAGACCGCCGGACCCTGCTCAAGGCGGGGATGACCGCGACCGCGGCCGGCGCACTGGGGATGACGACCACGGGTACGGCCTCGGCGGCCGTGCCGACACCGACGATCCACCCCACCTCGGAGTGGGGCGCACGGGCCGCCACCGGCCCGATCGTCGTGGAAAACCACAAACCGACCTACATCGTCGTGCACCACGCGGTCGACCCGCCGATGAACAACGACTTCTCGCTGGCGCGCGCGTTCTACGTCGCGAAGTTCATCCAAGACCTGCACATGGACAAGAACGGCTGGATCGACAGTGGCCAGCAGTTCACGAACAGCCGCGGCGGGTTCGTCACCGAAGGCAGGCACCGCAGCCTGGAGATCCTGCGCGGCGGCACGCAGCACGTGCAGGGCGCGAACGTCGGCAACCACAACAGCGAGGTCATCGGCATCGAGAACGAGGGCCTGTACAGCACGGTCGACGTGCCGCAGGCGCTGTGGAACTCGCTGGTGAACCTGGTCGCCTACATCGCGCACCAGTACGGCATCGCGCCCGAGTTCATCAAGGGCCACCGCGACTTCAACTCGACCGAGTGCCCCGGCCAGGTGCTCTACAACCGGCTGCCGGAGCTGCGGACGGCCGTGGGCCGCGTCCTCGGCGTCTCGGTGGCGCGGTCGGAAGCGGAATGGCCGCTGCTCAAGCCGGGCGACACGGGCCGTCAGGTGCACCAGGCACAGCGGTTCCTCCGCGCGTCCGGGTTCGGCGTGCCGACCGACGGCGTCTTCGGCAAGTCCACAAAGGACGCCGTGGCTGATTTGGCCGTTCAGGCCGGGCTGCCGCGCGACACGTGCACCGCGGCGAAGGTGGCGGACGAGACCGGCTTCCTCGGCGCGGACGTCTGGCCGCTGATCGTCCCGGCCGACCGCTCCACCGCAGCCTGGCGAGCGGACCTGGCTCGCGCGTGACCAGGTGGTCGGTGCACCGGGCTCAACGGCGCGTTCGGTGTGCCGTCCGCTTGGTCACGCGTGGTTCAAAACCTGGCTGAGGAACGCCTCCACCGCGCCTCGGTAGGTCTCCGGGGCTTCGTCGTGGGGCAGGTGGGCCGAGCCCGGGACCACCAGGTGCTTCGCATCGTCGACCCTGGACGCGACGAGCGCCTGCTGGCCGGGCGGCATCGCCGTGTGCTCGCCCTCGACCAGCAGCAGCGGGCAGCGGATCTTCTCGACAACGGACCAGTAGTCGACGCGGCCCCATTCGGCGGCGATGACGTACAGGTCCTCGAGGTCGGCGACCAGGTGAAACCCGTCCGCACGCTCTTCGACGCAGTCGGCGAAGTACTCACCCGCGTCGCCGAAGAACTCGCGGACGTGGTCCAGGGACTCGAACGGCACCGGCCAGCTCTCGAAGTAGCCACGCCACGTCTCGACGGTCCGGCCGCGCTGGTCCGGCGCGAAGTCCTCGGACACGACCGCGCGCACCAGCTCCGGGTACGTCGCGGCGGTCGCCCACGCGTGCAGGCCACCCATCGAATGCCCGATGAGCACGGCCGGGCCGGCGTCCAGGGTCCGCAGCGCGTCGGCGACGTCTTCGGTGAACCGCTCGGTCGTCCACGGGCCGACGCGCGGCGCGTTGCCGTGGCCGCGCGCGTCGAGGCCGTACACCGCGCCGTAGGGCCGGAGCCACTCCGCGACGCGCCGCCACGTCCGCGCGCGGCCCATCAGTCCGTGGAGCAGAACGATCGGCACACCGGTGCCGCCGAAACAGAGCACGCGGCCACCTAACCACAAAACCGCTGGTGCGGAACGTGACCGAGCGATCGCTGTGGATGACCTAGGCTGGGCCGTATGCGCCGCCGACTCGCCGCCCTCGCCGTCTGCGCCGCGGTGATCGTCGCCGCGGCCTGCGGTGGTGACGCCGTCACGGTGCCCCTCCCGCCTCCTCCGATGCATCCGACGCCGGGGGCGGCCGGCGCCGGTGATCCGTATTACCCGGACGACGGCAACGGCGGCTACGACGCCCTGAACTACCACGTCGACGCGACCTACGACCCGCCGAGCGGCCACCTCGACGGCGACACGACAGTCACGGCGCGGGCCACCCAGGACCTCGGCCGGTTCGACCTCGACCTGCGCGGGCTCGACGTCCACAGCGTCGAGGTCGACGGCCAGCCGGCCCGCTTCACGCGTGAGAAGGCGTTCGAACTCGTCATCACGCCGGCGGCGCCGATCCGCGCCGGGACGACGTTCCGCGCCCGCGTCCGCTACGGCGGCGACCCGGCGAAGACCCCGCACGACGGCGGCAGCGAGAACGGCTGGCAGCACTCGGCCGACGGCGGCGCGTACATGGTCGGCGAGCCGCACTCGGCGGCGTTCTGGTACCCCGTGAACGAGACCCCGCGCGACAAGGCGTCCTTCACGCTCACCGCGCACGTCCCAGCCGGCTGGACGGTCATCTCGAACGGCCGGGAGGGCCCGCCGGGGACCTGGACCGAGCCGAACCCGGTGGCGAGCTACCTGACGACGATCGCGATCGGCAAGTTCAGTGTCGACAGGTCGGCCTTGCCCGACGGCACCCCGGTCGTCACGGCGTACGCGCCCGGCACCGAGGACCGCCGCGCGATCGGCGACCGCCTGCCGGAGGTGCTCGGCTTCCTGAGCGGCAAGTTCGGGCCGTACCCGCAGTCGGCGGCCGGCGGGATCTTCCTGGACGAGGACGTCCGCTTCTCCCTGGAGACGCAGACCCGGCCGACGTACGCGAAGTGGGCCGACCTGCCGACGCTGGTGCACGAGAACGCCCACGAGTGGTTCGGCGACTCGGTGTCGCTGCGCGACTGGTCCGACATCTGCCTGAACGAGTGCTTCGCGTCGTACGCGCAGTGGCTGTGGGCCGAGCGCGAGGGCCAGAGCCTCGACGACCGCTACCGCGCGGCGATCGAGATCACCCGCGGCAGCACGGACTTCTGGGCGCAGAAGCTGGTCGGCATGGGCCAGGGCCACGAGTTCGAGGGCGTGTACAACAAGGGAATCCTGGCGCTGCACGCGTTGCGCCGCCAGATCGGCGACCCGGCGTTCAACCGGCTGCTGCACGACTGGCCGTCCCGCTACCGCCACGGCAACGCGTCGTGGGCTGACTTCGAGAAGATGGCAGCGCAGGTCAGCGGGCAGAACCTGCGGTCGTTCTTCGACGAATGGTTCCGGGGGACGAAGCTGCCGGCGGACGCGGACCTCTTCCCGGGCTCACTGCGCAGCTGAGCTGCCCAGCAACGACCGCGTCAAGGCACTGCGCGCGTCCTGCATCTCCCGCAGCGCCGTCGTCAGCTCCTCGTCGCCCACCGCGACGTCCTCGTCCGGGCGCGAAGCCAGCGCGATCAGCGACGCCCGCCGCAGCAGCTCCTTCGCGAACGACGCCGTCACCCCCTCCGTCGCCGCCACGACCGGTGCAAGGTCGGCCGTCAGCTTCAACCCCCGCGCGTACAGCCGGAGCAGCGCCTCACGACCGGCCGCGTCCGGCAGCGGGATCTCCACCGCCAGGTCGACGCGGCCCGGGCGGTCGGCCAGTGCCTTCTCCAGCTCGCTCGCGCGGTTGGTGGTCAGCAGGAACGTCACGTCGGCGTCGCCGCCCACGCCGTCCATCGCGTCGAGCAGGGTGAACAGCAGCGGCTGGACCATCGGCCCGTAGCTGCGGTCCTGCGCGATCAGGTCGACGTCCTCCAGCACGACCACGCTCGGCTGCAGCCGCCGCGCCAGCTCCGCGGCCTTGCCGATGAACTTCATCGCCGTACCGGTCAGGATGATCACCGTGGTGTCCGGCAGGCGGCCCATCAGGTAGCGGACCGTGTGCGTCTTGCCGGTGCCGGGCAGGCCGTGCAGCAGCAGCCCGCGCTTGAGGTGCTGCCCCGCGGCCAGCAGCCGCTCGCCGTGGTGCGCGATGCCGACCGTGTGCCGCTCGATCGCGTCGAGCACGCCGTCGGGCAGCACGACCTCCTCGCCGGTCAGCGCCGGCCGCGGGAGGAACGTGAGCAGCTCGTTGCCGCGGTGCTCGCTGGTGCCAAAGGCCAGCACCTGCCCGCGCAGGAGGTCGTGCTCGGCCATCAGCCGTTCGACGCGGTCGCGCACCTCGGTGGCGGTCACCCGCGACGTCGCGAGGACCTCCAGCCGGCACTGCTCGAGGCCCCACTGCAGGTTCGAGCCGCGGATCGCGAGCAGCACCGGCTCACCGCCCGGGGCGCTCGTGCCGACGAGCCCGAGCTGCACGGCCTCGGTCGCCTGGTCCGGGCCGATCGCCGTCGTGGTGAAGTCCACCGAGCCGAGCTCGAACATGCCCCGCATCCGCGCGGTCACGAGCATCCCGATGAGGTCCTCGTGGCTGCGCTGGCCGCCGGCGATCCCGAACCAGTCCACGAGCGTGCCGTGCTCGGCCAGGTAGGCGTCGACCCCGCGCTGGATGTTGGCGTGCTCCCACATCGGCCAGGAGCGGGCCACGACCACCACCTCCGGCAGCTGCGCCCCCAGGTGGCCGGTCACGCGCTCGATGAGCTCACTGGCCCGGCCCTCGCCGACCTCGTCGGCGGTGGCGCGCACGATCCGGGCGATATCGGTGGCGAGGTCGCGCTCGATGCTCCCCATGGCTTCCACCCCTTGCTTTCGGGGGTCCGGGTGGCGGAGCCCCCGGCCGGGGGCGAAGCCCCCGATGTCACAGTGGCACGGATCACACCACGTGGCCAACTAGTCTGGAGGCCATGAGTGTCGTGAAGATCAACGCGATCGAAGTCCCCGAAGGTGCCGGCGCCGAACTGGAGAAGCGGTTCGCGGCGCGGCTGCACGCCGTCGACCAGCAGCCCGGGTTCCTCGGGTTCGAGCTGCTGCGCCCGGTTTCCGGCGAGACGCGCTACTTCGTGTACACGAAGTGGGAGACCGAGGAGCACTACCAGGCGTGGGCGAAGGGCGGCCCGGCCGCGGCGGCGCACTCGGGCGAGCGCGCCAAGCCCGTGTCCACCGGGGCGAACCTGCTGGAGTTCGAGGTCGTCCTCGGTTCGCAGCCGGGTGAGTGACGCGCTCGACCGAGCCGCGGAGCTCCTGGACGGCGCCGGCGCGCTGCTGATCTGCGCCGGCGCCGGGATGGGCGTCGACTCCGGGCTGCCGGACTTCCGTGGCGGCGAAGGGTTCTGGCGCGCGTATCCGCCGTACGCCCGGCTCGGGCTGCGGTTCGAAGAGCTGGCCGACCCGCGCCACTTCGCCGACGACCCCGAGCTGGCCTGGGGTTTCTACGGGCACCGGCTCGCGCTCTACCGGAAGACGGTGCCGCACGAGGGTTTCCGGATCCTGCTCGAGATCGGCTCGCGCCTGCCCGGCGGCACCGGCGTGTTCACGTCCAATGTGGACGGCCAGTTCCAGGCGGCGGGCTTCGGGCTCGTCTCCGAGGTGCACGGCTCGATCCACCACCTGCAGTGCCTGGCCGGGTGTTCGCCGGTCATCTGGCCTGCTGACGACGTCGACGTTTCGATCGACCCCGAAACGATGCGCGCGGTGCCGCCGCTGCCGTCGTGCCCCCGCTGCGGCGGCTTGGCGCGCCCCAACATCCTGATGTTCGGCGACGACGCGTGGGTCCCGGACCGCGGCCAGGCGCAGCTCCACGAGCTGACAGTATGGCGACGCGGTGTGCGCGACCTGGTCGTGGTGGAGCTGGGCGCGGGCCAGGCGATCCCGACGGTCCGCCGTTACGCCGAACTGGCGAGCGCGGCGAGTGGTGCGCTGATCCGGATCAACCCGCGCGAACCCGAGATCCGCCACAACCGAGGCGTCTCGATCGCGGCCGGCGCCCTGGAAACGCTCACGGCGCTGGCCGCAGCCACAGGTCCCGGTTCCCCGCGAGCATGACCCGGCCGTCGGACAGCGTCGTCGCCACCCGCACCGGCCACTCCGCGCAGCCCAGCTCGCCGCGCTGCCAGCCCTGACCGTCGCGCGCCAGCACGGCCGAGCAGGAACGCGGGCGCTGGTTGCCCCGCATCGGTTCGAGGGTCCGGCCGGCCAGCACGAGGTTGCCGCGCCCGTCCAGCGTGCCCGCCACGATCCCCCCGGGTCCCGGGGTGTCCACAGTGGACCAGGCACCCGGCTTGCCGGTGAGCACGAAGGGTTTCTGCGCGTAGCCGTTCGAAGTCTCGCCGTAGAGCAGCCATTGCCCGGCGACCAGCAGGATTCCGTACACGAGCGTCTGGTCAGAGGGCGTCGAGAGCTCCGACACCGTCCAGCTGCCGCCGCCGTCGTGCGAAGCCCAGAGCTGCAGCCGCGGGTTCGAATACCCGGCGGCGAGCAGCTCCTGACCGGCGGCCGCCACCGACGACGGCCCGTTCGCCCCGGTCACCCCGGCGAGGAGCGGCAGCACGACCGTGCGTTCCGTCTTGCCTCCGTCGTCCGACACCCAGGCCACCGGCCGGGTCGTCTGCCCGTCGAGGAACGCCGTCCCGACCGCCACCAGGTTGCCACCCGAACGCGCCAGCGCCCGCACGTCACGCCGGCCGCGCAGCTCGCCGAGCTCGATGACGGTGCCGCCGGCGTCCCGGTGCGAGAACTTCGCGCCGGCCCCGAGCACCGAGCCGTCCGGGCCCGGCACCGCGGCCACCGCCGGGAGGCCGCCGCCGATCGGGCCGATCCGCAACGTCGTGCAGTCCGCGCCGCCGGTCCAGTTCACGTTGGGCATCCGGTTGCCGGTCGCGTAGTCGCCGATACCGAGCACACAGCCCTGCACCGGGACCAAAGCGTTCAGCCCGCCGGTCGTGGGGATCCAGTCGGTGTCGGATGGGAACTCCACCGCACCCGCGTGCGCGGTGAAGCCGAGCGCGCTCTTCGGGCCGTCGTCCGCCGGCGCCGCCGCGGGCTGCCCGCAGGCGGTGGCCACCAGCGCGAGCACGACCACGAGTCTTCGCATGCCCGTCAGCCTGCCAGGAACGCGATCACGGCAGGCGGACTTCGGCGAACACCGCCCGGTGGTCGCTGCCCGCGACGTCGAACACCCGGTAGTCCTGGACCGCCGCGCGGTTGTCGACCACCACGTGGTCGATCGTCACCACCGGCGACGATGACGGCCACGTCGGCGTCAACCCCGAGCCGTGCTCCTCCGCCGCGTCGTTGTAGCCGCGGGACAGCACCGTGCGGAACGCCGCGTGGTCGAGCGTCGCGTTGAAGTCGCCCGCCAGGATGCGCAGGCCGTGCTCGCCCGCCGCGCGGGAGAGGTCCTTGATCTCGCGCTCCCACTGCGGGGTGTCGACGTCCGGGGAGATCGGGTGGACGGCGACGATCTCGGCCACCACGCCGTCGCCGAGGTCGGCCTGCGCGCCCGGCTGCTTGGCCGCCGAATCACCCGTCAGGTTGACCTCCTTCAGCGGGAAGCGCGACACGATCCCCGAGCCGAACGCGCCGGGCGCCGGGTGCAGCACCCGGTACGGCAGAGCCTGGAACAGCCCGGCCGCGGTCAGGCCGTCGACCGCGCGGGGCGTCAGCTCGACCAGGTTCAGCACGTCGATCCGCTGCTCGCGCACCAGGTCGACGACGGCCTTCGGGTCCGCCTGGCCGTAGAGCAGGTTCGACGCGAGCACGCGCAGTGTCTTGCCGTGCACCTCGCGCTGGTCGCTCGCCGACAGCCGCGGCAGCACCAGGACGGCCAGCACGATCGCCAGCACCAGCGCGGTCCCGCCGACCCACCAGCGCCGCAGCGCCAGCGCGAGCCCGCCGAGCAACACGCCCGCGGCCGCCACGTACGGCGTCAGCGACAGCGCGACGAGGGTGTACCAGTCGCCGTCGTAGCCGATCAGGCGCAGCGCGACCAGGGCCGCCAGCAGCACCAGCGGCACCACCAGCAGGGCCGTGACCAGCGGATACTTCCGCCGGACGCGCGTCTCTTCCGCAACGGTCATGTGCCGAGTATGCCGATGAGCCCGCCACCCGGCCCGGGCGCCGACAAGTCCTCCACAAGATCTCCACCAGCGGCTGCCAGCGCCTGCCAGCGCGCTGTGCGCGGCCTGCCAGCGCCGACCGCCACAGTTGCTCCCAGACAGCGACAGTGAAGGAGGAACGCCCATGTCGCACGCGATCCAGGCCGAGGGCCTGGTCAAACACTTCGGGGACACCAAGGCGCTCGACGGGGTGGACCTCGAGGTCCCGTTCGGGCAGGTCGTGGGGGTGCTCGGGCCGAACGGCGCGGGCAAGACGACCGCCGTCCGCATCCTGGCGACGCTGATGAAACCGGACGCCGGGAGAGCCACCGTCGGGGGCTTCGACGTCGTCAAGGACCCGGTGCGGGTCCGCAGCCTGATCGGGCTGACCGGGCAGTACGCGTCGGTCGACGAGGACCTCAACGGCATCGAGAACCTCGTCCTCATCGGCCGGCTGTACGGCCACTCCCGCGCCCAGTCGAAGGCCCGCGCCGCCGAGCTGATCGAGCGGTTCGAGCTGACCAAGGCGGCCAAGCGGCCGGTCCGGACGTACTCCGGCGGCATGCGGCGGCGGATCGACCTGGCGGCCAGCCTCGTCGGCGGGCCCGAGGTGCTCTACCTCGACGAGCCGACCACCGGGCTCGACCCGCACGCCCGCAACGAGGTCTGGGACGTCGTCCGCACCCTCGTCGCCGACGGCGCGACGGTGCTGCTGACCACGCAGTACCTGGAGGAGGCCGACCAGCTGGCCGACAAGATCACCGTGTTCGACCACGGCCGCGTCGTCGCCGACGGCCGCGCCGACGAGCTCAAGCGCCGCGTCGGCGGGCAGACGCTGCAGGTCCGGCCGACCCAGCTGTCCGACATGGACGCCGTCAACCGGATCCTCGGCGACCTCACCGGCGTGCACCCGAGCCGCGACAACGCGACCGGGCTGCTCACCGCGCCGGTCAGCGACCCGGTCCTGCTGTCCACTCTGGTCCGCAAGCTGGACGAAGCCGGGATCACCGCGGACGAGCTGGCGCTGCGGCTGCCCAGCCTCGACGAGGTGTTCCTCGCCCTGACCGGGCACACCGCCGAAGCGGCGACCGAAGACACCACCCGCGACCTCGAAGGGAGCCTGGCATGACGACGCTGGCGCTCGACCGCCCGGCCCCGCCGCGGCACATCAGCCCCGCCAAGGGATTCGGCCACGCGCTTTCGCTGGCCTGGCGCGGCATCCTGAAGATCCGCAAGAACCCGGAGCAGCTGGCCGACGTCACGCTGATGCCGATCATCTTCCTGGTCATGTTCGTCTACCTGTTCGGTGGCGCGCTGTCCGGCTCGACCGACGCGTACCTGCAGATGGTCGTGCCCGGGATCATCGTGATGAACATCCTGCAGGCCTGTCTCACGGTCGGCACGAACCTCAACACCGACATCACCAAGGGCGTGTTCGACCGGTTCCGCAGCATGCCGATCGCCCGGTCGGCACCGCTGATCGGCGCGGTGCTCGCCGACGTCGTGCGCTACCTCGTCTGCCTGACCGTGCTGATGGTCGTCGCGACGATCATGGGCTACCGGATCGCGACCAGCCCCGGCGAGTTCATCGTGGCGATCCTGCTGGCGGTGGCGTTCGGGCTCTGCTTCTGCTGGGGCTCGGTGTTCGTCGGCATGATCATGAAGTCGCCGGGCGCGGCGACGGCGCTGATGTTCGTCTTCATCATGCCGCTGACCTTCGGCAGCAACGTGTTCGTCAGCACGAGCACCATGCCGGGCTGGCTGAAGGCGTGGGCGGACATCAGCCCGGTGAGCCTGATGGCGAACGCGCTGCGCGGCCTGATGAACGGCGGCGCCGTCGCCGGTCCGCTGGCCGGGGCGCTCGCCTGGATGGCCGGCGCGGTGATCGTGTTCTTCCCGCTGGCCACCTGGGCCTACCGCCGGCGGGTCTGAAAGGCGCCGACGCACGGGGGTGAGTCGCGCCAGGGGGAACTGAAGGGGACGTCCGCGAGGGCGTCCCCTTCAGTCTATGGAGGCGTAGACCTCGGCGATGGCGTCCTCTTTGGACATCGTGCGCACCGCCGCGACCAGTTCTTCGTACCGCGCGCCGGAAAGCTCCGCGCGCAGGTGGGCGATCAGCTCGCGCACCTCCGGGCTGCCGAGGTCGAACCGGCCGCGGATCAGCGCCGACGTGCCCAGCATGCGGGCCGCCTCGACCGGCCGGCCCTGCGCACCGCGCACCAGCGCCAGCAGCTCCACGGCGCCGGCGAGATCCGGCATGTCACCGCGGTCGCGACTCGCGACGATGGCCTTGACCACGTGGGCCTCGGCCACGTCCGGGCGGTGCTCGGCGAGCGCGAGCCGCCCTTCGAACGCGCTGACCCACTCCACGCCCATGCCCTCGGGGAACGCGGTCTCCCACGTCAGCGCCCTGAGCTGGGCGAGCGCCGCGCGCGCGTCGGCCGGCCGGCCGCTGCGCAGGCACAGCTCGATCCGGCCGAACATCAGGATCGCCCGCTGCTGCGGGCTCTCGACCCCCCGCCCGTAGCGCTCGGCGGCCTCCTGGTCACGCCACGCGCCCTCCATGTCCCCGAGCCGCGCCCGTTCGACGGCCAGGCGCCACCAGTGCTGGACGACGTCCTCCTGCGAGCGCAGCTCCATCGACAGCGCCAGGCCCTGCTGGTACACCTCGATCGCGCTCTCGCCCTCGCCGTCCTGCGACAACGCCATCGCCTTGAAGCTCAACGTCATCGCCGTGCCCCAGCGGTCGCCGACTTCGCGGAAGCCCGCGTACGCCAGGTCCCGGGCCCGGTCCGCGCCCTCGACGTCGCCGGCGTCGTCGAACAGGAAGCTCTCCACCCAGAACCCGCCCGCGCGGGTCCACGGGTCGACGGCGGCCTGCGAGCGGCGCACCTCCCGCATCGCCAGCTCGCGTTCGCCGCCGAGGAACGCCAGCATCGGCAGCGCCACGGCCAGCCCCGGGTACTTCCCCACCGCGCCGGTGCGGACGCACTCGTCGATCAGCTCACGGACGCCTTCGAACGGGAACCGGGACGGCATCTGGTGGAACAACCGCGTGATCGCGCGGTAGGCCGCCAGGACGTCCGGCGGCAGCCGGTCGCCGAAGTCGAGCACCGCGTCGATGAACTCCTCGGCCCGTTCCCCCTGCCCGAGGATGGTGAAGTACCAGAACAGCCCGTTGAGCAACCGCACCGAAGTGTCCACATCGGACATCTCGATGGCCGTGCGCAGGGCGCCGGTCAGGTTCGCCGACTCCGCCTCGTAGACGTCGATCGCGGACAGCTGCTCGCCGGTGCGCAGCAGGGGTTCGGCCCACTCGGCCAGGCCGACGTAGAAACGGCCCATCGCGCGCTGGAACGCGTCCTGCTCGCCGGACTCGGCCAGCCGTTCGCCGGCGTAGGCCCGCAGGGTCTCCAGCATCCGGTACCGCGGCTCCCCGCCGCGGTTCACGGTGTCCACGATGGACTTCTCGACGAGCGTGCCGAGCACGTACGGGACGTCGGCGGCGGGCAGCAGCTCGTCCGCGCAGACCCGCTCGACGGCGTCCATCGGCGCACCGCTGGGGAACACCGCGAGCCGCCGCGCGAGCACCAGCTCCGGCTCGGTGAGCAGGTCCCAGCTCCACTCGACGACCGCGCGCAACGTCCGCTGCCGCGGCAGCGCCGTACGGCTGCCCGAGGTCAGCAGCCGGAACCGGTCGTCGAGCCGGGCGGCGATCTGCGCCGGCGTCATCGACCGCAGCCGCGCGGCGGCCAGCTCCAGGGCGAGCGGCATCCCGTCGAGCCGGCGGCAGATCTGACCGACGTCGTCCACAGTGGACTCGTCGAGCACGAAGTCCGGCCGGACCGCGCTCGCCCGGTCGAGGAACAGCCGCGTCGAGTCCAGCTCGGCGGATTCGGCGGGCGCGGCGCGTTCGGCGGGCACGGGCAGCGGCCCGAGCGGGCACAGCGCCTCGCCGGTGATGGCCAGCGGCTCCCGGCTGGTCGCGAGGATCCGCAGCCCGGGCACGCGGCTCAGCAGTTCGTCGGCCAGGTTCGCGGCCGCGTCGATGACGTGCTCGCAGTTGTCCAGCACCAGCAGCGCCTCCCCGCCGGCCAGCACCTCGACGGCGTGGCCGAGCAGGTCCGGCCGCCGCCGCACCTCGGTGTCGGCGCTGCGGATGTCCCGCACCTCCAGCGCGCCGACCACCGCGCCGACGACGTCGCCGGAGTCGCGGACGCCGGCCAGTGGCACGAACCACACGCGGCCGCGCGCGTGCACCGGGTGCCGCGACGCCGCTTCCGTGGCCAGCCGCGTCTTACCGGCCCCGCCCGGGCCGGCCAGGGTGACCAGCCGGGCGCCGCCGAGCAGCTCGGCCAGCAGCTTGAGCTCGTCGTCACGGCCGATGAAGGTGGTCAGCCGGGTCGGCAGCCGGTCGGCGACCGGCGACGGCGGCGCGAACTCGCCGCGCAGCGCGGCGAGGTGGATCTCCTGCAGCTCGGCCGACGGGTCGACGCCGAGCTGGTCGGCCAGCGTGCGGCGGATCCCGGTGTAGACGGCCAGGGCTTCCGACTGGCGCCCGGCCGCGCACAGTGCCCGGATCCGCAGCCCGGCCAGCCGCTCGCGCAGCGGGTCGGCATCGGCCGCGGCGGCCAGGTCGGCGAGGACGCCGCTGTGCTCGCCCAGCCGGATCAGCGCGTCGAACCGGTCTTCGGCCGCCTCCGCCCGCAGGTCGGCGAGGCGGCGGGCGGGCGCGGGCGCGAACGGCGCGTCGAGGACGTCGGCGAGCGCCCCGCCCTGCCAGAGCCCGAGCGCTTCGGCCAGCAGCTCGGCCGCGTGAGCGTCCCGGCCCACGGCGAGCTCGCGGCGGCCGTCGGCGGCGAGCCGTTCGAACCTCTCGGCGTCGACGTCTTCGCGGGCCACGGCGAGCCGGTAGCCGCCCGGGCCCGACTCGACGGCCACCGGCAGCGCCTTGCGCAGCCGCGAGACCAGCGACTGCAAGGCGTTGGCGGCGTCTGCGGGCGGTTCGGCACCCCAGAGGCCGTCGACGAGCGCGTCGGCCGGGACGGCGCGCCCGGCGTCCAGCGCGAGCCTGGCGAGGAGCATGCGGAGGCGGGCTCCGCCGATGTCGATCGGCGTGCCTTCGTCATCGGTCGCCCGCAGCGGGCCCAGCAGCGCGACGCGCATGTGCCCAGCTTTCCAGACCTCGCCTGAGGGCCGGGGGCGGATGGCCGGAGCGGCACCGACGGAAGTGGTGATTATCCGGACAAATGCGACGTTCGACCGCCCCGCGGCAGGTTCGTGGCGATACGTTGCGGTTCTTGGTCCACCCCAGACGGACAGGAGCGTTCATGAGGGGACAGAAACCGGTCGTGCTGGCCGCCGCGCTGCTCACCGGCATCTGCTTGAGCAGTGGGGTCGCGGCCGCCGGGAACGACTGGGGCGGCGCGAAGCCGGGCAGCGACGGCGCCGGCGACAGCTACTACCCGCAGGACGGCAACGGCGGCTACGACATCGCCGACTACAACCTGAAGGTGAGCTACGACCCCGCGTCGCACCAGCTCAAGGGCGCCCAGGACATCTCCGCGCGGGCCACGCAGTCACTCAGCTCGTTCAACCTCGACCTGCGCGGCCTGACCGTCGACGCGGTGAAGGTCGACGGCCGCGGCGCGAAGTTCAGCCGCACCGGCGACCACGAGCTGGTCATCACGCCGGCACGGTCGCTGCGGCGCGGCGAGCACTTCGAGGTCAAGATCGACTACCACGGCGTGCCCGAGCCGATCGACGACCCGGTGCTCGGCAACAACGGCTGGCAGTACGCCCAGGCGGGCGGCGCGTTCGTCGCCGGCGAGCCGAAGTCGGCCGCCACCTGGTACCCGGTCAACGACACCCCGCTCGACAAGGCCACGTTCCACCTCGCGATCACCGTGCCCGACGAGTGGGGCGTGATCGCCAACGGCCGCGAGAAGCCGTCCTTCAAGGCGCCGGGCGGCACCACGCACGTCTGGGCCGAAGAGACGCCGATCGTGCCGTACATGACGACGGTCGCGATCGACAAGTGGACCTTCGACAAGCAGAAGCGCAAGGACGGCACGCCGATCGTCAGCGCGTTCGCCCCGGGCGTGCCCGACTCGACGAAGCAGGCCGAGGCGAAGCTGCCGGAGATCCTCGACTTCCTCGAGTCGAAGTTCGGCAAGTACCCGATCGACGCGGCGGGCGGCATCTTCCTCAACGAGCAGATCGGCTTCTCGCTGGAGACGATGAGCCGGCCGATCTACTCCGCGGGCTGGGCCGGCACCGTGCCGACGATCGTCCACGAGAACGCCCACCAGTGGTACGGCGACTCGGTCGCGGTGTCCCATTGGCGCGACGTCTGCCTCAACGAGTGCTTCGCGTCGTACGCGACGTGGCTCTGGGACGAGGCGAAGGAGGGCGTCGACCTGAACAAGCAGTACGCGGACGACGTCAAGAAGGCGTCGGCGAACTTCTGGAACGGCAAGCTGTACGACATGGGCCCCGGCAAGGAGTTCACGTCCGTGTACTCCAAGGGCCCGATGATGCTGCACGCGCTGCGGAGCTACGTCGGGCAGGCCGCGTTCGACCGGGTCATCAAGACCTGGCCGTCGCTGCACCGGGACGGGAACGCGAGCATGCAGGAGTTCCAGCAGTACACCGAGAAGGTCGCGCACAAGAACCTCCAGGGGTTCTTCGACGCATGGGTGTACGGCGCCGGCAAGCCCGCCGACCAGTACCTCTTCCCAGGTGGCCTGAAGCCCGCCGCCTGAGTGGTCGCTGAAAGCCGTTAAGGCCACCTTACGGGCGTCTGACGCCCGTAAGGTGGCCTTAACGGCTTTCGGGAGGGTGCATGGCCGAGGTGTTGGTGACGGGGTTCGCGCCGTTCGGCGGGGAGCTGGTGAACCCGTCGTGGCAGGCGGTTTCCCTGCTCGGCGCGCGCCGGGAAGACATCGCGGCGGTGGAGCTGCCGTGCGAGTTCGCCGCGTCGCTGCCCGCGTTGCGTGCCGCAGTGGAGGAGCACCGGCCGTCGCTGGTCGTGTGCGTGGGCCAGGCGGGCGGCCGCCTCGACGTGACCCCGGAGCGCGTCGCGATCAACCTGATCGACGCCCGCATCCCCGACAACGCGGGCGAGCAGCCGGTGGACGTCCCGGTGGTCCCGGACGGCCCGGCGGCGTACTTCACGACGTTGCCGGTGAAGGCGTGCGTGGCGGCGATCCGCGCGGCGGGCGTGCCTGCTTCGGTGTCCCACACCGCGGGGACGTACGTGTGCAACCAGGTCTTCTACGGGCTGATGCACCTGCTGTCCACCCTGCCGGACGTGCGCGGCGGGTTCGTCCACGTCCCGTACAGCCCCGAGCAGGTGGCGGCGTCCGGCAAGGCCGCGCCGTCGCTGGGGGTGGACCGCATCGCCGACGCGCTGGAGGCGCTGGTGGACACGGCATCGAAGACGACGGAGGACCTCGCCGTCAGCGCGGGCGCGGAGCATTGACCACGCCGAGAGCCGACCCGCGGGCACTCGTCGCCGTGGGGTTGGCCGGCCTGGTCACCGGCGCCGCCACCGGCCTCTTCTGGGTCGTGATGTCCGGCCGCTACGACCGGTTGTGCGGCGGCGGCAACCAAATGTGCGCACTCGGCGTGTGGCTGCTCGGCCTGATCGTCTTCTTCGCGACCGTCGCCGGGGCATCGCTGCTGACCTGGCTCGCCGTCAGCATGACGCGCATGTGGCCGAAGGTGCCGATCGTGCTGGCCGCCGCACTGGCGCCCCTCGCTTTGGTGATCGTCTACAACGTCACCGGCGGCCTCGGCGGTTACCGGATCGCTTTGCTGGCCGCGGTTTCCGCGCTCCTGCACGCCGGGGTGGCGAGGGCGGCCCGGGTCGGCGTCCGCTAGCCGCCGCGTCCGGTGAGCTCCACGAACGACGCCGGGCCCGGCACGTTGTGGTGCACCGTCAGGTCCGCCACCCGGTTGCCGGTCCACTCCGGCGTGAAGCTCACGACGAGCGTGCACCGCTTGCCCGGCACCACCTCGGCGCCGACGCACGCGCTCGCGTCCACCGTGAACTCCTCGCTGTCCAGCTCGATCCCGCTGACCCGCAGCGGCCCGGCGCCGACGCTGCGGACCGCCACCGCGCAGTACGCCGTCGTGCGCACCGGCGTCGTCCCGCACGTGACCGACTCCGGCACCAGCAGCGCCGCCGGAGCCGCGTCCGGCCCCACCGGGAACGTCGCCGGGCGGCCGCGGACGACGTCGAGCACCGTCACCCCGGTTACCGTCAGGACCAGCGCACCGACGGCCAGCAGCACGATCGCGATCGCCTTGATCCCGCGGGCGGCGCTGCCGTCCTTGGCGGTGAACCCGCCGGCCACCAGCACGGTGACCACCAGCGTCGAAATCAGCGTCGCGTTCGGGCCGGCGCCGATCGCCGCCGGGACGAGCGTGCCGAGCAGGGACGCCGCGACCGTGACGGCGAACCCGGTCCAGGAGAAGCGTTTCGCCTCGCGCAGCCGGCTCCGCACGGTCGGCGCGCGAGGCTTCGTGACGGTGCTCATGCAGGTAAGAGCGCCGGCCGCCCCGGGCAGGTACGAGTTTCGCCCGTTCGGCGGCACGCCGGCCGCGCTCGTGATCTGACGCACACCCTCCGCGAATCACCCTGACGGGCGACTGAACGGTGTTTACATGGCGAGATGCCCGGGACGAGAGGTGAACGATGATCGGGTTCGAAACCGACCTGCAGGATCTGCGCGACTCCGCCGGCGCGATGCTGGACGCCGCGGGTGCCGCGGAAACCGCGTCCACCGGCTTGCGCGGGCAGGACGTCCCCCTGACGTCGGACGGCGGTGGCTTCCTCGGCGGCATCGCCGGGATGTTGCCCGCGCACAACGCCTTCGGCCGGTCGCTGGGGATGACGGCGGTCGCGAAGGCCTACAACGACCACCTGGCGAAGATCCAGCAGCTGGTCGCGCGGCTGCACGAGACCACATTGGACACCGGCCGCGCGCTGATGTCGGTCGCGGACCTGTACGAGCAGGCCGACGAGGACGCGAAGCGGCGCGTGCACCGCGCCGCCGCGAACCTGGAAGGGAACTGAAGGCGTGGACGGCTACTTCGACACCGGGCTCGAGACGATGTCCGGCGGCGACGACGACCGCCGGGCCGAGCTGCTCGAAGGCGTGTCCGACGACCTGCGCGACGGCGCGAACGACGCCCTGGACGGCCTCCGGATCCTGAAGTACACGGACTGGGTCCTGGTCAGCATGGAAGACCAGTACCGGAAGATGCAGGACGAGATCGCCGGGTTCTACCGCGAGTTCTCCGACGGCGACATCGACCACGAGTCGACCGGTGGCCTGCAGAACATGATCATGCGGCACGACGCCGTCTGGAAGCAGCTGCAGCGCGACTCGAAGCCGAAGCTGGACGACGCCCGGCAGTTCCTCGAGGAGTGGCGCGGCTCGGCCGCCAACGAGGTCAAGGCCTACCTGAACGAGCTGGCGGACACCTTCACGGCGGTCACGTCGAAGATCACGGTGCTGGAGAGCGACCTCGTCGCGGCGCGCGAAGCGATCGCGTCGGCCCGGCAAGACCTGAACAACCTCGGCGCCACGTTCAAGCACACGGCCGAGGACTTCCAGAAGGAACAGGAACGCAAGCGCGAAGCGGCGATGTCGAAGGTGCTGGCGGCGACGTTCGCGGGCGCGGTCGCCGGGCTGCTCACCGTGGCCACCGCCGGTGCGGGCGCGGCGGCGGGTGCGACGGTGTTCACCGCGGCCAACGGCGCGCTGATCGCCGGGAACGCCGCCGGCGGCGCGATCACCGCGGCGGTGGCGAACCAGACGGAGATCAAGGGCGACAACGCGATCGACCTGTACGACAGCTTCGTCGAGAGCGCGGGCAAGATCCGCGACGGCGCCGGCGAGGCGGCGGCGAAGCTGGCGGACCGGATCAACGACGAAGCCGTCGACCTGCCGCCGATCCCCGATTCACCGGACGTCAGCCCGGGTTCGAGCTTCGACCCGTCGAACTTCGAGACCAGCCACACCTCGCGCCAGACGGAGAAGAACGTCCGGGACGCGAACGTCGACATCGGCCGCGACGGGAAGCCGTCCAGCGGCGCGACGCACGTGGGGATGCTGGATGGCTGAGCAGCCACCGAAACCGGACCGCGAAGGCCTCCTGAGCGAGCTGGCCGCGCTGTCGGCGACGGCGACGTCCGCCGACGGCGCCGTCTCGCTGTCGGTCAACACCGACGGCGTGCTGACCCGGCTGCGGCTCACCGACGCCGTCTCGCGGATGTCGCCGGACGAGATCGCCGACGCCGTGCTGCGCACCTACGTCGAGGCGCAGCGGGATTCGGCGAAGCGGACCGGACAGCTGCTGGCGCCGCTGGGCAGCGGCGGCTACCTGATGGACCGGCTGCGCTGGCGGGTGCAGTTCGAACCGGCGCCGGCTCCTTCGCCTTCGCCGGCCGTCACGCGGCGCGAAGAGCGGACCGACGCGGTGCTGAAGGACCGCTCCGAAGAAGTCGCGCCGGCCGCACCGCCACCCGGCCCGGTCGCGGACGACGACTTCTACCGCCAGGGCCCGCGGATGGACCAGGCCTGGTGACGCTCAGAAGGTCCGCTGCCAAGGCGGCGGCGGAGTGCCGACCGGCCGGACCGCGGGAACGGTGAGGTTCGGGGCCGCGGTGCCCAGCTGGACGTGCTGCAGGCCGAACGCGACCGCCGTCTCCGGCTGGCTTTGCGTCGCCGGCCGCACGCCCAGTTTCCGGGCCAGCAGGTCGGCCAGCAGCGGCATCCGGCTCGGCCCGCCGACGAGGTAGACGCCGGCGAGGCGGTCGGGGGTCAGGCCGGCGCGGTGGATCGTCGTCTCGAGGAGCTCCGCGCTGCGCAGCAGGCTGGGCCGCACCAGGGCTTCCAGCTCCGCCCGGGTGACCACGACGTCACCGAACGGCTCGGGCATCGGCACCGCCGTCTCCTGGTGCCGCGAGAGGCTTTCCTTGGCGCCCTTGACATCCTGCAGCAGGGCGCGCCGCTGGCGGCGTTCGGACTTCGTGCGCGGACGGAGCAGGCCCTGCCACTGCGCCGGATCCGTGAAGGACACCGAGCGTCCGATGTGGACCAGAAGCGCCTGGTCGATGTCGAGGCTGCCGATGTCGGTCAGGCCGTCTTCGGCGAGCACCGCGAACCCGTGCGGCGTCATGCCGACGACCGCGCAGTCGAAGGTGCCGGCGCCGAGGTCGTAGACCCCGATCGGCCCGCCGGCCCGGCCCCCGAGCGCGGCGTAGTGTGCCGCCGCGGCAACGGGTTCAAGCACCAGCCGGACATCACCGAAACCGGCCCGGGCCGCGGCGGTACGGAGGACTTCGTGGCGGCCCGCGTCCCAGCCGGCGGGGTGCGAGATCCGCACCTGCGCGGGCGGACGGCCGAGCTCACGCCCGGCTTCCTCGCCGACCCGCCGCAGCACCGCGGCGAAGGTGTCGGCGATCTCGAAGGCGTACTCACCGAGCTGGAGCGAGCCTTCGTCGATGCGCCGCTTCGGGTTGGCCTCGAACCGGCTGGGATCAAGCCGGGCGCGCCGTTCGGCCTCCAGCCCGGCGACGAGCAGACCGGCATCGTCCACGCAGACGGCCGACGGCATGGTCACCGCCCCATCGACCTCGACCGCCCACGGCGTCCGCCCGGCGGCGGAGACCACGGCGACGGTGCTGGAAGTCCCGAAGTCGATCGACAGCACGTCCACGCAGGTTCCCCTCCCACCGGCATCGTCTCACGGGGCCGGGGGTGTCCCGCGGTCAGGCGCGGACGTCGGCAGAACCCCGCTCGGCGACCGATACGATGACATCGTGGTCGTCGAAATCGGCGACCACGCGCATCCGGCCGCCGAGAGCAGTGATGTACCGGCGGAGCGTGTCCAGCTCTCGCGCAGCCGAGCCAGGCGGAACCCGAGCACGTACGCCTGGGTGGCCTCCCGCGCGGCCGTACGAGCGGCCTCGACGTCGCGTCCGGCCTCCTGGTCGGCGGCCGACTTGTCCGCCTTCACTTCCTTCCAGGTCCGGCTCATCTCAGCCCTTCTCTCCATGACTCAGGTGCTCGCGGAACCGGTGCCCCGCGATCGGAATGTTCGCGGCTTCTCGCTGTCGGGCGAGCCCCAACTCACCAGACGCAAGAAGGGCGGCTCCCCAACCGGGGAACCGCCCTTCTCACGTACCACTCAGCCGATCACTCGTTCTCGGCTTCGCCGCTGTTCTCCTCGTGGCCCGCGCCGATGCTGACCGGCGGGGCGTCCGGGACCGACGACGGCTTGCGCTCACCGCGGAAGGTGAACTTGGCCTGGTCGTCCTTGTCCTCGGGGTTGCCGCTCCAGCCCTCGACGTCGACCAGGATGATCTGGCCGGGCTCGACCTCGCCGAAGAGGATCTTCTCCGACAGCTGGTCCTCGATCTCGCGCTGGATCGTGCGGCGCAGCGGCCGCGCGCCCAGCACCGGGTCGAAGCCGCGCTTGGCCAGCAGAGCCTTGGCCTTCGACGTCAGCTCCAGCTCCATATCCTTGGCCTTGAGCTGCTTCTCCACGCGGCCGATCATCAGGTCGACCATCATGATGATCTGGTCCTGCGTCAGCTGGTGGAACACGATGATGTCATCGATCCGGTTCAGGAACTCCGGGCGGAAATGCTTCTTCATTTCCTCGTTGACCTTCTGCTTCATCTTCTCGTACCGGGTGCCGGTGTCGTTGGACCCGGCGAACCCGAGCGAGACGGATTTCGAGATGTCCGACGTGCCCAGGTTGGACGTGAAGATGAGGACCGTGTTCTTGAAGTCGACCGTGCGACCCTGACCGTCGGTCAGGCGGCCGTCCTCCAGCACCTGCAGGAGCGTGTTGTAGATCTCCTGGTGCGCCTTCTCGATCTCGTCGAACAGCACCACCGAGAACGGCTTGCGACGCACCTTCTCCGTCAGCTGGCCGCCCTCTTCGTAGCCCACGTAACCCGGAGGGGCACCGAAGAGCCGCGAAGCGGTGTAGCGGTCGTGGAACTCGCCCATGTCGATCTGGATGAGCGCGTCGTCCTCGCCGAACAGGAACGCCGCCAGCGCCTTCGACAGCTCGGTCTTACCGACACCGGACGGGCCGGCGAAGATGAACGAGCCCGACGGGCGCTTCGGGTCCTTCAGACCGGCACGCGTACGGCGGATCGCCTGCGAGACGGCCTTGACCGCGTCCTCCTGGCCGATGATGCGCTTGTGGAGCTCGTCCTCCATGCGCAGCAGCCGGGTGGTCTCCTCCTCGGTCAGCTTGAACACCGGGATGCCGGTCCAGTTGGCCAGCACTTCCGCGATCTGCTCGTCGTCGACCTCGGCGACGACGTCGAGGTCCCCGTCCTTCCACTGCTTCTCCCGCTCACCCTTCTGGCCGAGGAGGGTCTTCTCCTCGTCACGCAGGCGGGCGGCCCGCTCGAAGTCCTGCGCGTCGATCGCGGACTCCTTGTCGCGGCGGACGTTCGCGATCTTCTCGTCGAACTCGCGCAGGTCCGGCGGCGCGGTCATCCGGCGGATGCGCATCCGGGCGCCGGCCTCGTCGATCAGGTCGATCGCCTTGTCCGGGAGGAACCGGTCGTTGATGTACCGGTCCGCCAGGGTCGCGGCGGCGACCAGCGCCGAGTCGGTGATCGAGACGCGGTGGTGCGCCTCGTACCGGTCACGCAGGCCCTTGAGGATCTCGATCGTGTGCTCCAGCGACGGCTCGCCGACCTGGATCGGCTGGAACCGGCGCTCGAGGGCGGCGTCCTTCTCGATGTACTTGCGGTACTCCTCGAGCGTGGTCGCGCCGATCGTCTGCAGCTCACCGCGGGCGAGCATCGGCTTCAGGATCGAAGCCGCGTCGATCGCACCCTCGGCGGCACCCGCCCCGACCAGCGTGTGCAGCTCGTCGATGAACAGGATGATGTCGCCGCGGGTCTTGATCTCCTTGAGCACCTTCTTCAGGCGCTCTTCGAAGTCACCGCGGTAGCGGGAGCCGGCGACCAGGGAGCCCAGGTCCAGCGTGTAGAGCTGCTTGTCCTTGAGCGTCTCGGGCACCTCGCCCTTGACGATGCTCTGCGCGAGGCCCTCGACGACGGCGGTCTTGCCGACGCCGGGCTCGCCGATGAGCACCGGGTTGTTCTTGGTCCGGCGGGACAGGACCTGCATGACCCGCTCGATCTCCTTGCCGCGCCCGATGACCGGGTCGAGCTTGCCCTCGCGGGCGAGCACGGTCATGTTGCGGCCGAACTGGTCCAGCACCAGCGACGACGACGGGGTGCCTTCACCACGGCCGCCGGAACCGGTTTCGGTGGACTCCTTGCCCTGGTAGCCCGAGAGCAGCTGCAGCACCTGCTGGCGGACCCGGTTGAGGTCCGCTCCCAGCTTGACCAGGACCTGCGCGGCGACGCCTTCGCCCTCGCGGATCAGGCCGAGCAGGATGTGCTCGGTGCCGATGTAGTTGTGGCCGAGCTGCAGCGCTTCGCGCAGCGACAGCTCCAGCACCTTCTTCGCCCGCGGCGTGAACGGGATGTGCCCGCTCGGCGCCTGCTGGCCCTGGCCGATGATCTCTTCGACCTGCTGGCGCACGCCCTCCAGGGCGATGCCCAGCGACTCCAGCGCCTTGGCGGCGACACCCTCACCCTCGTGGATCAGACCCAGGAGGATGTGCTCGGTGCCGATGTAGTTGTGGTTGAGCATCCTGGCCTCTTCTTGAGCCAGGACGACCACCCGCCTCGCGCGGTCGGTGAACCTCTCAAACATGTGCACTCCCTCGACTGCTGCGCCGGCGGCCCGTTATCCATCGTGCTTTCACCGCGATGGATTCAGCACCGTGAGACCACTCTAGTAGCCAACTGGTAGCGCTGGCGTACCACTACGGCTGTTCGCGGTCTTTTCCGCACCCGGACGTGGGGTGTTCCGGGTGCTTCCATCATCAGGTTGCCCTGCACCTTTACGTCAACCCCAACGTGCGGGCGGCCACCCGGATTCCGCCATCCGCGCGGTGTCCGCTCACCGCGAACAGGTCCGCAACCTGGGAGTGACCGGGGTGACGGCCACCCGATCGGCGGAGTCCTGTTAGGTTAGGCAGACCTAAGGAGGACGCCGTTGACGCAGCCGAGCACCCGCGAGACAGCGGACGGCCTCGCGCCGTCCCTGCGGCGGCTCGACCTGCGGCGGGACGTCCCGGCGGGCTGGATCCGCTGCTCAGCGGCCCCCGAGTTCTTCGGCGAGTGGCACCTGCGCCTGACCGGCTGGCTGCGGCGCGAGTACGGCGAGGCGCCGCCCCGGACCGCCGACGCGTACCTGATCGCGTGGTATCTGCACGTCCCGGCCCAGGTCGGCGCGCTCCTGCTGCACCACGAGCGGCGGGTGCCCTCGCTCCGGCCCGCGGACCTGGCCTTCCGCCTCGGCGCGGGTCAGCCGTACCCGGACGCGCTGGCGGTGCTCGGCGACGAGTTCTGCTGCCTGCCGACCGACCCGGCGTCGGACGCCCGGGGAGCGACGGTGGTCCGCGACGAGCGAGCCCTGGCGGCGGTCCTCCGGGCCCGCTACACGGCACACGCGGCCCAGTTCGTCCAGGCGTACGGGCCACGCAGCCGGTTCGGCCGCCGGACACTCTGGGCCGCGGCGACCGACGCCCTGGAAAACGCCCTCTGGGGAGCGGGCCGGGCGGGCGGCACACCGGAGGCGGAGGGCGCCGGCGTCGCGAATGCAGCCCTGGTGCTCGACGAGCGGTACCCGCCGCTGACGTCGGCGTCGACGTTGCGCCTGGCCGACCGCGAGTGGACACGGCGCCGCGAGAGCTGCTGCTTCTCGTACCTGCTCCCGGCCGAGCCGGAGTGCGACGGCTGCCCGCGCACCTGTTCCCGCTGAGCGGTCAGCGCGTCCAGCCCGGGTCGCGGCCCGAGGCCCCCAACGCCCGCTCCAACGCCGACGCACCCGCAGCCACTTCCACCAAAGGCCCGTAGACCCCCATCGACCGCGCCTGCTCGCCCATCGCCATCGCGGACTCGTACACCGCCGTCGCCGCTTCCGGCGCGTAGGCGACCTCCTGGCCGCTCGCCCGGGCCAGGTCCCAGCCGTGCAGGACGAACTCGCCCAGCACCATGTCGCCGACCACCGCCGACGGCATCCGCGCCGTCCCCAGCGCCGTCATCCCGTCCCACGCCGACGACGCCCCGAACACGTCCACGAGCGTCTCCGTCTGCTTCTCCAGCGCCGCGCGCCAGTCCTGCGTGACGAGCGCCGACTCCGCCTCGCCCGCACCCGGCGACGGCGGGTCCTCGCGGCGTCCCGCGGCGACGAGCCACGGCCCCCAATAGAGAAGGTGGTTCAGCAGCCCGCGGACGTCGTAGCCGGCACACGGCGTCGGGGCGGACAGGTCGGCCACGGCGTCGGCGACCCGCAGGAACTCGGCCGCGGCGGGCCGCAGCAACTCGGCAGTCATCCCGCGATCCAATCCGCCCGGCCGGGACGCCGTCTTGAAGGAACGCGACAGCTACCGTGGACGACGTGGGCGAGCACCGGATCCCGCGCGGCATCGTGGCCGAGGCCACCGCGCGCACGATGTTCACGCTGACCAGGCACGCGCCCGCGCCCGAGCTGGCCGAGTTCGTCGAATACCACTGGGTGCTGCACTGGGACCGGCGCGGCAAACCACCCCACGAACAGCGCGTACTGCCGAACCTCGCGGTGCACGCGACGTTCTTCCCCGGCGCGTCCGGGGTGTACGGCCCGATGCACGACGTCTTTTCCCACCGCCTCGAAGGCCGCGTCCAGGGCTTGGGCGTGCGTTTCCGGCCCGGGTGCTTCCGCGCGTTCCTCGATGGCCCGGTGAGTGACATCGCCGACCGCGCTGTCCCGCTCGTGGATGTTTTCGGGCCGAAGGTGATCGAAGCCGCTGAATCGGTGCGGACTGCGATCGATGACGCGCAAATGGTCCGCACGATCGACAACTTGCTGATCGCAAATCGCGCCGGGCTGTCGATCGCCGCCCGGCGGGCCGCGGAGGCCGTGGAATCAATCGCGCGGGATCCCGGAATTACCCGGGTGGCGCAACTGTGCGCGGATACTGGACTAACCACCCGGTCAGTGCAGCGACTGTTCGCCGAACACGTCGGCTGCACGCCCAAGTGGGCGATCCGGATATACCGCCTCAACGACGCGGCACAGCGGATCGCCGCGGAAGGAGAGCCGGATTACGCCGGTCTGGCGGTTCGACTGGGCTATAGCGACCAGTCGCACTTCATCCGCGATTTCCGGGCGGTGACGGGTCAGCCGCCCGCCGAGTACGCCCGGACGGCCGGGGCGGACACCGAACGGACACCGGACAACGATCGGACATGAACAAAGCCGCCGGGCGAATTCGCCCGGCGGCCCTCGGCTGGAACCCCGCTTCGAGGAGTTTCCCCAGTCATCCCGGCGGCCTGCGGCCACCCGGAGAGCTGAAGGATCCTCAGTTCTTCTTGTGGTAGGCCTCGACGACCTCGGACGGGATCCGGCCCCGGTCCGAAACGGCGTAACCGTTCTTGCGCGCCCACGCCCGAATGGCCTGGTTCTGCTCGCGGTCGACAGCGGCGGGACGGGCGGGGCCCTTACCCGAGACCGGGCGCACCGAAGCGCGCTTGCGGCCACCCGCGCGACGCGCGTGCTCGACATACTGGGCGAGGGCGTCCCGCAGCTCCTCGGCGTTATCCGAAGAGAGATCGATCTGGTAGCTGACGCCGTCCAAACCGAACTCGACAGTCTCTTCCGCCTCACTGCCGTCGAGGTCGTCGACCAGCGAGACGAGCACCTTCTGTGCCATCCGATTCCTCCTGCGGGGACTTGCGCAATGATCTGGTTACGGGGCGAGCCCCGGGACAGAAGTCTTTGTCTAGAACATTAGTACCCGCTTCTGGAGGACAGCGCAAATCTCATTGCGGTAAACGACACCGCCGGGTTATTCAGGTCGCACGAGGGGGAAGAGGATCGTCTCCCGGATACCGAGACCGGTCAGCGCCATGAGGAGCCGGTCGACTCCCATTCCGACGCCGCCGCTCGGCGGCATTCCGTACTCCAGAGCCCTCAGGAAATCCTCGTCGAGGCGCATGGCTTCGCTATCGCCCTGCGCGGCCAGCAGGGACTGTTCGGTGAGCCGTTCCCGTTCGACGACCGGATCGACCAGCTCGGAGTATCCGGTGGCGAGTTCGAATCCGCGCACGTAGAGGTCCCACTTCTCGGCCACTCCGGCCCGTGAGCGGTGCTGCCTCGTCAATGGCGACGTCTCCAACGGAAAATCACGGACAAACGTGGGGGCGTGCAGGTGGTCCCCGACGAGGTGTTCCCACAGTTCCTCGACCAGCTTCCCGTGACCGAGCTTCGGATCCACTTCCAGGCCCCTGGCCTGCGCGAATCCGTGCAGTTTGGCGGCGGGCGTCTCCGGGGTGACCTCTTCGCCGAGGGAATCGGACAACGACTCGTACATTCCGAGTGTGGTCCATTCGCCGGACAGGTCGTACTCCGAACCGTCGGGCAGGGTGACGACCTGGCTGTCCAGCACCGCCTGCGCGGCCTCCTGGATCAGCTCGCGCGTCATCACCGCATTCGTGTCGTAAGTGGCGTACGCCTCGTAGTACTCGAGCATCGCGAACTCCGGCGAGTGCGAGGAGTCGCTGCCCTCGTTCCGGAAGTTGCGGTTGATCTCGAAGACCTTCTCGATACCGCCGACGACGCAGCGCTTGAGGTAGAGCTCCGGCGCGATCCGCAGGAACAGTTCCATGTCGAACGCGTTCGAGTGCGTGACGAACGGGCGGGCCGCGGCGCCGCCGTGCAACGTCTGCAGCATCGGCGTCTCGACCTCGGTGAACCCGCGGCGGTGGAACGACTCCCGCAGCGACCGGACCACGCCGGCGCGCGTGCGCACGACGTCCCGCGCGCGCGGGCGCAGGATGAGGTCGACGTAGCGCTGCCGGATCCGCGTCTCCTCGGCGAGGTCCTTGTAGGCGTTCGGCAGCGGCCGCAGCGCCTTCGACGTGATGCGCCACGCGTCGGCCATCACGGACAGCTCGCCGCGCTTGGACGTGATGACCTCGCCCTGCACGAACACGTGGTCGCCGAGGTCGACGTCGGACTTCCACGCCGCCAGCGCGTCCTCGCCGACCTTCGCCAGGCTGATCATGGCCTGCAGCTCGGTGCCGTCGCCCTCGCGGAGGCTGGCGAAGCACAGCTTGCCCGTGTTGCGCAGGAACATCACCCGGCCGGTGACGCCGACGGTTTCGCCGGTGGCGGTGTCGACCGGCAGACCGGAATGAGCCGCGCGCACCTCGGCGAGCGAGTGCGTGCGCGGCACCTCGACCGGGTAGGGATCGATACCCTCCGCGAGGATCCGGTCGCGCTTCTCCCGGCGCACCCGCATCTGCTCGGGCAGTTCGTCTTCGGCGGGCTCGCTGGTGGAAGCGGGGTTTTCGGTCATGGCCCATAGGGTACGAACCCGGCTGAGCACTACGCCAACCGGATTACCTTTCCTTTCCGTCCATTAACCTGGCCCGGTGAGTGATCCCACACATGCCCGGCGAGCTTCTTCCTTCGGCAGCCGGGCGGCCGCGTACGCCGAGCACCGGCCCGACTACCCGCGGGAAGCGCTCGAATGGGGCCTTTCGGGCATGACCGGAACCCCGCGCCGGGTGCTCGATCTGGGCGCCGGAACGGGCAAGCTCACCCTCGGCCTGGCCGGGCTCGGGCTCGACGTCACCGCGGTCGAACCCGACCCGGAAATGCGCGCCGAACTGGACCGGGTGGTGCCGTCGGCGACGTCTCTGGCGGGGCAGGCGGAACGAATCCCGCTGCCCGACGGCGAAGTCGACGCGGTTTTCGTGGGCCAGGCGTTCCATTGGTTCGACGTGCCCGTGGCGATGACGGAGATCGCGCGCGTACTCCGCCCGGGCGGCGTGCTGGTGCCGATGTGGAACTACGAAGACGATTCGGTGCCGTGGGTCGCCGAGTTCGGGAATCTCGGCCGGACCGGCGTGAGCCGCGCCTGGACCGACGGCGAGCGGGAACCCGCCACGCACCCCGAGTTCGCACCGTTCGAAAGCCGCACGTTTCACCATGTGCAACGGCGCACCGCGGAAAGCCTCGTCGAAACGATCGCGACGCATTCCCACATGATCGTCGCGGATCCGGCGGAGGCGGCCGCCGGCCTGGCGGAGATCCGCCGGTTCCTCGCCACGAATCCGCACACGGCGTCCGGCGAGTTCGACCTGCCATTGCGTACTTGGGTGTTCCGCGCCCGGCGGTCTTGACCTCTAGCGAAGTCGAGGTTCGATACTGCGCTCATGCCTGGGAAATCCTTGGGGCGAGCACTGATCTCGCTGACTTCACTCGTCACGGCGGTGGGCCCGTATCGCGCCGACTGGAACGAAACGCACGTCAAGAACCCGGCTTGGCCGCCGCACGCGAAGTTCCACAATGGGCAGACGATGAGCCTGGGACTGGCCTTGGGCGTCACGAGCCTGTGGCAGCTGTGGCGGCGGCCGACCCGGGAAGGTCTCGACGCCGGGGCCGCGCTGGCGTCGCTGTACTGGCTGACGCAAATTTCGGCGCTGGCTTACCCGGGTTCGAAGGCGGTGGATCCGCCGGGGACGGCCAAGTTTCCCCAGGCGGTGGTGGCTTTCCCGGCGTTGGCGGTGACGGCGCTGGGGTACGTCCTGGAGCGGCGGCGCCTGGCCAAGGGCTGACGAGTCATCCGCCCCCGGCCACCCGGTCAGGGGCGGATGTTCCGCTCGAAGACCAGCCGCAACCCGAGCAGCGTCAGATCCGGCACGTGATCGGTGATCGTCTCCGACTCGCCGATCACCAACGGTGCCAGGCCGCCGGTCGCCAGCACCGCAACCGGTTCCGTCCCGCTCGGCGACAGCTCCCGGACGATCCGGCGGACCAGCCCGTCCACCTGCCCGGCGAAGCCGTACAGGATCCCGGACTGCAGGCACTCCACGGTGTTCTTCCCGATCACCGACCGGGGCGGGACCAGCTCGACCTTCCGCAACGCCGCCGCGCGCAACGCCAAGGCGTCGACCGAAATCTCGATCCCCGGCGCGAACGCCCCGCCCAGGAACTCGCCCCGGGCGGAAATGGCGTCCACGTTCGTGGAGGTCCCGAAGTCGACCACCACGCAGGCCGTGTCGTGCAGGTGGTGCGCGGCCAGCGTGTTCACCAGCCGGTCCGCGCCCACCTCCTTCGGGTTGTCCACCAGCAGCGCCACGCCCGTGCGCACGCCCGGCTCGACCACGATCTTCGGGACCCGGTCGTAGTAGCGCGCGAGCATCACCCGCAGCTCGCGCAGCACCGCCGGCACCGTCGACAAGGCGCTGATGCCCGTGACCGCGTCCGCGTGCGGGCCCAGCAGGCCGCGCACCGTCAACGCCAGCTCGTCGGCCGTCATGCGCGCGTCCGTGCGCATGCGCCAGTCGCCGACCAGTTCGGTGCCGGAGTACAGCCCCAGCACGATGTTCGTGTTGCCGACGTCGACGGTGAGCAGCAAGCGGGTCAGCTTTCCGCGTGCAGCAGCGCGTCGAGGCGGCGGGCGTCCGCCGTCTCCGCGACCGGGAACACCGCGGTCTCTTCCTCCGGCGGCAGGGTCACCGTGCCGGACAGCAGCCCCGACCCCTCGGGCGCATAGCCCGGGTCGGCGTGCCGGTGGACGATCCGGTTGTCCGCGTCGACGAACACCACGCGCGGCTCGTACGTCGCGGCTTCGGCGTCGTCCATCTGGCCGTACGAAATGAGGATGACCAGGTCGCCCGGGTGCACCAGGTGCGCCGCGGCGCCGTTGATGCCGAGCACGCCGGTGCCGCGTTCCCCCTTGATGACGTAGGTCTCCAGCCGGGAGCCGTTGGTGACGTCCACAATGGACACCTGTTCGCCCGGCAGCAGGTCCGCGGCCTCCATCAGGTCCTCGTCGACGGTCACCGAGCCGACGTAGTGCAGGTCGGCCTGGGTGACGGTGACGCGGTGGATCTTCGACTTGAGCATGGTGCGGTACATCGTGGACTCCTATTCCCCTGCGTCCCGCTCCGGGTGCGCTGGGTGATCTACCGAAGCGCCGAGCAACACCGGAACGTTGTCGATCAGCCGGGTACTCCCCACCCGGGCCGCGATCAACAAGCGTGCTTCACCATCGACGGGCGCGGGCCCGAGGTCGGTTCCCCTCAACTCCAGGTAATCCACCTCGACCGCCGGCCGCGCGGCGAGGGTCTTCCACGCGGCCTCGAGGACCGCCTCGGCACCGTCGCGCCCGACGAACGCCCCCGCGGTGAGGGCGGCCGACAGGACGACGGCGTCTTCACGCTGCTCGGGCGTCAGGTAGACGTTGCGCGACGACAACGCCAGCCCGTCGCGTTCCCGCACGGTCGGCACGCCGATGACGTGCGTGTCGATGTTCAGGTCGCGCACCATCCGCTTGATCAGGACCAGTTGCTGGTAGTCCTTCTCGCCGAAGAGCGCGTAGTCCGGGCGAAGCAGGTTGAACAGCTTCGCCACGACGGTGAGCACGCCGGCGAAGTGGCCGGGCCGGACAGCGCCCTCCAGCTCCTCGCCGAGCGGGCCGGGGTGCACGGTCACGACCGCGCCCTCGCCGTAGAGAGCGTCGGCGCTGGGCGTGAACGCGATTTCGACGCCGTCCTCGCTCAGCACGGCCAGGTCGTTCTCCAACGGCCGCGGGTACGCCTCGAAATCCTCTCCCGCGCCGAACTGCAGCGGGTTGACGAAGATCGAGGTCGCCACGACGTTGTTCGGCAGCCGCTTCGCGCGGCGGATCAGCTCGCGGTGCCCGGCGTGCAGCGCACCCATGGTCGGCACGAGCGCCAGCTTGCGGCCGACGCCGTGCAGGGCCTTGCTGACCTGGCTCATCTGCTCGGGCGACGCGAAGGTGTTCAGCGTGCCGCGGCTGAATTTCGGTGTGGTCACTGGTCTTGGTGCCCTTCGGCGGGATCGTCGAGGAGTTCGGTGAGGTCTTTGGCGGCCGCGGTGTCCAGCAGCCCGGCAGCCGAAGAACGCGCCACCGTGCGCTTGGCCATCGCCCGGTAGGCCGGCGCCACGTCCGGCGCCCGGTCCGCCAGCACCTCCAGGTGCTTGCGGACGGTGCCGACGTCGCCACGGGCGACCGGGCCGGTGAGCGCGCGGTCGCCGTGTCGGAGCACATTATCCAACGCCGCCGAAAGCAGTGGCGCCACCAGGCGTTCGGAGTGCCCGATTCCCGCTTCCCGCAAGACTTCCGCGCAGTCCGCGACCAGTGTCATCAGGTGGTTCGCGCCATGGGTCAACGCTGCGTGGTAGAGCGCTCGCGCGGAGTCGGGAATGCGCACCGGCTCGGCACCCATCTCGACCGCGAGGGCCTCTCCGACGCTCCAGGCGGCGTCGTCGTCGGCCGCCGCGGTGACGCCGATGCTGCACGCCGCCAGCCGCTCGAGGTCCTCCTCGCGGCCGGTGAACGTCATCACCGGGTGCAGCGCGAGCGGCAGCGCCCCGGCCTCGGCGGCGGGCGCCAGCACGTCGATGCCCTGCGCGCCGGAGGTGTGCACGACGATCTGCCCGGGCCGCAGCGACCCGGTCGCGACGAGCCCGCGGACCATGCCGGCCAGCGCGTCGTCGGGGAGGGCGAGCAGCACCAGGTCCGCCCGGCGGACGGCCTCGTCGGGCGGCAGCAGCGGCACGTCGGGGAGGAGGCGTTCGGCACGGGCCAGCGACGCGGCGGACAGCCCCGACGCGGCGACCACGGTGTGCCCCGCCCGGGCCAGCGCGGCCCCGAGCACACTGCCGACCCGGCCGGCGGAAACGACACCGACCGCGAGACGAGCGGGCCGATTCATGGCGTGCGCCTGTGGACGCTCATGGTGGGCAGACTCCCTCTGCTCTCGTTCCAGTCCCGTTCCGGGTACCGGACGAACGGCGCGAGACTAACTCGATTAAGCGCGCGGCGTTGAACCCGGGTGACCAGCTTCACCCGGACCGGGTCACCCTCGGGCGGCCTCGTCGGCGAGGCGCGTCGCCTCCGCCCGGGCGGACTTCAGCGTGCGCAGCAGCTCCTGCTGGCGCTGCCGGTCGGTGTCGGTGGTCAGCTCCCGCCGGTCCAGGAACGCGAGCTCCGTCACGCTCGCCTGGTAGACGGCGACGGCGCGGGCAGCGCGCTTTCCGGACTGGCGTTTCGCCTGCCGCCGCCAGGCCCGGCGGCCGGGCAGGCTGGCCAGCAGGTCGACCTCCGACGGCGCGATCCAGCGCGCCGCGGCCATGTGCGGCAGGGCGGTGGCGATGATCCGCTGCTCACGCCGTCGTTGCAGGACGACCAGGTAGACCACGCCGAGGAACAGCGGCAGCATGATCAGGAAGTAGACGGTGAGGAACTTCGACCCGCCGAGCAGCGCGGCGCTGTTCCACAGCGCGTGCAGGCAGACTGCGGCCAGGTAGCCGGCGAGCGGCGCCAGGACCTTCATCGCCTTCGTCGTCGTCCGCGCGGCGATGCCGATCCCGATACCGGTGAGGACGGCGAACAGCGGGTGCGTGAACGGCGCGAGGACGCCCCGGAGGAAGAACGCCGTGATGACGCCCTGGCTGTGGCCGTCACCGAAGCCGTAGTCGTTGAAGGCGCGGCCGAAGTAGTAGATGTTCTCGGTGAACGCGAAGCCGGCGGCGCTGAACCCGGCGTAGACGACCCCGTCCACGACGCCGTCGAACTCACTGGACCGGCGCCAGAGGATGAGCACGACGAAGAGCGCCTTCGCGGCCTCCTCGACGATGGGCGCGGACACCAGCGCGGCGACGGTGTTGCCGCTGCCCTTGCCGAGCAGCTCGTCCCCGACGGCTTCGGCGGTGGTGTTGATGAGCAGCGCGGTGATGGTCGCGATGCAGGCACCCCAGGCGAAGGCGAGCAGCAGGAACTTAGCCGGTTCGGGCTCCCAGCGGTCGACCCACAGGAACCCGGCGACGACGCCCGCGACCGGCACTAGCGCGGCGAGGACGCCGATGGTGACGGCGAGGGGGCCGACCCGCGCGGTGGCGAGGCCGAACAGGAACAGGCCGCACAGGGCGACCACGATCAGCCCGAGCACCGGCAGCAGCACGGTGATCCGGCGAGGCCGCCGTCCACGATCGAGTCCCGTCGCGGGCGAGAGGGTTCCGCTCACAGCCGGTCACCCTACGCAGACCGGACAGGAACCGGAACGCCACCTGGCACACACGGCGCGTCCCGCGTGTCAGCCGTTTCCCGGGCGCCCCCAGGCGGCCTTGGGACGCTGGGGGTCAACCGAGGGCCTCAGTCCTCCGCGCGACGGCGGCGGCGGGGCGTCGAGCCCGTGCCGCCATTCGCCGCCAGCAGCTCGCTCACCGAGCGGCCCGCCGTGTGCGAACCGCTGCCCGGCTGGGCCTCGGGCGAGCGGTGGCCGTTGCGGGCGTGGCCGTTGCTCGCGCCGTTGTGACCGTTGCCGTTGTTCGCGCCGTTGTGGCCGTTGCCGTTCTGCGGCACGTCCGCCGGGTCGACCGGGGCCATGTTGCGGCGCGACATCGACGCCCGCTCGGCGACCATGCCCTCCCACGCCGGGGGCTCGCCGTCCGGACGACGGCGACGGCCGCCGCCCGTGGGCTCCGGGGCGGGCACCGGCGGCATCTGCTGCGACTCGTCCGGCTTGCGGCGACGGCCGCCCGAGCGGCCCTGGAAGTTGCGGACCGACTCCGGGAGCGTCGGGTTCACCGCCGGCGCGTCGGCCTTCGCGGCGTCGGCGGGCGCGCGGTGCGAGCCCCCGTGCCGGGAGGCCGGCTCGTCGAGGATCGGCGACATGTCCGCCCGCGAGAACTGCTCCAGCCGCGACGGACGACGCCCGTCGGCGGCCGGGACCGGCGTGGTCGGCGGCACCACCGGCGGCAGGTTCGTGCGCGACGGCTGCCGCGCGGCCGGGCTGGTGTTCGGCACGGGCGTCGTCGGCGGGACGACCGGGAGGTCACGACGCGATGCCGTGGCGTCCCTCGGCATCGGCGGGGCCTTCGGCTCGGGCGGCTTCGGCCGGTTCGGCCGCTGCCGCTCCGCGAAGTCGTCGCGGTTCTGGAACGCCGCGCTCAGGTCGGTCACCGGCCGGAGGTCCGACCGGGACATCTCCGACGGCTTCACCGGCGGGGCCGGCCGGGGCGGCGCGGGCCGCGGCGGCTCGGGCGCCTGGCGCTGCTCGGGGCGCGCACCGTTCGGCTGGCCGCCGACGCGGGGCAGGTCCGTCCGGGACCGTTCGACACGCGGCAGGTCCGTCCGGGACCGTTCGACGCGCGGCAGGTCGGGGCGCGACATCTCCACCCGCGGAATGGCGGGCATCGACCGCTCGACCCGCGGGATGTCCGAACGCGACACCTCACCTGGGCGCACCGGCGGCTGCCGCGGGTCGACCCGCGGCAGGTCCGGACGCGACATCTCCACGCGGGGGATATCGGGCCGCGACATCTCCACGCGCGGAATGTCCGGGCGCGACATCTCGACCCGGGGGATGTCCGAACGCGACACCTCACCCGGACGCACCGGCGACCGCGACGGATCCACGCGCGGCAGGTCCGAACGCGACACCTCGGCGGGCCGCATCGCGGGCCGCGACAGCTCCGCGCGGCGCGCGGGCGGCGGCTCCGGACGGCGGATCTCCGTCTTCGGCTCCGGGGCGCGGCGGATCTCGGTCTTGGGCTCGGGCCGCGGCACCTGGCGCGTCGGCTCGGCGGCGGCCTCGGGACGGCGCGCGGGCTGCTGCGCGACCTCGTCGGCGTCCGGCAGCCGCATCGGCTGCGACTCGGCCTGGCGGCGGGCGGCCTCGGCGCGCAGCTCGGCGGCCTTTAACTCGCGCTGCGCGGCGTTCAGGGCCGGGTCGACGGCCGGCACCGGCGGACGGCGTTCGCTCAGCGGCTTCGGCCGGGCGATCTGCTGGGTGCTCTGCGCGTTGACGTTCGCCGGGGCCTTCGGGGCCGGCTTGCCACCGAAGCCCTTGCCCTTGCCGAGGCCCTTGCCGTTCGCGGGCTTGCCATTCGACGCCTTGCGGCGGCGCTCGTCGAGGACCCGGTCGATCAGCTCGGTCGGCCGCTCGCCCGACTCGGCGGGCTTCTTCCCGGACATCAGCTGAGCCGGCTTCTTCTTCGGCGCGGCGTCCGGGATCATCCGGTTGTCGTCGGAGAGCTTGCGCATGCGGGTCGCCTGGGCAGTCAGCGCGACGCGTTCGAGCAGCACCTCGCCGCCGAACAGCGACTGGAGGCTGTCGCGCAGCGCGGACACCTCGGCGCGCAGCGCCTCCAGCTCCTCGCGGCCGCGGGAGTCGGACTCGCTGCGGTTCTCCGCCTCCACCTCCAGCTCGAATTCACGCCGGGCCGCGATCTCGCGTTCCAGCTCCAGCTCGTACACAGCCTGCGCCTCGGAAACCGCGTCCTCGCTCTGTGCCGCGTGCTTGCGGTACTTCACGGCGAGGAAAGCGCCGATCAGGGCAGCCCAGAGGGCGGCGACGATCCCCAGCCGGAGATAGCGGAGATCGTCGCTGAGCACCAGTGCGAGGGTGGCTCCGATGGCGAGGACGAATCCGACGACGAGCCACGGCCTGCCCAGTAGGCGGCCGCGCGAGTCGTCACCCACGCCGGTCATGCCTGACACCGTACCTGCTCGTAATCCGAACGAGACCTACTCGGTCCCGCGAGCGGTGGGAATCGAGCGCTAACCGGTCGTCCCGCGAGTGTGCTCCCGGTCTTGATCGCGGGGGGTCCGGCAGCAGTGTTCGAGCCACAAAGCCGCTGCTACCAGGGCTGCGGAGGACGCCACGCCGACCACGCCGGCCCGGGTGTCGAGCACCGCCGCGACGAATTCGTCACGTCTCGGCAGAACGTAGGCGAGCGCGGCCAGCCAGGCGCCGCCCATGAACGCTCCGGCGAGTGACGAAGCCTTGGCGAGGGCCACCGATCGGGCGATCCCGATAGCGGCAACGACGCGGCCGTTCTTGATCCGGGAGCGAATGGAGAGCGCGATCCCGACTTCGACGGCGGCCAGCACGGCGAAGGTGACGCCGGCGAGCGTCGGCAGCTGGGGCAGCGAGCCGTACGCGACCAAGAAGAGGAGGTAGCCGAGGACCAGGCCGAGCAGCCCGGCCACCACCAGGTCACGGGGCCGGGTGAAGTGCATGAACCAACCGTACCGTGTAAAGGTTGACTCTCCCCCTACTGGAGAGTTCATCATGCGTCTTGTGGGCACCACCGCGACCTTCACCATCGGCGAGCTGGCCCGGCGGACCGGCCTGCCGGTCAAGACCATCCGGTTCTACTCGGACGAGGGCCTGCTGCCCCCGACCGACCGGACGGACGCCGGCTACCGGCTCTACGACGCGGCGGCGATGGCCCGGCTCGAGCTGGTCCGCACGCTGCGGGAGCTGGGCCTGGGCCTCGCCGACGTCTCCGCGGCCCTGACGCAGTCGGCGACCGTCGGCGAGCTGGCGACCCGGCACGTCGAGGCGCTGGACGAGCAGATCCGGCGGCTCCGGCTGCGCCGGGCGGTGCTGCGCGCGGTGGCCAAGCGTGATTCCGAGCTGGAGGAAGTGAACCTGATGAACCGTCTCGCGTCGATGTCCGACGAAGAGCGCAAACGGCTGGTCGACGAGTTCTGGGACGAGATGGTCTCGGGACTGGAGATCGACGAGCAGTTCTACGAGCGAATGCGCTCGGGCAAGCCGGAGCTGCCCGACGATCCGACGCCCGAGCAGCTCGAGGCCTGGATCGAGTTCGCCGAGCTGGTCCAGGACCCGGAGTTCCGGGCGCTGATCCGCGGCATGAGCGAAACCCAGGCGCGGCAGATCCGCGAAGGCGCGTTCCAGCAGCCGGCCGACGCCTGGCAGCAGAACTGGCCGGGCTGGGTCTCACGCGCCGAAGCGGCCGTGACGGCCGGCGATTCGCCCACGTCGGAGACAGGGCAAACGCTTGCGGCCGAGATCGCGGCGGCGACGGCCCGCCCGGACCAGGACCCGGCCTCGGCGGAGTTCCGCACGGAAATGGCGGACCGGTTCGCCACGAGCGGCGACCCGCGAGCCGAGCGCTATTGGCAGCTGCTGGCGACCATCAACGGCTGGCCGCCGGTCCCGACGGCCCAGCCCGCGGTGCGGTTCATGATCGCGGCCCTGCGGGGCTGAGTCGCCCACCTCAAACGTCTTGAATGACTCATTCAGGTCTTCGGAGGTCCTGAATGAGTCATTCAAGACACTCGCCGAGCCAGGACCGCAACTCGGCGACGGGCAGGCGCCAGGGGCTTGACTTGCTCAGCGCAGGGCAAGGTCGGTGCGACGGACCGTAGCGATCTCGCCCGCCGGACGCGCGGCCAGCAGCTCCGCGATCGGGCCGTGCCCCGGCAGCACCGCGGCCGGCTCGATCTCCGCCCACGGCACCAGCACGCTCGCGCGGTCCGGCGTCCCCGGGTGCGGCAGCAGCAGCTCCGGATCGGCGGAGGTGACGCCGTCCACCGTGACGACGTCGACGTCCAGCGTCCGCGGGCCCCAGCGCAGCTCGCGCACCCGGCCCGCCGCCTGCTCGGCCGCCTGGCCCGCGCGCAGCCACGCCCAGTGGTCGCGTGCCGGGTCGTCGACGACACAGACCGCGTTCAGGAAGTCCGGCTGGTCCTCGACACCCCACGCCTTGGTCTCGTACACGCTCGACACTGAGATCAGCGCGGGCCGGACGGCGTCGAGCGCCAGCTTCAGGAAGCCGAGCCGGTCGCCGAGGTTCGAGCCCAGCGACAGCACCGCGCGGCTCACCGGTCCCGCCGCACCGTCACGGCGACGTCGTCGAAGGTCAGCGGGATCGGCGCGGACGGCTTGTGCACCGTCACCTCGACCGCGCCCAGCCGCTCGTCGCGCAGGACCTCGTCGGCGATCTTCCCCGCGACGCTCTCGATGAGGTCGTACGGCTCGCCCGCGACGATCCCCGCCGCCAGCTCGGCCAGCTCGCCGTAGTGCAGCGTCTTGGTCAGGTCGTCCGACGCGGCGGCGGGCCCGAGGTCCAGCCACACGGTGATGTCGACGACGAGCTCCTGCCCGTCCCGCTTTTCGTGCTCGAACACGCCGTGGTGGCCGAACACCCGCAGGCCGGTCAGCGTGATCCGGTCAGACATCCGGCGAACCCTTCCACCAAGCGGCGGCCACGGCGACCGCGTCGAGCGAAGCCCCGACCTCGTGCACCCGCACACCCCACGCGCCGGCGGCCGCGGCGAGCGCGGAGATGGCGGCGGTGGCGTCTTCACGGCCGTCCGGCGGCCGCGGCGTGCCGTCCTTTTCGGACAGCAGCCGGCCGAGGAACCGTTTGCGCGAGGCGCCGACGAGCACCGGGAAACCCAGGGAAAGCAATGAATCCAGCCCGCGCAGCAACGCCCAGTCGTGCCCCGCGTCCTTGGCGAAGCCCAGCCCGGGGTCCAGCACGATCGCACTCTCGGCAACACCGGCGGCGAGCGCTTCGTCCACTCTGGACAGCAGCTCGGCACGGACGTCGGCGACGACGTCTTCGTACTTGGCCAGGGCCTGCATGGTGCTGCTGTGCCCCCGCCAGTGCATCAGCACCCACGGCGCCCCGGACTCCGCGGCGACGCGCGCCATGTCCGGATCGGCCAGCCCACCCGAGACGTCGTTGATGACTTTCGCCCCGGCATCGAGCGCCGCGGCGGCAACGGAGGCACGCGTGGTGTCGACCGAGAGCTGCATGCCTTCGCCGGCGAGGGTGCGGATCACGGGGATAACGCGCTGCATTTCGGTCTCGGCGTCCACCCGGGCCGCACCGGGCCGGGTGGACTCACCACCGACGTCGATCAGATCGGCCCCGCGCGCCCACATCTCGCGGGCGTGCTCCAGCGCCTGGTCGAGCCCGAGGTACCGGCCACCGTCCGAAAAGGAATCGGGCGTCACGTTCAGCACGCCCATCACGACGCACCGGCCCGGCGTGGGAAGCCCCACGCTCACCGGCGCGCCCTGATCAGGTCGAGAGCCTCCGCCCGGGAGGAGGCGGAGTTCTTCAGCTGCCCCCGCACGGCGGAGGTGGTCGTGCGGGCACCGGGCTTCCGGATGCCACGCATGGCCATGCAGAGGTGTTCGGCCTCGATCACGACGATGACCCCGCGCGGTTCGAGCTTCCGCACGATGGCGTCGGCGACCTGGGAGGTCAGGCGTTCCTGGACCTGGGGTCGCTTGGCGTAGAGGTCGACGAGCCGGGCGAGTTTCGAGAGCCCGGTGACCTTCCCGGCGGCGTTCGGGATGTACCCGACGTGCGCGACACCGTGGAATGGGACCAAATGATGCTCACAATTGTGAGTCAAATGTCCAGAAATCAAAAATGTCGGATGCGGATCGCATTTGAAACTGTAAACGGTGTAGGGCTTGGTTCCCGTCGCGGTCACGGGCGTGACCGACTCGACCTGCACGTACTCGGACTCGATGAGGTCGGTCGCATAGTCGTCTTGGGGGAAGCCGTGCTTGCGGAACCAGCTGTCCGCCACGTACAGGCGGGACACGGCGTCACCCGTGTTGGCGGTGAACCGGGCGCCGATGACCGTCGCCAAGTCCTCGAGGAACGGGGTGTTGGCACTCGCGATGATGCGCCCCGCCGAGAACTTGCTGCGGTGCCCGTCTCCGTCGACATATCCGTCGAGGAATCCGTTGAAGGTCGACAAGTCGTTCAGCACGACCATCGGGAACCGCTGACGCATGTGGTGCGCGTCGCCGCCGACGTACTGCCGCATCAGGTCGGCGAGGAAGGACGACACCACCCGGACCCGGAAGCCGGGCAGATCACGCCCCAGATAGCCCGACGGCCGAGAGATCGGCTCGACCTTCGCGTCGATGGCGAACGCACGGTGCAGGGACTCGGCGAACTTCTTCGCGTAGTCCCGGTCGTTGACCACGAGGGACACATACCGGTCGGCGACCGTGCCGTCGGCACAGACGGTTCCGACCACGTAGCCGAAGTCGTACCCGAGGGTCGGCCGCCACCGGTTGCGGCAGAGCTTCTTGGCGTGCGTCCACTCGATGAAGGTGCCCTCGACGTCCTTGGCTTCCTTCCAGCCCTCGGGAGTCGCCAACGGATGGTCCGGGGTGACCTGGAACTTGCCCACCGAGGTCTTCACCTCGACCAGCTCGCGAACCTGGTGCGAGCTGACCTCGGTGACCTCGGTCTCCTCGACGTTGCCGCCGACGAGCGTCCACAGTTTGTCGCCGACCTCGACGTCCATCGCGCGCTTGCGGCCGCCGACGGCGTTCACCGTCTGCCTGCTCGGCACACACTGGCTGAACATCGGGATGTCCGTGACCAGCACCAGTTCTTCGTGGGACTCGTCGAAAGTGCGGTCCAGCACCGAGTCCGGCTCGGTGTACAGCCCGGCGAACATCTCGTGGTAGGCGCGGGCCACCCGGGCGGGGGTCTCCTTGAGACCGTCCCGCTCCGGGTCTTCGCCGCATGCCAAGAGGAGCTCGCGGATCGCCTTCTCCGCCCGGTCCTGGTCGAAGACCGGGCGGTCGGCGTCACTGGGACTTGTCTGGTCCATCCGCGTCACGACGCTCCCCCTCGCTCTGCTGCTGGTTGCCCGCCTGGTCGGCGAACCAGCCGTGCTCGCGAGCGCGTTCTTCACCACCGGGCCGCCACGACTGGCCCGGCTGACCGCCCGGCGAAGTCGCGGGCGTCCAGCCCGGAGGGGCACCGTAGTTCGGCGGGCCGCTCTGGCCCACCGGGCCACCCGGGTACCCGCCGGCCTGCTGGTTGCCGTGGTTCTGCGGCCAGTGCGCCGTGCCGTTGGGGCCACCGTTCGAGCCGCCGTAGGGACGGCCGCCGTTCGGGTAGGCGCCCGGCTGCGGTGGGGCGTACGGGTTGGCGTTCGGGTCGGCCGGTGCCGGGTACGGCGGGCCGCCCGGGAGGTCGCCCGCGCCCTGGGCGGTGCCGACCGGGGTCGGCTCCGGCTTCAGGACCGGCTTCTCCTTCTCCGGCGGGGGCCACGGCTCGCCGCGCTCCATCGCCAGCTCGCCCGGGGTCTTGATCGGCGGCTTGTCCGACGGCGTCCGCTCACCGAACTCGTTGAACACGGTGATGTGCGGGCGCTTCTCGACCGTCGCGAAGATCCGCTCCAGGTCCTTGCGGGTCAGCGTCTCCTTCTCCAGGAGCTCGATGACCAGCTCGTCGAGCACGTCGCGGTAGGTGTTGAGCACGTGCCACGCCTCGGTGTGCGCCGTCTCGATGAGCTTGCGCACCTCCTCGTCGATCTCGTGCGCCACCTCGAGCGAGTAGTCCGCCTGCCGGCCGGCCGAGCGGCCCAGGAACGGGTCGCCCTGCTCCTGGCCGTACTTGACCGCGCCGAGCCGGGCGCTCATGCCGTACTCGGTGACCATCGCGCGGGCGATCTTCGTCGCCTGCTCGATGTCCGAGGACGCGCCGGTGGTGGGCTCGTGGAAGACGAGCTCCTCCGCCGTGCGGCCACCCATCGCGAAGACCAGCCGCCCGATCATCTCGGAGCGGGTCATCAGGTCCTTGTCGTCCTCCGGGACGAGCAGCGCGTGCCCGCCCGTCCGGCCGCGCGGCAGGATCGTCAGCTTGTAGACCGGCTCGATGTCCGGCATCGCCCACGCGGCGAGCGCGTGCCCGCCCTCGTGGTAGGCCGTGATCTTCTTCTCCTTCTCGGAGATGATCCGGCTCTTGCGGGCGGGGCCGCCGACGACGCGGTCGACGGACTCCTCGAGCTCGACGTCACTGATCACGTGCCCGTTCTTGCGGGCGGTGAGCAGTGCGGCCTCGTTCAGCACGTTCGCCAGGTCGGCGCCGGACATGCCGACGGTCCGCTTCGCCAGGCTGCCCAGGTCGGTGCCCTGCGCGATCGGCTTGCCCTTGGCGTGCACCTCGAGGATCGCGCGACGACCGCGCATGTCGGGCGCCGACACCGGGATCTGCCGGTCGAACCGGCCGGGGCGCAGCAGCGCCGGGTCCAGGATGTCCGGCCGGTTGGTGGCCGCGATCAGGATGATGCCGCCGCGGGCGTCGAAGCCGTCCATCTCGACGAGCAGCTGGTTCAGCGTCTGCTCGCGCTCGTCGTGGCCGCCGCCGAGGCCGGCGCCGCGCTGGCGGCCGACCGCGTCGATCTCGTCCACGAAGATGATGCAGGGCGCGTTCTGCTTGGCCTGTTCGAACAGGTCACGCACACGGGACGCACCGACACCGACGAACATCTCGACGAAGTCCGAGCCGGAGATCGTGTAGAACGGCACGCCCGCCTCGCCGGCGACGGCTCGCGCGAGCAGCGTCTTACCGGTACCGGGCGGCCCGTAGAGCAGGACGCCCTTCGGGATCTTCGCCCCGAGTGCCTGGTAGCGCGCCGGGTTCTGCAGGAAGTCCTTGATCTCGTAAAGCTCTTCGACGGCCTCGTCGGCACCCGCGACGTCCCCGAAGGTCGTCTTGGGCATGTCCTTGTTCAGCTGCTTGGCCTTGGACTTGCCGAAGTTGAGGACGCGGTTGCCGCCGCCCTGCGCGTTGTTCATCATCCACATCAGCAGGCCCAGCACGAGGGCGAGCGGGATGGCGAAGATGAGGATCTGCGTCAGCACGCCTTGCTGGGTCACCTTGGTGGTGAACTTGATCGGCTGCCCGCCGGTCTTGGCCGCGGTCAGCGAGTCGTAGATCGGGCGGGTGGCATCCGCCGGATACTGCGAAATGATCTGGGTGACCTGCTGGCCGTCCACGTCGATGGGCTTGGCCAGCAGCAGTTTGAGCTGCTGTTCCTTGTCCTCGAGGCTGGCTTCCTTGACGTTGTTCGAGGAGATCTGGGAGTTCGCCACCGAGATGGGTGCCTGGGTGTACCCACGATCACTGTCGAAGATCGTGTTGTACGCGAACAACGCCAGCAACCCCGCGACGATCCACAGCAGTGGGTTCCTGAGCACGCTCTTCCGGTTCATACGACTCGGCCCTGGTGGCCTCGACCCTCCCTGGTTGGGCGGCTCCTGTGATACCCGCCATCACGATCTTGACAACCCGTGGTGCCTGGACACCCGTCCCATCAGGGTACCGTCCGCTGCCGCGTTCATCCCCTGTGAGCCTCTCGCAGGTCAACGGGCGATACCGCGCCCGGGTTCCCGCACGGCGTCCATGGTGGTCACGCTATCGCGTGCCGTCGGACACACTGTTCACCATCTCGCCCAGCCGGGTCCGCAGCGTGGCCGGGTCGGCGGGGGCGACCGTGACCCACTCACGACCGTCCGTACCTGCGCGGGAGAGGCTGAGGTAGCGCCCGGTGGCGGTGTCGAACCAGGCCAGCACCCGGGACCGCTGCTTGGCCCCGACCTGCGAACGGCTGTTCGCTGCCAGCTGACCGCCCCGCTGCCGCGGCTGCCCCGAGATGCGGCCGTAGGCCTCCCGCGGGTCGGCCGTGATGCGCTCGCTCAGCGGCGTCCGGCGCGCCTTCCCCCGCTCCTCACCCGGGTTCGACGGCAGGGACACGGGCACCCGGATCGGCGCGGTCCGCAGGGCGTCGTCCAGCGGGAGTGTGACCGACGCCTCGCTGCCGCGCGGCCCGGCCGGCAGCACCCCGACGACGGCGGAGGCCAGGCCGTCCGGGGGGACGTCCCGCAGCCAGATGCCGTCGGCGTCCTGGACCGCGAGGACGCCCTTGGTGTCGTCGGCCGCCGCGAGGATGCCGACGGTGGGCGCCTCGAACTGCGGGATGTGCAGGGCGTCGATGGTCAGCGGGGCGAAGGCCAGCAGCTGCAGCGCGTCCTCGATCGGCGGTGCGAGCCTGCCGCGCGGTTCGCGGATGCCGCGCGCCTTGAGCTCGGCGTCGACGCGGTGGCGCAGCGAAACGCGCTCGTCTTCGGTCGCGCCGTGCGATCTGACCAGCAAGGGGTACGGCAGCTCGCCGACCTGCGCCGACTCCCAGAGGAAGTCGAACGCCAGCGGCGAGAAGAACTCTTGCATCACTACTCTCCCGGATCGGACTCTTGCTCAGCGTAGCCCGCACCACCGACAAGAAGTGATCATCGGCCGGGCACGCTCGGAGAAACCGGAGCCCGATTTTGGCAGAGAGTGGCTGAGGCGGGGCGGTGAGGCCGGGATGGCGATGCTCTGAGGGGCACCCCCAGGTCCCGGCAAAGTCTCCCGGCCCGGAACCGACTTGCCGGAGCCATGAGGGGCACCCTCATGGACATAAGAGCCATGAAGGTGCCCCTCATGGCTTTTCGGCGACGAGGTGTCAGACCGTGCTGGTCGTCGCCGCTCCCGCGAGCATCTCGCCGAGCCGGTGGCGCAGCGTCGCCGCGTCGGCCGGGGCGATCGTGATCCAGTCGCGGCCGTCGCGGCCGCGGGTTGCCTGGGTGAAGTAGCGGCCCGTCTCCGTGTCGAACCAGCTCAGGACCGGTGTCCGGGTGCGGCCGCCCATGCGCGAACGCGCGTTGGCCGCGATCTGGCCACCACGCAGCCGCGGCTGGGCGTGCAGCTTCGCCAGCGCCTTGCGGTCCTCGTCGGCCGAAGCGCGCTCGTCGCCGTTGCCGCGGCGGGACAGGAAGTCGACGCCGTGCGCGCCGACCAGCTGCTCCAGCGGGACCGTCACCGACTTCTCCGTGCCGCGCGGGGCGCCCGGGAGCAGCGAGACGATCGCGCTCGCCAGCCCGTCCACCGGGCACGGCTGCAGGTGGAGGCCACGCGTGTCCTGCACCGCCAGCAGCCCCTGGGTGCCCAGCACGCCGGCGATCGCCAGCAGCGGTTCGGCGTCCGGGGCGATCAGCTGGACCGCGTCCAGGCTCAGCTCGGCCTGCGCCAGCACGCCGAAGTAGTCCTCGACGTGCGGTTCCGGCCGGCCGCGGCCGTCGGCCAGCCCGCGCGCGGTCAGTCCTTCCAGCGTGCGCCGGCGCAGGATCGACCGCTCGTCCACGGTATCGCCGTGCGAACGGATGCGCAGCGGGTACGGCAGCTCGCCCAGCCCGGCGGACTCCCACAGGAAGTCCACCTCGACCGGGGTGAGCAGCTCAGCGTTCGGCATCGAGCCACCCCCAAGAGAAACCGGCCGGGCACGCCGTCAGCGTGCCCGGCCGAAAGGATCAGCGGTCTTCGTCGTCCTCGGACCACGCGCCGATGACCGGCGGCGGGGTCGCCTGGTTCGCGCCGAAGGCCGCGTCCGGGTCCGCCTCGATGAGGAACGACGCGTGCGTGTGCTCCTCGTCCTGCTCGCCCTGAGCGCCGTGCGGGGCCATGCCGCCCATGCCGCCGGGGTTCATCGGCGGCGGGGTCTGCTGCCCGCCGATGGTGCCCGCGGACGAGACCAGGCCCTGCTGCGGCGCCTGGGCCGACGCGGCGCTCTGCCCCTGGCCTTCGGCCGAAGCGAGCGTCGTCTCGTTCTCGGCCTTCGCGCCGGACCGGTTGCCCTTGCCCAGCGCGCGGGAAGCCAGCGCGCCGAGGCCGCCGGCGGCACCGCCGAGGCCGAGGCCCATGCCGATCTTGCCCAGCGGGTTGCTGCCGCCCGGCTGCCCGGCGCCCGAAGCCACGTGGCCCGCGCCGGTGCTCGTCCCCGTGCCCGCGACGGACCCGGTGGAACCGTCGTGGCCGAGGGCCGCCGCGTCCTGGCCGAAGCCGCCGGCACCGACACCGGCACCGTGGACGCCGTTCGGGCCGACGACCCCCGCCTGCTGCGCGTCGAACGCGCCGCCGTCGCCGCCGAAGCCCGAGCCGCTCGAAGCGAACACCGCGCCGCCCGCGCCCGACAGGCCGTGGACCGGGCCGGCGCTGCCGACGCTGCTGATCCCGCCGAACGAGATGGAGTTGTGCGAACCCGTCGGCTTCATGCCGAGCGACTCCGGGCCGAAGCTCGGGGTCGAGCCGTCGACCTCGCTCATCGCCTGGGTGTAGGTGTTGAAGAACGCGACCTGCTGCGCCTTGACGTCGTTGGCCGCGTCCGCCTGCGCCTTCTGGTCGGCGATCAGCGCCGCCGGACCGCCGGCCAGCGCGGCCGCCATGGCCTGCTTGGGGTCGTAGTTCTGGGGCTTCGGCATCTTCTTGACCTGCTCGGCGGCCGTGGCCTGCCGGGCGAGCCGGTCGGACATCGTGTGCGCGGCCTCGGAGGCCTGCGAGCCCGAGTTGGCGATGGCCACCAGCGCGCCCTGCGCGCCCGCGGCACCCCGGCCGACCCACACGTTGCCCAGCTCGGAGATCGCGTTGTACAGGTGGTCGGACGCCTGCTTCAGCTCGTTGCCGTGGTGCGACCAGACCTGCCCGGTCGACGTGGCCGTGCCGGGGTCGTTGTTGTTGACCGCGCCGTCGTAGAGCTGCTGGCTGTCCTGCGCGTTCCAGTTCGGCGGGTTCGCGATCGCACGGTCGCTGCCCATGTCGAAGCCGTCGGAACGGCCGCGGGCGCTGTCGACGATGTTCTGCGACGACGCGTTGTCGCCGAGCGGGACGAGCGAGCCCGGGTCAGTCGTCGCCGGCTGGTCGCTGTGGTTCGGAGCCATGACTTCGAGTCCCCCTCTGGGCTCAGGCGTTGCGGAACGGGTCGGCCGCGGCCTGGTCGATCTCGTGGTAGCGGGCCATCGCCGTGACGATGCCCTCCTCGGCGGCGCTGTACTGGTCGAGCAGGTTCTGCAGCGCGGAGGCGTAGGAGTCGTTCCCGCCGTCGGCGCGCTGGACGAACTTCGCGGCGATCGCGTTGCCGACCGGGTTGTCCCCGAGCTTCGGCGGCTGCGCGAGGGTGCCCGCTCCGCTGAGCAGGGCCTCGACCGCGTCCTTGCCGGTCCGGATCTTGTTCAGCACGGTCTGCGCGGCGTCGGGGTCGATTCCGACCTGACCCGCCGCGGCCGCGGCCTTGAAGGCGTTCGCGTCGGCAGCGCTGCTGTTGGCCATCTGAGCTCTCTCCCGTTCCCCCGACCCGGTCACCGCGGGCACGAATGGTCTTCGCATAGGTTAACGCACGTGATCAGAGCGTATGACGCAATCCGCGCTGCCGGGGTTCCGCGAATCCGGTCGTTGCGGTGAACGGTCGGTGAACTCCGCCGGTGCGCTACGCGGTGTAGACCTTCGGGTCCAGCGTCCCGATGTAGGGCAGGTCCCGGTACCGCTCGGCGTAGTCCAGGCCGTAGCCCACGACGAACTCGTTGGGGATGTCGAAGCCGATGTACTTCACCGGGACGTCCACCTTGACCGCCTCCGGCTTGCGCAGCAGCGAGACGACCTCGAGTGACGCGGGGTTGCGGCTGGCGAGGTTCTTCAGCAGCCACGAAAGCGTCAGGCCGGAGTCGACGATGTCCTCGACGATCAGCACGTCCCGGCCCGCGATGTCGCGGTCGAGGTCCTTGAGGATCCGCACGACGCCGGACGACGACGTCGAGGAGCCGTACGAGGAGACGGCCATGAATTCCAGCTGCGTCGGCAGCGGCAGCGCGCGGGCGAAGTCGGTCATGAACATGACCGCGCCCTTCAGGACACCCACCAGCAGGAGTTCACCCTGCCCGTTGGGGGGATAGTCGGCGGCGATCTGCGCCGACAGCTCCGTGATCTTGTCCTTGATCTGCTGCTCGGTGACGAGCACGGAGGCGATTTCGCCCTCGTACACGGGTCATTCCCCTCGGGTGGTGGGTTGGGAGATGACGCAGAGCCTGCCACGGCACCGCCGGGCTTCCAAGTTGCCCGGCAACCAGACACCGCCCTGACCACGCCACCGGGCGACGAGGGCGTCGACCGCCCGCAGGTGCGCGTCGGTGAGCTCGCGCACACCCGATTGCAGCAGCCACCTGCGGATAACCCGCCGGCGGATCGCCGCGGGCTCGGCCGTGAGGACGCCGACATCCAGCCCTTCGGAGCCGCCCGCGCGGGTGAAGATCATGTCCGCCATTGTGTCCAGCGCCTCACTGTCCTCACGCAGCTGCGCGGCCGTGCGGGCGAGTGCGGCGGCGACCCCGCCGTTGAGGACGTCTTCGAGCAAGGGCAGGACTTCGGTCCGCAACCGGACCCGCGTGAAGCGCGGTTCGGCGTTGTGGGGGTCGTGCCAGGGCTCGACGCCGAGCTCGGCGCAGGCGGCCAGGGTGGTCGCGCGCGACACCGCCAGCAGCGGGCGGCCCCACGGCGGGTCGTGCGGCCGCATCCCGGCGACGCTGCGGGGGCCCGAGCCGCGGCCGAGCCCGAGCAGGACCGTTTCGGCCTGGTCGTCGAGGGTGTGGCCGAGCAGGACGAGGTCGTGGCCGGCCAGCGCGCCGTAGCGGGCCTTGCGCGCGGCGGCTTCCGGGCCGCCGGAGCCGGTGACGTCGACGCGGCGCACCTCGGCCTCGTCGACGCCGAGGGACTTCGCGGCCGCGGCGGCGTCGCGCGCGATCTTCGCCGAGCCCTCCTGCAGGCCGTGGTCGACGACCAGCGCGCGGACGAGGCGGCCGCGGTGGTGCCCGGCGTACGCCGTGGCTTCGGCGAGGGCGAGGGAGTCGGCACCGCCGGAGACCGCGACGCAGAGTTCGGCCGGCACTTCGACGGCGTCCAGGAAGGCGCGGACCGCCCGGCGGACGGCCGCGACCGCCGGCCCGGTCATCCGTGCAGGCGCCGGACCCACGCGGCCGGGTCGGCGATCTCGGCGCGCGAAGGCAGGGTGTTCGGCGACCGCCAGACGGCGTTGAACCCTTCCATGCCGACGGCGTCCACGACGTGCTTCGTGAACTTCGCGCCTTCTTCGTACTGACGGATCTTCGCGTCGACGCCGAGCAGCGCGCGCAGCAGCCGATCGAAGACGCCGCCGCCCTTGCGCCGCGCGGTGAACCGCGCGCGGATCGTGTCGACGCTCGGCACGACCTGCGGGCCGACGGCGTCCATCACGAAGTCGGCGTGCCCCTCCAGGAGCGTCGAAAGCGCCAGCAGCCGATCGAAGACCGCGCGCTCCTTCGGCGACTGGAGCAGCTCGGCGAGGTTCAGCTTCGGCCCCTGCTTGATCGCCTCGGGCAGCCGGCCGACCAGGTCGGCCAGGCTGTCGCTGCCGCCGCCGGCGAGCCCGGAGACGAGCCGCTCGACCTCGTCGGCGAAGTAGTCGCGCAGCCAGGTGACGGCGGTGAACTGGAGCCGGTGGGTGCATTCGTGCAGGCAGACCCAGAGCCGGAAGTCGTGGCCGGGCACGTCCATCGCGCGCTCGGCGGCGACGACGTTGGGCGCGACCAGCAGCAGCCTGCCTTCCCGGTCGGGGCCGCCGAAGGGGTCGTACTGGCCGAGCACGCGGCTGGCCAGGAAGGCGAGCACCAGCCCGGTGTGCACGCCGGCGCCACCGGCCAGGATCGGCCCGAACGGCCCGCCCTGCTGCGGCAGCGCCCGCCCGGTGAGCGCGTCGAGGCCGGCCGCGGCCGAGCGCACCCAGCCGGGGCGGTCGACGACCTCGCCGGGCAGCAGCGGCAGGTCGAGACCCAGGTTCGTCAGCTGCCGGACGTGCCCTTCGGCCTCCATGGTCAGCTCACGCAGGTCGGTGACGGCCGCCTCGGCCTCTTCGCGCGGGACCTGCGGGCCGCCGCGCACGAGCAGCGCGCCGGTCTGCGCGGCGAGCGCCCAGTCGACCATGGGCCGGGTCTCGGTTTCCTGACTCACCCTTCCGACGCTACCTGGCCCGGACGGGTTTCCGGCCACGATCTTCGTACGGTTCGGTGTCCGAGGAGTGCACCGTTACGAGCACCCGCACTTGCGCAGGCTCGTCGCGAGCGCGTCGATGGCGTCGCGGCCCGGCTGCTGGTCGGAGCCGTTGGACATGAACGCGAACACCAGCACCCGGCCGTCCTGGTCGAGGACCAGGCCGGCGAGCGCGTTGACGCCGGTGAGCGTGCCCGTCTTGGCCCGCACCCATCCCCGGCCGGCCTGCGACGCGGGCGTCTCGAACCGCTTGTCCGCGAGGGTGCCGGACCCGCCGGCGACCGGAAGGCCGGCCAGCATCGCGCGCAGCTTCGCCGTGTTCGGGTTCTTGCCCTCCGGCGCCGCCGCGGCCGCCATGAGCTGGGTCAGCAGCTTCGCCGGGATCTTGTTCTCCCCCGAGATACCGCTGCCGTCGGACAGCTTGACGCCCGAGACGTCGAAGCCGTGGTCCTTGAGCACCTTGATCGTCGCCGTGGCGCCGCCGGCGAAGGTCGCCTCCTGGCCGGTGGCCAGCGCCACCTGCCGGGCGAGGGCCTCGGCGAGGACGTCGTCGGACAGCTCCATCGTGTCGGAGACCAGCTCGGTCAGCGGCGCCGACTTGACCTCGGCGAGGACCTTCGCGTCCTTCGGCGCGGCCGCCTGGCCGCCGCCCGAGGCACTGAGCTTCGACGCGATCGTCGACGCCAGCGCGCTGCCCGCGTTGGCCACGCGCATCGAGTTGTTGTTCTTCGGGTCCAGGCGCCCGGCGTCGGCCATCACCGACCCGATCTGCGTGGCGAACGTCGAGGGCGCGTCGCCCGCGGCCCAGCCCGGCGCCGTCGTCGCGCCCTTGAAGAGGCTCAGGTCGACCTGCACCTTCTTGACATTCGGGTTGGCCTTCTTGACCTGCGCGACGAGGTCGTCGACGTGCGCGGCGCCCGGGTACAGCGGCGACTCGGTGCCCAGCGGCAGCGCGGTGAGGGTGACGTCGCCGCCGCCGACCAGGATCACCGTGCCCGGGTCGGCGCCCTGGACGATCTTCGTCGACAGCCGCGTGTTCGGGTCCAGCGCGAGCAGCGCGGCCGCGGTGGTCAGCACCTTCGTCGTCGACGCGGGGGTCACCGCCGTCGCCGCGCTGTGGTCCCAGAGCGTGGTGCCGCTGACCGGGTCGACGACGCTGCCGTTGAGCTGGCCGAGCGCGCTGTTGCCGGCCGGGCCGGTCAGCACGGACTTGACGCCGTTCGCGGTCGGCGCCTGCCCGGCGGTGTCCGGTCCCTGCAGCTGGCGCGTGGCGGCGGCCGGGTCCGGGCTGTCGCCCTTCGGCGCGTTCGGCGCCCACGGCAGGCCGAGGCGGTTCGACACCTTCGGCATCGCGGCGGCGACCCCGCCACCGGCCAGCAGCAGCAGGACGACCGCGACGAGCGCGATGATCTTGCCCTTGCGCTTCTTCTTCGGCGGCTCCGCGCCGGTCGCGGGCGCCGGCTCGGCCGGCGGCTCCACGGGCGGCTCGGTCCGCGGTTGCGGCTGCTGCTGGAAGGCCCCGGGGAACTGGGTGGGCCGCTCGATCCCGACGGTCGCCTCGGCGTCGAACCGCTGCCCGTCCGGCTCGATCCGCATCGGCCGGGCCAGCGACCCGGCCGACGCCGGCGGGACGACCCCGCGCGGCGGCTCCGGCGGCAGCGCGGGACGGCGGTCGTCCGGCACGTCGAGGCGCTGCGCCCAGGGCTGCTGCGGCGGCTCCTCGCGCCGTTGCGGCTCCGAGCGCTTCAGCTGCTCTTCGCGGCGCTGCTGCTCCTCACGCCACAGCTGCAGCTCTTCCCGCCACGGCTGCGCGTCGGGCTTGTCGGACTGGGGCTCGTCGTGACGATCCGGCTGTTCACCGGGCCAGACGTTGCGCTCCACGGGCACCCACGGCGCCTTCTGGGGCTGCTGCTGCGGCGCCATCTGCTGGGTGCTCTGGGCATCCGCCTGCGGCTCGGCGGGCTTCTCCTCGGGCGGCTTCGCCTCGATGTACTGGGTGCTCTCCGCCGCCGGTTCCTCGAGCTTCTGCTTCACCTCGATGTACTGGGTGGACTCCGCGACCGGGGCGGGCTCGGGCTCGGGCTCGGCCGGCTTCGGTTCCGGCTTGCGCGAACCGAGCCGGTCGGCCAGGTCCTGCTTGGCCGGGGTCGGCGGGGGCGGCGGCTCCTCGGCGGCGGGCGCGTTCAGTCCCGGGATCGGCTCGGGCTCGACGTTCGGCGCGAACCACGATCCCTTCGGCGCCTCACTGCCTGTGACCTTGGGCACGCCGGACTCCCCTGGAGCGCTCGCCGGCGAGTCGGGCAGCGACATCGGCGTGGTCTTCCGCGCGCCGGACGACGAGCGGTCTTCGTCCGACGAAGGCCACATCGGCTGGTCGTTTTCCGGCACCCACCACTCCTTCTCACCTGCCCCGGAAGGGGCCAAGCTCACATGCCGCGTGGCCGACATCGATGCGACCGCGAGACAGGGCGTAGTCCACACTAGGAGACGTCAAGACAGTCATTAAGGTTGCCGCCCGCGACGCGTGGGCACGCCGGATCCGTCAAAAAGAAGCAGTGAGGACGCCGTGGAGTTCGACGTCACGATCGAAATCCCCAAAGGGGAGCGCAACAAGTACGAGGTCGACCACAAGACCGGTCGCATCAAGCTGGACCGGACCCTGTTCACGGCCACCCAGTACCCGGCCGACTACGGCTTCATCGACGACACCCTCGGCCAGGACGGCGACCCCCTGGACGTGATGGTGCTCGTGCAGGAGCCCACCTTCCCGGGCTGCCTGATCCGCTGCCGCGCGATCGGCATGTTCCGGATGACCGACGAGAAGGGCCCGGACGACAAGGTCATCGCCGTCCCGTCGAACGACCCGCGCCTCGAGCACCTGCGCGACATCCACCACATGAACGAGTTCCACCGCCTGGAGATCCAGCACTTCTTCGAGGTCTACAAGGACCTGGAGCCCGGCAAGAGCGTCGAAGGCTCGTCCTGGGTCGGCCGCACCGAGGCCGAGGCGGAGATCGCCCGGTCGTACGAGCGCGAGACCGACCGGCTGGCCAAGGAAGCGGCCAACGGCGGCGCCGCCCACTGAGGCCCCAATGCCATGAGGGGCACCTTCATGGACTTTATGTCCATGAAGGTGCCCCTCATGACTTTCAGGCGGTCAGTGCGCCAGGGCGAGGGCCGGGGCGGCGTCCGCGTCGGCCTCCGCGCGCTGCTCCATCGCCGACTTGTCCGAGAGCGGCTTCTCCTTGAGGAACCACACCAGGGCGAACCCGACGGTCAGCACGATCCCGCCGACCAGGAACACCGTGCTCATCGACTCGGCGAAGCCCTGCAGGATCGGCCGGGCCAGCGTCGGGTCGAGCGTGGACAGGAACGACGTGTCGTTGACGTCCAGGCCGCTCTTCATCTGCTGCGCGAACTCCGGGTGCTGGGCCAGCGCCGACACGTAGGCCGGCGTGGTCATCGCCGAGCGGACGGCGTTCGCGATCCGGTCGCCGACCGTGCCGAACAGGATCGACAGGAACACCGCGGTGCCCGCCGTGCCGCCGATCTGCCGGAAGAACGTCGCCGCCGAGGTGGCGACGCCGATGTCCTGCGGGCGGACGTCGTTGGTCGCCGCCAGCACCAGCGTCTGCATCGAGGCGCCGAGGCCGAGGCCGATCACGAAGGCGATCACCATGACCAGGCTGAGCGAGGTGTCGACGGTGATCGTCGACAGCGCGAGCAGCGCCGCCGCCATCAGGCCGATCCCGGCCACCGCGAACATCTTGTAGCGCCCGGTCTTCGAGATCAGCCGGCCACTGGTCAGGCTGCCGACCATGATGCCCAGCGTCAGCGGGAGCATCTGCAGGCCGGCCTGGGTCGGCGTCGCGCCCTTGACGATCTGCAGGTACAGCGGCAGCGACATCATCGCGCCGAACATCCCGGCGCCCTGCACGACGGTGACCAGCGTGGCCATCCGGAACACGGGACGCTTGAACAGGCGCAGCGGCAGCAGGGCGGCGTCGCCCATCCGGCGTTCGATCCAGACGAACGCGGCCACGCCCAGCCCGCCGACGACGTACATGGCGATCGAGGCGGCGGATCCCCAGCCCCACTCACGGCCCTGCTCGGCGACGATCAGCAGCGGCACCAGCCCGGTGGCCAGCGCGACGGCGCCCCAGTAGTCGACCTTCTGGTCGACGCGGGTGTGCGGGAGGTTCAGCACCTTGGTGACGACGACCAGCGCGGCGAGCGCGATCGGGACGTTGACCAGGAAGACCCAGCGCCAGCCGGTGATGCCCGCGAAGGTGTCGATGCCGGCGAAGAACCCGCCGACGACCGGACCGGCGACGCTCGAGATACCGAAGACGGCCATGAAGTAGCCCTGGTACTTGCTGCGCTCACGCGGCGCGGTGATGTCGGTGATGATCGCCAGCGCGAGGGACATCAGGCCGCCGGCGCCGAGGCCTTGGAACGCGCGGAACGCGGCAAGCTCGTACATCGACGTCGCCATGCCGCTGGCCAGCGAACCGACCAGGAACAGCGAGATCGCCGTCAAGTACATGGGCTTGCGGCCGTAGAGGTCGGACAGCTTGCCGTACAGCGGCGTCGAAAGGGTGGCGGTGATCAGGTACGCCGTGGTGGCCCAGGCCTGCAGCGACAGGCCGTGGAGCTCATCGGCGATGGTGCGCATCGACGACGACACGATGGTCTGGTCGAGCGCGGCGAGGAACATGCCGAGCATCAGCCCGGACAGGATGGTCAGGATCTGGCGGTGGGACAGTTTGCCGTTCGTAGCGGCTGCTCCTTCCGCCGTGGTGGTGTCGCTCATGGTGGTCTCCCTTGGTAAGCCTTCGCCGTAGTTGCTTGTACCTCTCAACTACTTGCCTCGACCAAGTATTCCTCGGAAGCTTGCATGGTGCAATCAACTTTTCTGTGAGCCCGGTCTCCCTGGCGCCGGACACGCCGAAGGCCACCTCCGAGCTGCGGAAGTGGCCTTCGGCGAACGAGGGTCAGGCGGAGTAGCCCGGGATCGGGAACGGCGCCAGGAACTCGCGGATCTCCGCGGCGATCGAGTCCAGCGAAGACTCGTCGGCGGCCGCGGCCGCCGTCACCGTGCGGTCGATCCACTCCGCCACCTGGACCTGGTGCTCCGGCCGCAGGCCGCGCGTCGTGATCGCGGACGTGCCGAGGCGGATGCCCGACGGGTCGAACGGCTTGCGCGGGTCGAACGGGACCGTGTTGTAGTTCAGCTCGATACCCGCGCGGTCGAGGGCCTGCGCGGCCGGCTTGCCCGCGACCGCCTTGTTCGTCAGGTCGATCAGCAGCAGGTGGTTGTCCGTGCCGCCGGACACGAGGTCGTAGCCGCGGGCGAGCAGCGCGTCGGCCAGCGCGCGGGCGTTCGCGACGATCGCGTGCGCGTATTCGGAGAACGAAGGCTGCTGCGCCTCACCCAGCGCGACGGCGATCGCGGCCGTCGTGTGGTTGTGCGGGCCGCCCTGCAGACCCGGAAAGACCGCCTTGTCGACGGCCTTCGCGTGGTCGGCATCCGAAAGGATCATCGCGCCGCGCGGACCGCGGAGGGTCTTGTGCGTCGTCGTCGTGATCACCTGCGCGTGCCCGACCGGCGACGGGTGCGCGCCGCCCGCGACCAGGCCCGCGATGTGCGCGATGTCGGCGACGAGGACCGCGTCCACCTCGCGCGCGATCTCGGCGAACGCCGGGAAGTCGATCGTGCGCGGGATCGCCGTGCCGCCGGCGAAGATCAGCTTCGGCCGGTGCTGGCGCGCGAGGTCACGCACCTGGTCGAGGTCGACGCGACCCGTTTCCTTGGCGACGCCGTAGCGGACCGGGTTGAACCACTTGCCGGTCGCCGACACGCTCCAGCCGTGCGTGAGGTGGCCGCCGTCCGGCAGCGCCATGCCGAGCACGGTGTCGCCCGGCTGCGCGAACGCGAGGTACACGGCCAGGTTCGCCGGAGACCCGGAGTACGGCTGGACGTTCGCGTGGTCGGCGCCGAACACGGCCTTCGCGCGCTCGATCGCCAGCCGCTCGACCTGGTCGATGAACTGCTGACCCTCGTAGTAGCGCTTGCCCGCGTACCCCTCGGAGTACTTGTTGGTGAGCACGGTGCCGGTCGCCTCGAGCACGGCCTGCGAGACGTAGTTCTCCGACGCGATCAGGCGGATCTTGTCGTGCTGGCGCTTCGCCTCGTCCTCCACGAGCCCGGCGATGGCGGGGTCGGCGGCGGCGAGTGCGTTCAGTTTCGGCTGGTGTGTCATGGCGTACTCCGGCTCTGGAGTGGCCTTCACCCAGGCGCGCGGTGCCGGCCTCGTCGTCGCTTCCCGGTGGTGCTCCACCTCGATGGCGCCAGTCGCTGCTGCGGGGAAGAGCCTAGTCCACCGCACTCGAGGCCCGGCGGTGCTCGGCGCACCACTTGCGGGTGCAGCCCGACGTCCGGTCGCAGAACGGCCGGGCGCAGGTCGCGCAGCGCTTCACCCGCCGCCAGCCGCCGACCGTGACGAGCTCCGCGAGTCCCGCGGCCCCCGCCGCCAACTCACTCTCGCTCATCAGCGCTGTCACGTAGACGATCCGCCAGGCCACACCCGTGTCGACGAGCCGCGGCCGCGCCCCGGCCGCCGCCAGCACGGCGTTGAGGCGGCGCGCGGCCGCGTGTTCGTCGGGGAGCTGCGCGGCGATCCCGCACAGCTCGGGGTTTCCCTTGCGCAGCAAGCGTTCCGCGACCCCGAGCTCAGGGTCGAGCGCGCGGAACGGCGGCACGACCGCGTGCTTGCGCACCTCAGTCGACGACCACGACGCCCATGGACCGGGCCGTGCCCGCGATCGTGCGCATCGCCATCTCGACGTCGGAGGTGTTGAGGTCCGGCAGCTTCCGCTCGGCGATCCCGCGCAGCTGATCCTTCGTGATCTTCCCCGCGACCTCGTGCCCGGGCCGCGAGGAACCCTTGTCCCCCAACGCCTTCTTGATGAGGAACGACGTGGGCGGCGTCTTGAGCCGCAGCGCGAACGAGCGGTCCTCGAACACCGAGACGACCACCGGCACGATGTCGCCGCGCTGGGCCGCCGTCGCCGCGTCGTAGGCCTTCTTGATCTCGACGAGGTTGACCCCGGTCTGCCCCAGCATCTTGCCGAGGTCGACGACCGGGGCGTTGCCCGCGCTGAGTTCGAGGGTGACCTGGTGGGTGAGTTTCTTCGGAGCCATGCCCCGAAGCTAGAGTCTCCAGCTACTGGAGAGTCAACTTCAATCCAGGGCCTCGACGCCTGCCTTGTGCCGCTTCGCCAAGTCCTGGTAGACGGGCGCGTTGTGCTCCACCCACAGCCGTGCGGAGTCGGTGAGCGGCACGAACTTCTTCGCCGGGCTGCCCATCGCGACGACCTCGGACGGCACCTCGGTACCCGGCGTCACGGTGGCGCCGGCCGCGACCAGCGTCCGCTCGCCGATCTTCGCGTCGTCCAGGATCGTGGAGCCGTTCCCGATCAGGGCCTGCTCGCCGACCGTGCAGTCGTGCACCAGGCACTGGTGGCCGACGGTGGCGTTCTTGCCGATCTCGCACACCTTGCCGACGTTGACGTGCACGACCGAGTTGTCCTGGATGTTGGCGCCCTCCCGGACGATGATCTTGCCGAAATCGGCGCGCAGCACGGCGCCGTACCAGACCGAGGCGTCCTTCTCGACGACGACGTCGCCGATGAGGGTGGCGGTGGGCGCGATCCAGGCGTCCGGGTGGACCTGTGGGCTGAGCCCTTCGAACGAGAACAGAGGCATGCCCGCACCCTAGACCGCGCCCGGCGCGTCACCCGGTGATCGCCGCGTTGATCAGGATGTCGACGGCTTTGTCGTTGCGCGTGGTCTGCGGGACGATCTGGGTGTCGCGCGGGTAGAAGCCCGGGCTGCTGCCCTTCGGGTACATCTCGAAGGTGAAGCTCCAGATCTTGTGCGTCGCCCACATCCAGTCGTTGACGCTGCCGTCGGTGATGTAGAGGTCGCTGGACTGCTGCGGCGTGTAGCTGTTGGTCGCCGCCATCTGCTTGCCGAGCGTCTCGAACTTCGTCGCCTCGGCCGCGGTGAGCCCGGGCGCGGTCCGGTCGTAGGTGTAGCCGAACGGCCAGAGCACCAGCTCGGAGTAGGTGTGGAAGTCGATGTGCGTCTTGATCTGCTGGACGCCGCCGACCACGCGGGAGTTCACCCAGTTCGAGACGGCCCGGGCCTCGGGGGCGGAGAACGCCGCCGTGCCGCGGTAGGTCTCGCTGGACGTCGAGCCCGACGAGCCGCCGCAGCAGCCCCACTTGTAGCCCCAGTTGCGGTTGGTGTCGGTGCCGGCGCCCTGGCGGTTCTTGCGCCAGCTGTGGAACGTACCGCCGGAGATGTCGTACTCGGCGCCGTCCGGGTTGACGCTCGGGACGACCCAGATCTCGGTGCTGTCGACGAGCCGCTTGATCGCGGGATCCGTGGCGTACCCGCTGGTCAGCCGCTGCACGATGTGCAGGCACATCTCGGTGGTGAGGTGCTCGCGCGCGTGCTGGTTGCAGGTGAACAGCACCTCGGGCTCGTTCTCGTCGGTCGCCGCGTTGTCGGAGATCTTGATCAGCGAAAGCGCGCGGCCTTCGTACGAGGTGCCGGCGCTGCCGAGCTTCGTCAGCGACGGGTAGTTCGCGACGGCCTTCTGCAGCTCGGTCTGGGTCTCGGCGTACGTGTGGTAGCCGGTGTAGCCGGCCGGGAAGTCCTCGACGGTCGCGGTGCTCTGCGGCCGGTCGACCGCGCCGAGCGCCTTGACGCCGAAGCCGAGCGCACGCAGCTGGGCCGCTTCGCCGGGGTTGGCGATGACCGTCGTCGTGCCGTTCGCGCTGTCGAGGATGTCGGCACCGGTCCTCGCGACCTCGGTGCGCTGCTGGGCCGTGCCGGTGCCGCTCACCTCGTAGACCTGCGGTCCGGCCGGCTGGGCGACGGCCTGGCCGCCGGTGGCGAGCATCAGAAGGACGGCCGCGGCCGCCGCCATGCACGTTCGTGGGCGCATCACGTCTCCTGCTCTCGGGGGTGCTTCGACCTTGGCGGGAGCCGGACGTAGTGCGCAATCCGTACGTCTACGGATCTATAGGGCGTTTCTAGCCGTAGTTGGCGAAGCAGAGCGCCTCGATGTCGGCACGCAGCGTGGCGAACGGCCGAGGGCGCACCCGCTGCTGGACGACGGTGCCCAGCAGGTACGACAGCAGCGCGCGGGCCCGCGCCCGCGGGTCGTCGACGTCGAGCGGGGCGAGCAGCTCGGCCAGCAGTTCGGTGAGCGACGTGAGCATGACGTCGATGGCCTGCGGGTGCTGCGCGCGCCCGGCCGCGATCCAGTACTCGAACCAGAGGAACGCCGCGTTGGGGTTGCCCGCGAAGACGCTCAGGTACTCCTCGAGGACGGCGAAGAGGCGCACGCGTGGCTCGTCGTGCTTCGCGGCGACCTCGCGCAGCCCCGCGGCGAAGGCGGTGATGTGCGCGGCCATCGCGCGGTCGATGAGGACGTCGATGTCGGCGAAGTAGTAGTGGATCGCGCTCTTGGTGAGCGGGCCGGCATCGGCGATGGCCCGCACGGTGCACCCGGCGAGCCCGTCGCGCGCGAGGACGACGCGCGCGGCTTCGACGATCTGTTCCTGCTTGGCCAGCTGGTTGGGAGAGAGCCGCTCGCTGCGACCGGGGACTGCGCTCACGGTGATTCTCGTTACCTTCTTCCTGGACTGCAGCCCCGAATCCTAGGGCAGACGTCCTGCGGGTGGCCCCGGGGTGAAAAACCGGATTGGCCACCCCGGTCCGCGCAGCGGACAATGCGCGCATGGTGATCTCAGGGGACAAGGGGCTCAGCTCGGCTGCGCGCAGCCAGCTGGAGAAGGAAATCGCGAACTTGCGTGCTCAACGCGAGGCGCTCGCGCCGCAACCCGGCGAGCAGGAGCGCACGGGGGACGCGGCGGACCAGGCGGACGTGATCGACCGCGCGGAGGCGGCAGCCCGGCTCGACCGCCAGATCGCGGACCTGGCGGCGAAGATGGAGCACGGCGGCTACGGCAACGCCCAGCTCCCCGACGGGACAACGGTGGCCCTCCGCTTCTCGGACGGCGACGAAGAGACGTTCCAGGTGGTGACGGTCCCGGGCGAAGACGCGGACGCGATCACTTCCGACAGCCCCCTGGGCCTGGCCCTGGTGGGCCGCAAGGCGGGCGACGAGATCACCTACCGAACCCCCCGAGGCGACGCGAAGGCCACGGTCCTGAAAGTAACGCCCCCGAAGTAAGCCCCCCGCCCCTCCGAAGGCCCCCGGCCACGAGCCGGGGGCCTTCGTTCGTCCGGGCAGTGATCTCCCCACTCGCCGGGCGACCGGCTCTCCAATTGATCACACAGAGTGCCGACTTGTAACGAAGCGGAGTCAAGCCACGATCGACCTGACATGCTCAACGAGCTCATTCGAGTGCAGAACGGACGTGCCGTCCTCGCGGACTCGGTCACCAGTGTGGCCAAGGCGCTGAACCCGCTGGGTGCGGCGGCCGAGATCGTCGCCACCGTCGGGGCCTGCGCGGTGGAGATCGGCCGGTTCCGGATCGAGAAGGGCAGGCTGCAGGCCCGGCACGACACCGCGACGAAGCTGATCCGCGCCCGCCAGAGCACGATCATCGGGCTCTTCGACACCCGGATGCGCGACAGCGAACAGATCAAGGTGTCCCTCGACGAGCTGCACCACGGCTACCGCGAGATGGTGCGGATGGCCTGCGACCTGCGCATTTCGTCGTCCGAGAGGATCGCGACCCAGGGCACGCTGACGATCCTCTCCGGTCAGATCATCGGCCACCACGCGAACAGCGGCGACACGCTGGTCCGGCTGAGCGACTCACTGTCGGTGGCCGAAACGAAGACGGCCATCGCGGCCTGGCGCGGCCTGGATTCCCGCCGCTGACGAAAGCGACTTCCCCGTGCAGAAAGCGCTCGGCTGCCTGATGGGCGCGTTGTTCGCCCTCGTCCTGCTCTCGTCGTTGCTCGAGGGCGTCGTCCGGCTCCTCGCTCACGAATGGCCGTACCTGGTCCCGGTCGTGACGGTCCTGCTCGCGATCGACGTGGTGTTCCGGCGCCGCCGGCGGGCGACCGCCGAGCAGGCGGAAATGGCGACGATCACCAAGCAGGTGGCCGAAGTCGAGCGGCTGCGGAAGCGCTCGGACCACGCCGTCCAGGTACTTGCGGCGGACCGCGTCGTGCTCGAGCGCAAGGCGCGCGAACTGGACCAGCTGCGCCGGACAACGCACGGCGAGGTCAACTTCCGGCTGCTGACCCAGCGCCACCACGCATCTCGCCTACTGGCCGACGAGTGGCACGGCCACAAGCACCAGGCAATGGGCTCGAAACGCGAACTGGCAGCAGGCGTCCGAAAACTGGAGCACCACCTGTCAAACGCGGCCCGCGGCAGAGCCCGCCTACGCCGCCACGCGGAGGCAACGCGCACAACGGTCCGCACGCTGTCGGCGGGAGTGAACCGGGTCCAGCAGGAGATAGCCCGCAGCAACAACGAGCTGACCCGCTTCAACCAGGCAACAGGCAAGCTGAGGGACCACATCCACACAAGCTGCGGCCCCCGAGGAAGCCGCTGGTACGAGAACCTCCAAGAACGCACCCGCCAACGAGCGAGCTAGAACTTCCCTCAACCGGGTGGTTCTGAAAGAACAAATTCGCGCATCCGCTCCCAAGCCGACCACGCGGGGGGCCGGGGGCGGAGCCCACCGGACGGGGTGTGGGGCGGAGCCCCACAAGACACGCGAAGCAAGAAAATGGCCCCTGCCCTCGAGGGGCAGGGGCCAACCACTTGCTGAGCCGCCTAGGGGAATCGAACCCCTGACCTATTCATTACGAGCGGAATTCGTCACTTGTTGACCTTAGCCTCAGGGCTCTGACCTGCGCTTCCAAGGTCCCTGTGCGTCCGTGCGCGTCCGGGGTTGACCACCCGGATTGTCACTCATTGAGCCACTCACCAGGCCGCAGCAGGCTGGAGACAGCAACTGGATGTACGTGCCCCGCATGCCACTCAGCTCGTTCGAGGAGCCGAGGACCGACCGGTCGCCCCCTCGCCCTCTTTCGCTGGAAGGGCGCCCTACTCACCGTAGACACCAGTAAACTACCTATGTAGATTACGAGACTTGCGAAAGACACATGCGTTAGTCCAGGTGACGATCGCCATACTGGACGACCCGACAGGTCGACACTGGGGTTACCACCTGTCCAAGACGGCCGGCGTGCGGTCTGGCGTGCTCTATCCGATCTTGACGCGGATGCTGAACGAGGGCTGGCTCACTGATGGCTGGGAAGACCCTGCAACCATCAAGGGCAAACGTCCACCCCGCCGGTACTACGAACTGACCGACGAGGGACGACTAGCACTCGGTGGGATCCTTGTCGACGCTCGTCGCGACGCTCGTTTCACCGACCTCCCCGGTCTAGTCGGGCGGTTCGCATGAACGCGACCGAACTACTCCAGAGCTTGGCCTCGTGGCCGACGTTGCTGATCGCAATCGTCGTGTACGGCTTCGCGCCAGGCTTCGTCCTGCGCCTCGTCGTTATGGTTTACGAGCGAGACGACCCTCGACGAGCAGAGCTGATCGCCGAACTGTACGAGGTTCCGCGCCTTAAGCGTCCATTCTGGGTCGCCGAGCAGATCGAAACTGCGATATTTGATGGCCTTGGCCCGCGCATCAGGTGGACGCTTACGGGGCGTGTCATCCTGCGCTGGAAGCTCAAGTCAGGTGTCAAACTGAATCGCCTTCACCCGCAGTCATTCTGGATCCCAGAGGAGGAAGAAAAGGACGCGATTGAACCCGGCGCCGTCGTCAAGCTGATGTTTGATCAAAGCGACGGCTGGAGCGAACGCATGTGGGTCATCGTTGAAAAGGTGGGCCGCCGGAAGCTCGTGGGTTCTCTGACAAATAGACCACTCGCGTTCCCGCGACTGGACGTCGGCAGCAAAATCAAGTTTCAGCGAGAGCACATTATCGACATCGATTTCGACCCCCATACACAGATGCGCAAGAGACAGCACACCACGACGTGCCATCACTGCATTAGCGCAAATGCACCTGATCCGATTGAGGATATAGGGTAGAGCGCCTGAAAGACGCAACACGCGGACGCCGTCGGTGAGCGTACCCACCTTCGCCGTAGAACATGTGTACGATTCGGCCTGCAATCCGGCGTGACACTGCAGGCAACCATCGCAGACCGAGCGGGTTCACCACCGGACTGGCGGATCGATCGCCGCCATACGTGCAACTACCCTTGTCTGTCTAGATCATGACACGGAGGGGATCGAGCCGATGAGTAGCAACAAGAATTTCTTTCTTTCCCCTCAAGCCGCGGCGGTCTATAAGCATAAGCTACTAAAGAGTTACACCCCCGCCTGGGCGGGAAAGGTCGGCTCAACATCAGTCAACAACAAGATAGTTGTTTACGACGCTTACTCCGGCCCCGGGCGCTACGAGGACGAAAACCCGGGATCACCTGAGCTTCTAGTCGACACAGCAGTGGCTATGGCAAGCTTGCGATCAGTGTACTCGGTTTTTAGCGAGAAAGAGCAGGACTACTGCGATAAGCTTTCCGAGCTACTGAAAAGCAAGGCCGTAGATCCCTCCACATACGAGGTCCTTCAGGGGCCAGTTGAAAAGCACGTCGACGACGTTTTAGCGAAGACCGACGGACTGCCCCTCCTTGTCTTTCTGGACCCCTACGGTCTAACAATACCCTTTGAACGTGTCGTCCATGTCCTTACCTCACGAGACAGGCCAGCGACGCCGAGCTTTCAGCAGCCCAAGACCGAGCTTCTTATGAATTTTTCATACGAGGCCGTTCGGCGGATTTCAGGCGTGGTTCGTAGCGAAAAAGAATACCCTGCAAAAGAAGGCCAGATTCGAGCCCTCAACGAAGCGCTCGGCGGTGACTGGTGGCAGGAGATAGCTCGAAATGAGAACGAAGGCTGGGTTCAGGAAGTACTGCATGGCTACGCAAACCGTGTCTGCCGGGCCGCAAATTATGGCACGATAACTGCCAACGTTGCCGACTCGCTAGAAGCACAGCCAGTATACGAGCTAATCCTCTTCACCCGCCACTGGGATGGTTTATGGGAGATGGCGCGATCGATGTCCATGGCTCGCCAGGAGTGGCGCCAATGGCTCGCATCGCGCCGCGAGGAAGCCACCGGCGGCCAAGAAGAGCTACGTGGACTCAGCTTCGACGACAACAAAGAGGCCTGGATTGACGAGATCGCAACCAACATCGAATCAATATTGAGCAGTCAACCCGGCTTCGTCATTGAAAGCAAACTCGGCGAACTACTTGGTCGCACATTGGGACTGGCTCGCGAAACACACATTCGAAGCGCACTCAAGATCCTAAAGACTCGAAACATCATCAAGACAGTTCCTACAGGGAAGCTTCAGCGAGCGTACGTGGAGCGTGCCTAGGAGTCGGCATCTCACTCCAGAGCTTACCGTCAAGCGTACGACCGCCGCTTTTTGCCCGAACGCCACCCCATTGCTTAAAGAAAAATGGGGTGGAAAATTCACGACACCTGTCTCGGATCTCGCGAACCCACTCAGGGTCCAATGATCGCGCGTTAGGTCCACTTTCCCCACCAGCGATCACCCAGTCGATTCCATCGAGCGGAATGCCCGACAATGGGCCCAGCAATGGCTCGCAAGATAGGAACCTGACCGCAGCGGGAACGGCTTGCAGATGACTTACCCGATCGAATTGATCAGCTGATTCAACACTGACGCCCATCCAAACATTTTCAGGCCAGTGAAGATCTGAGGCTAACCGGAGAAGCCTCTTGCTACGCTTGGTTAGAATTTGATAGGTATGCTGCGGCGTCTCACGCATAACCTGAAATACGTCGCGCACAAATGACACCGGAACACGAGCATGAAACAGATCACTCATTGAGTTGACGAATACCAGGCGCGGCTTTCGCCATGCATACGGGGCGGAAAGGGTATCCTCGTGCCACGCAACCCCAAATCCCGGACCACTCGTTCGCGGATCACCATCAGTTTGGTACTTCTCGACACCCATCGCCTTGAGCCGCTTCGCGAGAGCCAGGGCATAGCAGTTGTCGCACCCCTCAGAAACGCGATCACACCCCGTCGTGGGGTTCCATGTCGCTTCAGTCCACTCGATCGCGCTCTTGTCCGACATAGGTACAGAGTAGCCCCTCGAACACATGTTCGACCAGTGTCAACTTGACGGCGTTCCACCAGTTGGCCTACTCGCGGGACGCTTGCGCCTTCAATCCGGAGCGCTCGATGGAAGTCGCTGAGCCTGACCAACGTCACTGCTTACGTCGTCACCGACCCGCCCAACGCGTTCGACCACCGGACTTCCTACCCGACATGATCGTGTTCTACGAGCGAAGACCCAGCGAATCCGAACGTGCTTGTGGGATCGCCACCGATATCGTTATGTCACATCACACCGTTCGAAGCGCCTACTGACACCCTTCTAGGAAGTCTTGATTAGCCCCATCCGGTCGGCCATGCCGCGGACCTCGCGAGCGACGCCCTCGCGCCGGGCGCGGGCAAGCATCGTGGAGATGATCTCTCTGACGAACGGGTTCGTCCGGGTTCGGATGTGCCCTAGCTTTTCGGCCTGGACCAGGAGCGCCAGCACCTCCTCGTCGGGCCGGCGGATGCCGTAGAGCGCGCGGGCGTGCTCGATCAAGAACGTCGTGCGGCGCGAGTCGATCGTCAATTCGGCCGGATCGACGGTCGCGGCAAGCTGGGCCGCCTCGGCGTGGTCACCTCGTTCAAGCGCAGAGGAGATCCGCCAAAGGACGACGTTCGGCGGGCTGAACAGCAGGAAGTTCCGGTTGCCGTACTCGACGTGCTCGGCCAGGCCAGCGGCTTCGTCGAGCGCGGCGGCCGCATCTCCGCCCAGCACGGATTCGGTGTAGCCCGAGGTCAGGGTGAGCGCGCCGCGCACGTCGTAGGCGTCGGCCGGCACGTAGTCCAGGGCGCGTTCTGCGAGCTTGCCGGCGCGCTTGTGCGCGCCGAGCCCGGAAAGGGCCTGCGTGCGCGCGAACTCGGCGAGCGCGATCCAGCCGGGCTCGCCGAGCCGAGCTGCGGCCTCGTGACCGCGGTCTGCGGCGATCCATGCCAGCTCGAAAGCGCCGAGCCCCTTGGTCAGCAGCGCGGTGGTGTGCGTGGCGGTGACGAGCGAACGGAGTGCTTCCGGCTTGCTCACGTGGGTGTGGAGCGCCAACAGCAGGTCAGGGAGCCGGGCGCCGACCTCGGCGTCTTGGTTCGCCTGGCGCAGCGCGGCGAGCAGCTGCGTCTCGGATAGCAGCTGGCCGAGATCACCGATCGGCGATTCGGTGCCGTCGAGGTCCGTGCTCAGCAGGGCGTCACGGATGGCGGGAATGGCGGTGTCGGCCTGTGGGTCGCGTATCTCCAGGCCGTCGCCGGTGATGTCGGACAGGCTGACGCGCAGAGCGCCAGCGATCGCGACGAGCGTCGAGCGCTTGTCGATCGCCGTGCGTTCGTTCTCGATCTTGGACAGGTAGCCCTTCGACAGGCCGGATAGGCCAGCGAGCTGGTCCAGGGACAAGCCGCGCCAGCGGCGAAGGCGGCGGATCGTGGTGCCGATCGAGTCCATGCGTTCAGCGTACCTATCCAGGTTTCCCAGGAGGAAACCTTTGTGACCTGCATCTTTGTACGGTCACTCACTATGCGTGATCCATTACGTACCCGCCAGGCCACAGAGGGCGTCGACCTGCGAGGCGCTCCCGTCCTCCTTAAAGTCGAAGTGCGGGCTGACGGTCGGATCACGCTGACCAGCTCGACGCCGCCTGGAGAGCCGATCTTCTTCAGCGCCGAGCGGGCCGCACAGCTGCGGAACCAGCTCGGCGACGCACTGACGATCTCCCTGCGTGACGCGCGGACGGGTCGGCCAGGAGTCACGTCATGAACTGTGATTCCCGCGAGGGCCGACAGGCCCTTTGGAGCGGCCCGTCGGTGTTCAACAACCGCGGCCAGCGGCTCAACGAGATCGACCTGAGCACCTACCGGGCCCCGAAGACCCACGCCGATATGACCGACGCCGACTGGGAACAGGCCGCCGTCGCGCTCCGGGAGTTCGAGGTTGAGCGGGGCATCCGATGACCGCCGTGGACGACCGTCCTCTGACGCGCGCCGCCACTCCTCGGGGCGATTTCTGGGAGTGGCACGAATTCACCGACGGCGACGGATGGGCGCACCTCTACTTGCACTCGGAGATGACCAATCTGCGGCTCGTCATGCTGCTGCCCTGGTGCCTGGTCAACGATCGATTCCCGCTGGAGCACGACCGGCCCAGCATCAGCCGCCGCCGAGTGATCCCACGACCGGGCCGGATGTGCCCGGTCTGCGGCAGCCAGAACGAGCACCGGCGAATCGAGGTGCCGTGTGGACGCGCGTGACCGCCAGCTGCTCGCTGGCCTGGCGAAGGTCAATACCTCGGTCGGACGCGTGACCGTCGAGCTGTTGACGCTGCAATCTGACGATGCCGGGTACGCCACCGGACTGCGCACGCTCGGCCGCCAGCTCGTCGACATCGGAGCCGAGCTGACCGCGCGCGCGGACGAGCTTGACGGCGGATCGCTCGACGCGGCGGATCGGAACTCTGCCCCGGCGATCGAATCTGGAGAGTCCTGATGACGCCGGAGGATTCCGCGCTCCTGCGTGACTGGTACACCGCCGGCGCGACGATCGAAGACCTCGCCGCACAGAGCGGACTCAGCTACCGCCGGGTGCGAGAGACGCTGATGGCGCTCGGGGTGCCGATCCGTCCGCCGATGCGACGTGTACCGCCGTGCCCGCCCGGGTTGGCCACGACGTACGAGCAAGGCGCATCGATCCGCCAGGTGGCCAGCAAGTACGACCTCACGTACAGCCAGACGAGGAACATGCTCCGCCACGCTGGGGTGACGCTGCGCGGACAAGGTCAGCCAAGTTTGCGGGTGGCTCGTCGCGGAGGTGCCCGGTGACGACCGATGATCTGGAGCTGCGCAACGCCGCCATGGTGGAAGCCGTCAACGGCGGCGAGTCCTACAGCGAGGTCGCTACGCGTTTCGACCTGTCGCTGAGCTGGACCGGCACGGTTTTGCGAGCCAGCGGCGCTGCTCCGCCTGCTCACGGCAAGGGCTTCCGAGTTGAGCTGGACTTCGCTCCCTACGTTCTTGGCTACGACGCTGGCGGCACCGTGCGAGAGCTGGCTGAGGCTGCGGCGACCACCTACAGCACGATGCGCCGTGGCCTGCTCCGCGCCGGTTGTGAACTTCGACCGCGCGGCGGGCCTCGTCCGCTGAGATGACTCCCGGCCGGCGCGTTGAGGCCCCGACCAGCGCGCCGACCGGGTTCCACCCCCGCGTCATTCGGCGCGCACACGTTCCCGCCGAAGCTCTAGCCTGGCCGAGGCACCCCGATAGAGGAGTCTGATGACCACGACGAAGGCCTTCACGTCAGAGCGGACACAAGCCGTCTTCGAGGCTGCGTGTGCCTTCGCCGGGCTCGACGCGGCCGGCGCGAAGCGGGTCCGGTTCGGGGAGAACGCCATCTTCCGCCTGGCCGACAGCTCGGCTGTGGTCCGCGTCGGACGTTCGATCCCTGCCGCGACGAAGGAAGTACTTGTCGCCGGCTGGCTCGCGGAGAACGGGTTCCCCGCTGCCACGTCGCTACGCGGAGCCGAACAGCCGTTCATCGAAGACGGGCTCCCCGTCACCTTCTGGAACTGCCTCGAAGAGGACAACACCCCGATCACGCCGGCGGAGTTCGGGAAGCTGCTCCACGACCTGCACGCGCTCCCCCACCCGAAGGACTTCCGCCTGCCGGCGTTCTCGCCGATGCCGAAGGTGGAACCTCGTCTGCAGGCTCTGAAGGGCAAGCTCCCTGAGGCTGACCTCGACTTCCTGCGCGAGCGGTACGAAGAGCTGACCGAGAAGTTCCAAGACCTTGAGTTCCCGCTTCCCGCCGGCCCCGTGCACGGCGACGCGCACCCCGGGAACGTCATGCGTGCCCCGGACGGGACGCTGAACCTGATCGACTTCGAGGACTTCGCCTTCGGGCCGCGCGAGTGGGACGCGGCCGTGCTTTCGGTCCGTCACCAGGCGTTCGGTTGGGCTTCCGAGGCCGAGTACGACTCGTACACCGAGGCGTACGGGTTCGACCCGATCAGCTGGGACGGGTTCCCAGTGGTCAGGGCTACCCGTGAGCTGAACATGACCATGTGGCTCTCGCAGACCGTCGACGAGTCCGCCGAGGTCAAGGCCGAAGTTCAGAAGCGGATCGCCGACCTACGCGACGATCAGGCGCCCCGCCACTGGAAGGTCTTCTGACGGCAGGTGGATGCTGGCGAAGTCGAGGAACTCCTTCACCAGCGGGTCACCGGCGTGCCCGCCCAGCCGGCCGCGGAAGTCGTCGAGATACGAGATGACGCGGAAGGACTTCAGCTTGGCCGCGGTATCGACGACGGCCCTGGCGACGTCCAACGCCTCTTCGAGGTTCCCGCCTTGCAGGTGCGACGTGGCGAGCACGGTCCGACAGAACGAGAGGCTCCGGACGTAGGTGGACTCCGACGCCGCGATCGAAGCGGCGGCGTGATGGTTCGCCAGTTCGGCGTTCCCGATGTCGCGGAAGCAGTGCGCGAACTCCGCGTGCAGCTCGGCTTCGTCGAAGTAGTGAATCCACTCGGGGTCGTTGTCCCGGTTGCCCTGGCCGTGCCAACGCTCGGCCGTGAGCAGCGCGGCCGTGACGTCCTCCTGCCGGCCGAGCGACGCGAGTGCCCTCGCTTCCATCGCGTGGAAGAGCGCCATCGTCGTCGGGGTGGCGTAGCCGTTGGCGCCCTTGTAGGCGGCTCGTGCCAGGTCGACGGCGCGCTGGAAGTGCCCTAGGAAGTTCGCCTGGTGCGACATGCCCGCGAGGATTCGGCCGCACAGCGGCTTGTCACCGGCCGCCTTCGCCAGGCGAAACGCCTGCGTCAGGTACCGCTGAGCGAGCCCGTGCGCGCCCGTGTCGTACGCAGTCCAGCCGGCGAGCCGCGTCAAGGCCGCGACCTCCCGGAAGTACTCACGCCCGACCGGGTCGTGCGGGGACACGTGGCCGATGTTCGGCAAGATCTCCTGGTCGAGGAACGATGCGACGAGCGACTTCGGCCGGCCGCCGCCGTACTTGTAGTCGAAGCTGCTGAACATCGCGGTTGCCTCGCGAACCGCCTCGACGTCCACGACGGTGATCGAGCGCGGCTCGGCCGGCGGCCGCGATCCTTCGTTGTCCGAGTCGGTCAGCCACCGGATGACCAGGCCGCTCCAGGCCTCCGGCACGACGGCCAGCGGGCCGACCCGCTTCGGTGTCCGCAGCTCGAGTTCGGTGATCGCGCCCAGCGCGACCAGGCTGTGTGCGATCTCCTCGGGGTACTCCAGACCAACGTCGTCCGAGGTCGTCTCGGCGCCACCGCCGAAGCCGATCTCGTCCAGGCCGACAGGCCGACCGAGCAGCTCACCGAGGACGCCGGCGATCAGCTGACAGGTGCGCGGGTGCGGCTTCGTGCCGTCGAGCCAGCGCTTGACCGACACGTGGTCCGCGCTGACCAGCTCGCCGCCGTCTCTCTGGCTGCGTTCGCGCACGCGGCGGGCGAAACCCTTGTTCGTCGCCCCCGCCTGTCGCATAACCGCAGCTAGAAGTGCGTTCGGCTGCTTCCCCTTGTCGACCACCGGTACCTCCGAAGGTCATTAAAGCACCCCCCGTGCACCCCCCACGTGCAAAAACGCACCCCCACGTGCACACTGCTGCACCGCCGCCCTCCCGCGGTTTCCTGAGTTCATCAGCGACAACGCCGGATCGAAAACCCCGATCCGGACCGGCCTTCCGGCCCGTCGCAGAACGAAGGAGACAGTGATGGCGAAGAGCAATTTCCCGGTTATGAAGAGCGGGAGCGGCCTGGTCGGGAAGGCGATCGGCCTGGTCGTCGGGCTCGCGATCATCGTGCTGATCGTCAAGTACCCGGCCGACTCGGCGAGCTGGGCCAGCGGAGCGGCCCACGGCGTCGGCGCAGTGATCGACGGCGTCGTGACGTTCCTCCGCGCCCTGTTCGGCTAGTTCTCCCCCAGCTTCCGCTCGATCTCGCCGAGACGCTTCCTGATCTCGGCAATGGCCTGCCAGACCCGCTCGTCTCCCGAGGCCTCGGAGCGAACCGCGGAGTCACCTTCGGCCGGCTGAGTGCGCACGAACGAACCCTTGCCGTGCCGGATCACCACCAGGCCCTCTTCCCTGAGGTGGGCAACGGCGCTCTTGGCCGTGTTCACCGCCACCCCCCAGGAATCGGCCAGTTCCTGGTAGGTCGGCAACTGCGCCCCCGGGGCGTACTCCCCCGACAGGATCGCGGCCCGGAGACCGCCAGCTACTTGCAAGAACGGCGCACGCGGGTCGTCCGGGTTCAGGGATGCCATACCACCAGCGTAGGCCAAGTCAGTTGGCTAAGTCAGTTCTCCCATGTCAGTTGACAGAGTTAATAGACAGGACTTACGTTGAGTTCCGGCCGCCACCGGCCGCTCCCGAGCGGGAGACCTACAAGTCGTTGGAGTTCACACCAATGGATGACCTCATCCCTTTGCCCAGCTACGCGCCGGACGGCCTGACCGAATCGGACATCGACGCGATGATCGCCGAGTACTTCGTGACGGCTCACGACCAAGAAGCGGCGAGCACCAGCCCGGCGCCGAGCCTGGATCGGGCCGCCACGCATCGACACGTCCGGCGCATCAGCCGCCAGAACGTCAGCTCGGCCCTCCGGGGCCGGCCGGACAGCCCCGGCGCGGCCGCTTGAAGCCGCCCCGGCCCGGCGCACGGAACCGCCAAGAACCACCCGCCGGACCGGGCTTCTCCCAACCACTTCCAAGCCAGTCAGGAGAACACCCATGGTAGGGCTCGACACGCCTACGAACACCCGAAGCGCGTACCCGCCTTCGGTCACCGACCTGCTGCCCCGTGTCCGCGAGTTCGCCGCGGACCTGGGCGAGTGCCCCTCCCGGAACCGGATCATGACCGAGTTCAAGGTGGGTGCGCCGAAAGCCCGCGCCATCCTCGCCGCGCTGAACGAGGAGGCCGACACCAAGCCCGTGCGGAAGCTGCACGCGGTGACGGAACCCGCCGAAGTCGAGGAACCGGATCAGGAGTCCGAGACCTCGGACGAACCGGCCTCGGATGACTCAGAGCCGCAGGTCAACGTCACCGCAGACCCGGGCGCGACGCCGGAGAAGGTGCGGCGGATCAAGCTGTGGCCGGTACTCCTCCTGGCCCTGCCGGCGTTCGTCGCCGTCTGGAGCGGTTGGGTCGGTCTCGGCAGGCTGACCGGGTTCGGCCCGATACAGCTCCTGCCGGGCATCTGGGACCACCTGACGATCAACTCGGCGATCACACTCCCCATCGGGGTCGAGACCTACGCGGCATTCGCCCTGCGGGTCTGGCTGTCCCCGGCGACCCGGACCCACCGAGTCCGCAGCTTCGCGAAGTGGTCCGCCCTGGGCTCGCTCGTCCTCGGCATGGTCGGCCAGGTCGCCTATCACCTGATGACCGCGGCGGACGTCGAACGCGCTCCCTGGCCGGTGACCACGCTCGTCTCCTGCCTGCCGGTGGTCGTCCTCGGCTGCGGCGCTGCCCTCGCACACCTCGTACGCGACACCACCGACCAGGAGGTGAACGACTGATGAGCACCACCAACGAACCGCAGACCGGCCGCGTGATCGCGTTCCCCAGCACGGCACCCGTCGAGGCCGACCCGTTCCTCATCGACGCCGAGTCCGGGGACGAGGCCGCGGAGCAGTCGCCGGCCGTCCCGGTGGACCGCCAGGTCACGGACGGCTCGTCGTGGCTGGACCGCCTCCGCTCACACAATCGCCAAGCGATCATTCCCAGCTACCTCAAGTCGACGTCCGAGGCGAAGGACGCCGCGAAGTGGGTGGGGAAGCACTACGCGCATAAGGCCGGCTACCACGCGGCCCGGTCACCGCTCTACGCCCTTCGGCTCGCGGTGCGTTCCCCTCGGGGCCTTTTCCTCCTGCTGGCAGCGACCGGCCGGTACGTGACCGACGCCGAAGGGCGCCCGGCCCGGTCGGAGACGGCCACGGCCGATAAGGCCGACCTGTACCTGAAGCTGTCGCAGCAGCGTGACCGGCGAGTCGTACTCCGGCTGATTCAGCTCGGTCTCGTTTCGACGGTCGGCCTGGTCCTGGTGTTCACGCTGCCGAACGTCCTGCCCGAGTGGGTGATCTGGGCCTGCGGCGCCATCGCAGTAGGACTACTCGGAAAGCTCGGGTCCACCAGGGACAACCCGGTGGTGTCGTCTCGCGCCGTCCTGTCCACTCAGGTCCAGAAGCTGACGAGTGACCACGTCGTTCAGGCGCTGTCGGTGCTCGGCATCGCGGGCATCAACCAGGCCCTTGCCAAGAACCCGAACGCGATCGGGTTCACGGCGCCGATCACTCGCGACGGGCCGGGTTGGCGCGCCGACGTCGACCTTCCGCCGGGCGTCACGGTGTCCGAAGTGGTCGAGCGGCGCGCGAAGCTCGCGTCCGGCCTCGGCCGTCCCCTCGGCTGCGTCTGGCCGGAGGGCAACGCCGAGGTTCACCCCGGGCGGATGGTCCTGTGGGTCGGCGACCAGGACCTCTCCAAGTCGCGACAGGCAGCTTGGCCACTGCGGAAGCCCGGCACCGTCGACCTGTTCAAGCCTCAGCCGTTCGGCACCGACCAGCGCGGCCGGTGGGTGGACATCACCATGATGTTCATCTCGATGGTCATCGGCGCGATCCCGCGGATGGGCAAGACGTTCACGCTGCGAGAGCTGCTACTCATCGCCGCACTGGACCCGCGGGCCGAGCTGCACTCGTTCGACCTCAAGGGAACCGGCGACCTCTCGCCGCTGGCGCCGGTGTCGCACCGGTACCGCGCCGGCGACGAGCCGGAGGACATCGCGTACGCCGTCGCCGACCTGCGCGCACTCGCCGACGAGTTGCGGCGGCGCGCGAAGGTCATCCGGGAACTGCCGAAGGACCTGTGCCCGGAGAACAAGGTCACGCCGGAACTGGCGGGCAAGAAGTCCCTCGGCCTGCACCCGATCGTGATCGGCGTCGACGAGTGCCAGAAGTGGTTCGAGCACCCGGAGTACGGCGCGGAGATCGAGGAGGTCTGCACCGACCTCGTGAAGCGCGGCCCCGCGCTGGGCATCGTGATCATCCTGGCAACGCAGCGGCCGGACGCGAAGAGCATCCCGACGGCGATCAGCGACAACGCGGTGATGCGGTTCTGCCTCAAGGTCACCGGCCAGCAGGCCAACGACATGGTGCTCGGAACCTCGTCGTACCGGAACGGCATCCGGGCCACCACGCTGTCCTTTCGGGACAAGGGCATCGGCTACCTGGCCGGCGAAGGCGACGAGCCGCGCATCACCCGCGGCGTGTACATCGACGGCCCGGACGCCGAGAAGATCGCCGCCCGCGCACGAACCGCACGGCTGGCGGCCGGACGGCTGACCGGCTACGCCGCCGGCCTCGACCTCACGCCCAAGGAGGACGAGGACACAAGCACCTTGCTCGCCGACGTGCTGACCGCGATCGGCGACGCCGAGAAGGCGTGGTCGGAGCGGATCGTGGACCGGCTCGCCGAGCTGCGCCCGGCGGTCTACGGCCCGTGGGCCGAACTGCCGACCGGCGCGGCGAAGGCAACCCAGCTCTCCACCGCGCTAAAGCCGCTCGGGATCACCACCAAGCAGGTGTGGGGCACCGACGCCGACACCGGCAAGGGCGCCAACCGGATGGGCGTCAAGCGCGAATGGATCGCCGACGCGCTGACCGAGCGTGATCGGAACCGCAAGAGCGGCTAGCTCCCGCAGGGCTCTAGGTCTAGAGCCTCGTCCCTCTAGACCTAGAGCCCTCCCTAGACCACCACAACACCGCTGATCGGCGCCCTAGCACCTAGAGGCGCGGGCCGACTGCGGCCAAAAACAGCCCCGGAGGCTCCGTTGAACCCCCTCAGCAACCCGACTGTCCTGCTCCTGATTCTTCTTGCGATTGTCACTCTCGGCTACTCGTGGTCGTGCGCGGTCTACCCGTACAAGCCGTGCCGTTCCTGCCGGGGCTTCGGTGCTTTCCGCTCGCCGTTGCTCCGCGCGATCCGGCTCTGCCACCGGTGCAGCGGCACCGGCCGCACGCTCCGCGCCGGCCGCCGCGCCTACAACTCCTGCCTCCGCGCTCGCCGGTCGTACCGCGATCTCCGCGACCGCGACCGCCGCGACAACAGCCGCTGACGCGCAGCTCAACCGAAAGGCCACCCCATGAAGACCACATTGCTCGACCCCGAGCGTCAGTTCCTGAGCTGCGTGATGCAGGTCCGGCTGACCGGGGCCCGCCGATTGCTCGCCGGCATGCGCGCCGACGACTTCGGCTCGCCGATCGCCGCCCACATCCTCCAGCTGGTCATCGAGCTGACCGGCGCGGGCCACGCACCGACCCCGATGGCCGTGATGGATCACGCCCGCGAGCGGACGGCAACCGAACCGCGGTCCGGCGGCGCGCACCGCCTGCACAGCCTCGGCCTCTGGATCGTCGAGATCTACACCGACGGCCCGATCCTGCCGCCGCCGTACTACGGCGCCTGGCTGAAGGCCGTCGTGCTGAAGAACGCGTACCGCCGCGCTGTTCGGGAGCACGCGGCTCGCTTGGTGCAGACCGTCGAGGACGAATCGCCGACCGATGTCCTCCGCCACCAGCTCGACGACACCGAGCGGCTCGACGACCTGTGGCGGCGCTACCGCGAAGCCGGAGGCGACGACGAACCAACCGCACGCCTGGAGGTGGCCGCCTGATGTCCGGATTCGACGACACCTTGTCCGTGATCGACTTCGTGATTCCTGACGAGCCGGCACCGACCTGCCAGCAATGCGGCCGACCGCGCGGCGACTCGCCGTCCGGCGACTTCTGCTCGGAGAACTGCCAGCGCGTATGGCGCGGACGCCACACCGCGACGAAGCCGGCCGAGGACGGCGGCGCCCACCCGAGCGAGCTGCCCGAGGTCGCGCCAGTCATGCCGCTGACGTGGCTCGGACCGGCCCCGACTGGTGCCTTCGCGAAGCCGGGTCATGAGGTCCTCGATGCGGTCGTGACGTTCGTGTCGCGTTTCTCCGCCTTCGCCAACGAGCACGCCGCGCCGACGCTGGCACTCTGGTACGCCCACACCCACGTCGCCGAGCGGCTATACGTCACCCCGCGCCTGATCCTCGACTCGGCGGAACCGGGGAGCGGCAAGACGCGCGTGCTGGAAGTCGCACAGTACCTCGTCGCCAAGCCCGAGATGACGATCAGCATCACCCCGGCCGCGATCTTCCGCATGCTCGCCGACGGGCCGATGACCCTGCTGTTCGACGAGATCGACGCGGTCTTCAACCCCAAGACCGGCGGGAACAACGAGGACCTCCGCGCACTGCTCAACGCGGGCTACAAGCGCTCGGCGACCGTGACGCGGTGCGTCGGCGACGCCAAGAGCATGAACGTGACCCGCTTCCCGGTCTACGCACCGGTCGCGCTCGCCGGGATCGCCGGCGGCATGCCGGACACGATCACCACCCGGGCGATCACCGTGCACATGCGCAAGCGCCGGTTCGACGAAGTAGTCGAGGAGTTCATCGAAGAAGACGTCGAGCGCGAGTCGGCGCCGGTGCGCGCCGAGCTGGCGGAATGGGTCGGTCGCGTCGGCGACGAGGTGAGCCGCGCACGGCCGGAACGCCCGGACGGCGTGCGCGACCGTGCTGCGGAGATCTGGCGTCCGCTGCTCGCGATCGCGGACGCGGCCGGCGGGCACTGGCCGGAGACCGCTCGTCGGGCGTGCCGTCACTTCGTGCTCGAAGTGACCGCGCAACCGGCCTCGATCGGCGTGCGGCTGCTGGCGGACATCCGGCAGATCTTCACGGTCGAGAACACCGACCGGATGGTCACCGCCGAGCTGATCCGCGAACTACACGCCATCGAAGACGGCCCCTGGACCGACGTCCAGGGCAAGCCGCTCGACAGTCGCCGGCTGGCGAAGGAGCTCGACCGCTACCTGGTCCGGCCGAAAGACCTCAAGGTCAGCGGCAAGACCCTCAAGGGCTACCGGATCGACGGCGACGGTGGCCTGGCCGACGCCTGGAGCCGCTACCTCCCGCCGCCCGAAACGGGCGCGACCTCCGCGACCAACGCGACCCCGCAGGTGACCGCCACATCCGGCGCCGCGGACACGCCGGGCTCGTCCGCGACCTCCGCAACCCGAGTCGCGGACGGTCGCGGCACCCAACAGCCGCTCGCACCCGTGCTGACCAGCCCGGTCGCGGACGTCGCGGACGTCGCGGCCGCCAAGCCGGATCACGACCACGAGGGGGATCGATGAACGCCGTACCCATGCCGGTCGCCGTGCCTGAACGGCACCTCTACCGGATCACCGAAGCCATGCGCCTGCTGTCGATGAGCCGCTCGGTCATCTACGAACAGCTCCGCTCGGGACGCCTGCGCTCGGTCAAGCAGGGACGCGCCCGGCTCGTGCCGGCCGTTGCGATCCAGCAGTACGTCGAGTTGCTTATGAAGGAAGCGGAGGTCGGCTATGGCGAGTCGGCGTAGTCGTGGAGACGGCGGGCTCTACTGGTCGGAGAGTCGTCAGCGCTGGATCGCCGAGCTGACGACCGGCTACCGGCCGAACGGGAAGCGGATCGTCCGTAAGGCGAGCGGCAAGACCAAAACCGAAGCCAAGGACAAGCTAAAGGAGCTGATTCGCGACGTCGAGGAAGGCGCGGCCAACGCGTCGACCGGCTACACGGTCGAGCAGGCGGTGAACGACTGGCTGGTGAACTACGAACGCGGCGAGCGGGACCCCAGCACCGTGAAAGCCGTCCGGTCCTTGGTCAACAACCACATCGTGCCTGCGATCGGTGCTCGCCCACTGGTAAAGCTCGAAGTCGACGACGTCGAAGACTGGCTGGCGGACAAGGCTGAAGTGCTGGTGACCTCGACCTTGCGCAACCTGCGCTCGATCCTCCGACGAGCGATCAACCGCGCTCAGGTGCGCAAGCGGGTCCGGTACAACGTGGTGCTGCTGTGCGATGAGTTGCCAGCCGGCAAGGGAGCCGGGCGGCCATCGAAGGCGCTCACGCTCTCTCAGGCGGAAGCGGTGCTCACGGCCGCAGAGTCGTCACCGATGCGGGCCTACATTGTGGTATCACTGCTGACCGGCGCGCGGACCGAGGAGATGCGCCCCCTCACGTGGGACCACGTTGACCTCGTGGGCAAGCCGGAAGTGACGCCGGCGATCCCGCCAAACGTGAAGGTGTGGCGTTCGGTTCGTGCCCGCGGTGAGACGAAGACGAAGAAGTCCCGGCGCACAATGGCACTGCCTGAGCGAGCCGTCAAGGCGCTGGAGGCGCACCGAGTGGCCCAGCAGGCGGTAAAGACGGTCGCGGGCGACGACTGGCGTGAACACGGGCTCGTGTTCGCAACCAACGTAGGCACCGAGCGGGACGTGAACAACGTCCGACGAGACTTCCGCCGGGTAATCAAGGCAGCTGGGCTCAACCCGACACAGTGGACGCCCCGGGAACTGCGGCACAGCTTCGTGTCGATCCTCTCGGACGGCGGTATGCCGATCGAGGAGATCTCGCGGCTGGTCGGGCATAGCAGCACCGCCGTGACGGAGCTGGTCTACCGAAAGCAGATCCGGCCGGTGGTCGAGTCCGGCGCGACTGCAATGGACCGGCTTTTCCCTGTAACGGGTAAGCCTCCGGAACTTTTGCCGCCCACCGACCAGGCGTCTTAGCCACCTCACGAGAAGAGTCATGCCCCGCCCGAGGTATCTCGGGTGGGGCATGACCTGCGGACCGCCCGTGGAATCGTGTACTTAAGGCCCAGTGTCCGTCTCTTCGTAGGGCGCGGTGGCTTGTTCATTAGTCAGCCACGCCAGAATACGGCGCGACTGATCAAGTTTGCTGAGATATGTGGCCGGTTGCTGTTCGGCCAGCCGGCCGCGGGTCTCGATAGCCTCCCTAATCGCCACCAACCCCTCCTCCCGCCGCCCCAGATCCCCCAGACGGATCGCGAGGTTACTCAGGCTGGTGGCCAGATCAGGCAGGAACACATCCGGACGCTGCCCAGCCAGCCGACGGCGGATCGCGACTGCCTCCGTGATAGCCGCCAACCCCTCCTCCCACCGCCCCAACCCCCCAAGACAGACCGCAAGGTTATTCAAACTCGTGGCCAGATCGGGAATGAACGCATCCGGGCGCTGTTTGGCCAACTCACGGTAGATCTCGACAGCCTCTGTGACAGCCGCCAACCCCTGCTCTCGCAGCTCCAGACTCATCAGACGGATCGCGAGGTTGTTCAGGCTCGTGGCAAGGTCGGGAAGGAACGCATCCGGACGCTGCTCGGCCAACTCACGGTAGACCGTGACAGCCTCTGTGACAGCCGCCAACCCCTCCTCTTCCCGTCCCAGATCCCCCAGACTGATCGCAAGGTTATTCAGGCTCATAGCGAGGTCGGGAAGGAACGCATCCGGACGCTGCCCAGCCAGCCGACGGCGGATCTCGACAGCCTCCGTGACAGCCGCCAACCCCTCCTCCCACCGCCCCAACCCCCCAAGACAGACCGCAAGGTTATTCAAACTCGCGGCCAGATGGGACAGGAACGCATCCGGACGCTGCCCAGCCAGCCGACGGCGGATCTCGACAGCCTCCGTGATAGCCGCCAACCCCTCCTCCCGCCGCCCAAGACTCATCAGACGATTCGCCAGGTTATTCAAACTCGTAGCGACATCGGGCACGAATGCATCCGGACTCTCCCCAGCCAGCCGACGGTAGACCGTGACAGCCTCCATGGCAGCTGCCAACCCCTCCTCCCGCCGCCCCAGACCTCCCAGACGATTTGCGAGGTTATTTAGGCTCGTGGCCAGATCAGGCAGGAACGCGTCCGGACTCTCCCCAGCCAGCCGACGGCGGATCTCGACAGCCTCCGTGATAGCCGCCAACCCCTCCTCCCGCCGCCCCAGATTCCCCAGACGGATCGCGAGGTTGTTCAGGCTCGTGGCCAGATTAGGCAGGAACGCGTCCGGACTCTCCCCAGCCAGCCGACGGCGGATCTCGACAGCCTCCATGGCAGCCGCCAACCCCTCCTCCCGCCGCCCCAGATCCCCCAGACAGATCGCGAGGTTGTTCAGGCCAATGGCCAGATCAGGCAGGAACGCGTCCGGACTCTCCCCAGCCAGCCGACGGCGGATCTCGACAGCCTCCGTGATAGCCGCCAATCCCTCCTCTTCCCGTCCTAGACTCGCTAGGCAGATTGCGAGGTTATTCAGACTTAGAGCGAGGCGCGAGCCATCCTGGCCAGGGTCCTCGGCGAGGGACTGCCGCCGACGGTCGACCAGTAATTGGCCGATCTTTGCTGCGGCTTCGCTGTGAACCTGACTCTGCAAGGGGAACGCATCCTGCACGCGTTCCAGCAGCGCCGTATCCACCATGCCGGCGGCAGCGATCTGTTCGATCGCCCGTACAAGCGGCAATGGCGCCTCGACTCGGGTCGCTACGTCGACCGCGGCCACTGCGAGTGTGCCGGCCTGCTCGACACACCACCGTGTCACCCAGTCGCCAACCCCCGGGCCAAGCACGGCGTGTGCGGCCGCTCGTATGCACACGGTCAGCAGCCGCACAGCCTCGTCGTTACTGGCCTGAGGTGCCAGTTGACGCACAACGCACGTGCGCCCAGCTTGCAGGATCGAACGACCGACCAGCCTCTCGGCCAGCCGGTCCGGCACCAGCCCTTCGAAGGCGCCATCATCACCGGCGGGATACACGCTCATCAGCCACGCCCGAACCGCCTCCCGCCGATCCGTTGACTGGTCGGCCATCCCCGGCACGCGCGCGACCACCGCGCCGAGGTCCTCGGCGGTAGCCGGCCCGAGCACCGCAGCCGTGATCACGACATCGGTCAACGTCGCTAGGGTCAACCCCGGCAACAGCCCTTGGGCGGTCGCGGTGGACTTCCAGTACCCGCGTTCGTGCGCCAGTACGCGATCTTCTGGGCCCGATAAGGGTGGCGCCACCACGACGTCGACTGCGCACGTGCCAGAGGCCGCCGCGTCCAGCAGATCGGCCAGCGCGCTCATCTGAACCGCCAGCACCGTCGAGGCGGTACTGGTCGGCTCGGGCAACGCTGCTGCGACCGCAGCCCACGGCCGATCGGACAGCCCCGGTACGGCACACAACGCAGTCGCGAACGCGGATACCGCCGCACGGTACGTCAGATCGCGACCCTGCGGCGTCGCATCCAATACCGGCAGCGACCGGGGCCAGGTCAAGTCTGCGATGTCGCGAACCATGTCGCCGCCGGTCGCAGCCAGCTCGTCCCACCACGCACCCGCGTTCCGAGTGAGTAACAGCACCTTCACGGCCACGGTCGAACCGGTCCGTGCAAGGACGGTGAACAGGGCTGCGACCTGGTCGGCGCGATTCTCCGCATAGTCGACGACCACCAGCGTCGCCGACGACACCGCTGCCAGCACCCCCATGCTCGCGGCGTCGGCCGCAGGGTCCAGCCATACCGTCGCCCAAGCCTGCTCCCCGTGGTGCAGCCGGGTGGCGAACTCATGCGCCAGCCGAGTCTTGCCCTGACCGCCCGGACCGTGCAGCAACCACACCCCCACGCCCGACTGCGCCGCCCAGGCATGCAGTTCAACCAGAAGGTCTTCTCGGCCGCGGAACGGCACCACCGCACGGTGCGCCGTCAACAACGCCGCAGGCGAGCGGATCGGCTCGCCTGGTGTCACATGACTTCTGGAGTCGGACAAAGACTGGAGTTCGATCGCCTCGCATCGCAGCGCGTCCTCACTCGCGTACTCGGTCACCACTTCGGCGAATGTCGTGTCGTTGAGCAGGACGTAGGCAGGCACCGCTTCCAATGCCGCATGTTGCCGTCCGGCGGGGTCGACCGCGACCACGCCGGCGAGCAGATCACCGCAGAATACCGCCGCACCGGACATGCCCGCCCATGGCGAATCACCCTCGGGCGGGAACGAGTCCAAGTTCAGCTCATACAGGTCAGCGACAAGCCTGCTGCCCGGATTGAGCGTGCCCGTTACCTGGCCGATGTCAGGTGCACGGCCTTCGCGTTGCACGAGCTGCGGCAGACCCCACGTCTGGCAGGCGGTACCCGGTTGGTGAGTGACGGTGCGTCCCCACGCCAAGGGGACGTCAGGCAAAGGAGTCCACGTCGGGTCGTCGATGAGCACGAGCGCGGCGTCGTCACGGCCCTCCGGAGTCCCGCACCACACCGGTCGGGCTGTGAAGTTGCCGGAACGGCCGGGCCGGAACACTGTTAAGGACGCCTGCGTGTTGATGATGACGTGTGCCGAAGTCAGCACGAGCCGCGGGGCGATGACATAGCCCGACCCTCGACCCCCGGGGCCGTTCACAGCTACAACCCGCTCCCGCTCCACTGCGAGCGTCCCTCCCTCTGATCAGCGGGTGTTACCGGCCGATATGTCCAGTCACGTCACCAGGTCCGTCCCCGCTGGGAGCCTTGTTCGACACGATCATGTCTCCGCCGCCGGGCGCGCGCGGAGTCAACGTCACGGTGACCTTGTGCTTTGTCGTGCGAGAGGCGCCAGCTTCAGCGTCAGTTGACACCACCCAGGCCTTGAACCCCGTCTTGACCTTTGCGTCCATGCGCAGTTCGACAGCGAATTCCAACTCGATCGGCCCCACCGCGAACTCGACCTCAGCGGTCGTGGCGCGATCGGCGGCGTCCAGCAACTCATCCCGCAGGGCGGCGACTGCGTCCCCCAACTCAATGTCCATGACCACAGAGTCGTTCAACCGCTGCAGCGTGCTACACCCCTCCTGGTGCCGGACGCGATCGACAAGCTTTCCCCGCGACGGGTGAACCTCCGGAACTTTCTTCACCCATCGACCAAGCGTCTTAGTCACCCACTTAGTCACCCACCGGACGAAGCAGGCCCCATCCGAGGTGTCTCGGATGGGGCCTGACCTGCGGAGCCGCCTAGGGGAATCGAACCCCTGACCTATTCATTACGAGTGAATCGCTCTGGCCGACTGAGCTAAGGCGGCATGTCTCCGGCTCGCGCTGGCGACGGGGACAAGTGTAGCGGAGGCTGTCACCGTCACTTTCCGGGGGGACTGTCGTTAGGGCCCTATGACGTCGGTCTCATCCCCCGATCGACCTATCTGGAGGCTCTGGCACATGCGGCGAAGACTGCCCCGTTCGGCGGCGCTGCCGGCGGCTGCGGCGTTGCTCCTGCTCAGCGCGGCGCCGGCGAACGCCGATCCGACCTATCCGACTACGCCGATTCCGCAGCCGGCCAGTTCCGGGCAGGCGCCCATTTCGGCGCCGATCGGGCCGCAGCCGCTGGGGCAGGCCGTCGGGGATGCCGGGACCGCGCTCGGCATCATCCGGCTGCTGCCGAATGCCGTCACGACGAGCACGATCCTGCCCGGGTTCGGGGAGACGCTGCCGAAGCAGTCCGCGCTCGAGGCCGGGATGGGCCTCTCGAGCGCGTCGGCGAACTCCGATGCCTACCTGAGCTACGAGAAGGCCGTCGCGCAGGCGTCGCCGTTCGGGCTGTCGGTCGGCGGGAACGCGCCGCAGACGCCGGGCAGTGTCGTGCAGACCGCCTTGCCGGACAACCCGCAGCCGATCAGCGGTGGGCTGAACGCGCCGCCGAACCCGCTGCTGAACATCGGCCTGCTGAACGGGAGCGCGCACGCGCGGTGGAGCCCGACGCTCGGGCCGTGCGTCGACACCATCGCGGACGCGAGCACGTCGGTGGCGAGCCTGTCGCTGCTGAACGTCATCCCGTCGATGCCGAACCTGGGCCTCGACAAGCTCGCCCTGGACCCGAGCACGCTCGCGAAGGGCTTCGACCTGACCAAGGGCCTGCAGAGCCTCGGCGGGCTGCTGCAGGGCGGCGGCCAGACGGCGGCTAACGGCACCGGCTCGCTGCTGAGCCTGCCGAACACGCTCTCGTCGCGTTCGCAGGTGAAGCTGGTCGACGTCCCGGGCTCGAAGAACAAGGCCGTGCAGTCGACGTCGACGCTGCAGGCCGCGGACATCGAGATCCTCAAGGGGACGCCGCTGGCGCTGAGCATCAAGGTGGCCAGCCAGCCGACGCTGAAGGTGACCTCCACCGGCGACGCGAAGACGTCCAAAGTGGACTACACCGCGCCGGTGCTGACCATCGAGGCGGCCGGCAAGACGCTGTACACGCTGGACGCGGCGCACCCGACCAAGGACATCCCGATCGGGCTGCCGCTGACCGGGCTGAGCGACCAGTTCGGGCAGCTCAACGACATCCCGGTGGTCGGTGGCCTGGTTTCGACGCTCACCAAGGGCATCCAGCAGGTCGGCAACACCGCGGGGACCGTGCTGGACCTCGGTGTCCTGCGGCTGAGCATCGCCGGGCTGGACCAGAAGTCAGCGCAGATGACGACGCCGTTCAAGGGCTTCCAGCTGGGTGCGTCGGCGCGGCTGTTCGACCTGCAGCTGCTGCCCACGACCAAGCTGAAGAGCCTGCTGCCCGCCGACCAGGCGAAGAACCTGCCGTCGTCGCTGGCGCAGCTGTCGCTCGGCGAGCAGGTCGCGCGGGCTTACGCGCCGACCGGCGGCGTGATCTGCGGGACGACGTCGACGCCGCCCGCGGGTGGTCAGGCACCGAAGGGGCCGGTGAAGAACCTCGCCTACACCGGCGGCGCGTACGACACGGTGCCGCTGTTCTGGACGGGCACCGCGATGCTGCTGCTCGGCGCGGTCATGGTGGCCGCGATGCCGGGCACGCGACGTCGTCCGCTGGCCGTGGCGGTCGAGGAGAAGCCGTTCAAGCCGTCACCGCGCCCGCGCGAGTGACCTGAGGCAGCCCCGGGGGCAGTGAAGAACCCGTCAGGAGCTTCGGCTCCTGACGGGTTTCTTTGCGCTCAGCCCTGGCGAAGCGTCGTGACCATCGCCTCGACGGCGATGCGCGGCTTGACGTTCAGGTCGATCGCCTCGCGGCATTCCAGCACCGCTTCGAGACGGCGAAGCGTCGATTCCGGCGTCCACGCCGAAGCCGCTTCGGCGATCTGGTCGGCGTGGTCGGGGTGGTTCAGCGTCGCGCCGGAGCGGGTCGTCGTCACCAGGACGTCGCGGTAGAAGCCGGCGAGGTCGATCAGCGAGAGGTCGAGCGTGTCGCGCTGGGTGCGCGTCGCGCGGGACTTCTGCTTCTTCTCTAGCTGCTTCACCGCTGCTTCGGCGGCCCGCTTCGCTCCGGCGACGCCCTTGCCGACGCCGTCGCCGCCCATCGCCGTGCGCAGTTCGTTGCGCTCGTCCTCGTCGCGGCCCTTGCTCGCCTCGCCCGCGTCGGCCTCCGCCGCGCTGATCAGCTGGTCGGCGCAGGTGAACACGTCACCGGGCCGGCGCAGGCCCGTCGGGATGCGCAGCACGGTGGCACGGCGCTGCCGCGCGGCCTCGTCGGTGGCGAGCCGCCGCGCGCGGCCGACGTGGCCGCCGCACACCGAAGCCGCCCACTGCGCGCGCTCCGGGTCGACGTGGTCGCGGCGCACCAGGACGTCCGCGATCGCCTCGGGCGGCGGCGTCCGCAGCGTCACCAGGCGGCAACGCGAACGGATCGTCACCGAGACGTCGTCGGGGTGGTCCGACGGCGCGCAGAGCAGGAAGACCGTACGCTCCGGCGGCTCTTCGACGGCCTTCAGCAGCGCGTTCGACGCGCCTTCGGTGAGCCGGTCGGCGTCCTCGATGACGACGACTTGCCAGTGGCCGGTCGTCGGGCGACGCGCGGCCGCCTGCACCAGGGCACGCATCTCAGCGACCGAGATGGACAGGCCTTCCGGGACCACGAGCCGGACGTCGGCGTGGGTGCCCGCCATCACCGTGTGGCAGCCCGGGCAGGCGTCGCAGCCGGTTCCGGTGCTGCACTGCAGGGCGGCGGCGAACGTCCGCGCGGCCACCGACCGGCCGGACCCGGGCGGGCCGGTGAGCAGCCAGGCGTGCGTCATCGCGCCGGGCGGCGCGGGCTCACCGGCGACGATCTTCGCGGCGGCCGCCGCGGCCGAGCTCAGCGTTTCGACCGCGGGCTCCTGGCCGACCAGCTGGTTCCAGACGCCGATGCGTTCGGTCGTCGTCACTTCGCCTCCACGCGAGGCTCTTCCGGTGCCTCGACGGGCAGAGGGTCGTCGATGTCGAGCGGCAGGGTCGACGGCCGGTCCGTCGCCGGGCCGTCGATGGTCGCCGGGTTTCCGTTCGTCGGCGCGTCGGCCATCGGGGCCAGTGCGGACAACCGGCCGACGAACACGGCGCGCAGCGCGGTGCGGATGCGCATGGCGACCTCGGTGTCGGTGCCGTCGGCGTCGATCACGACGTACCGTTCCGGGTCGGCCGCGGCCATCTCGGTGAGCAGGTGCTGAACGCGCCACTGGTCGTTCATCGCGGTCGACCGGTCGCGCGGCGCGGCGTGCGGGGCGGAGTCCAGCAGGACGGTCAGATCCGGCCGCAGCCGCCCGGTCGCCCAGTCGGCGAGGCCTTCGAGCTCGTCGCTGTCCAAGCCGGCGACGGCCGAGAGGTGCGCCAGCGGCGAGTCGACGAACCGTTCCATCACCACGACCGAACCGGCGTCGAGCGCCGGCTGCACGTGCCGCTCGACGATGTCGGCCCGCACCGCCGCGGCGGCCAGCGCCTGGGCCCGCGCGCCGGTCAGCGAAGCGCCGGAGACGAGCGCGGTGAGCCGCTTGTCGTCGAGCGCCGGATCGGCGGCGACCACGACGGGCCGGGTGCCGCCGCGCATCCAGTCGGCCAGGTTGACGGCCTGGATCGCGGTGTTGATCGCGGTGGTGCCTTCGACGGCGATGAGGAAGCCGTTGACGCGCCTCGGTGTGCGGCGCAGGGCGTTGCGCAGGTCGGACAGGATCGGCTCGGTGCGCTTGTCGTCCATCTGCCGGTAGGCGAAGAAGCCGGCGATCAGGGCGAGCGCGGCGCCGACGAGCATGATCGGCCGGGTGCCGTCGATCGTGACCGGGCTGCCCCAGACGTTGATGGTGTGCGGCGCCACGACACCGACCAGGACCGGGACGGTGACCGTGGTGCCGAACAGGACGAGCTTCATCATCAGCTGGTAGATCGCGTTGATCCGGCCCCGGATGGCGTCTTCGACGCGGGAGCCGATGATCGTGACGCCGGTGAGGAACGCCGTCCCGGCCCAGAACCCCACCAGGACCACGGTGATCAGCGAGACCGACAGGTGTGGCGACAACGCGACCAGCGCGAGAGAGAGCCCGGCCGCGATGATGGAGACGCCGAACAGCCGGTCGTGCGGGAGCCGCCGGGAAAGCTTGGGCGCGAAGGCCATCCCGGAGGCCAGGCCGAGGAAGATGGCCAGCACCAGGAGGCTGAACGCCGAGTCACCGGCCAGCAGGCTCGAGGAGTAGGGCTTGGCGGAGCCGATCACCGCACCGCCCGCGGCGAACGCGCCGAACGCGCCCACCAGCAGGCCGCGCACGAGCGGCGTGCTGCGGATGAACCGGAAGCCGTCGGCGATCATCGCGCCGATGCCGAGCTTCTCCTCGTCGGCCTGCTTGACCTTCTGCTCCGGCAGCGCGTGGACGTTGCGCAGCGAAAGCTCGGGGATCCGGGTGGCGATGAGGATCGCGCTGGCCAGGTAGAGCAGGCCGGTGATGATGACGACCAGCTTCGCGATGCTGAGGCTCGCGCTCTCGCCGGGGAAGAGGTGGAAGGTCGTGTTGACGCCGGTGATGATCGCGTTCGCGCCGGCCGCGGTGATGACGGCGAGGCCGTAGGTCATCACCATGCCGAGCTGGTTGGCCGTCTCGACCTGGTCGGGCCGACGGAGCAAGTTCGGGACCGCCGCTTCCTTGGACGGGATCCACATGCTCGCCGCGCTGCCGACCAGGAAGTTGCCGACGAGCAACCACCAGGGCGCGCTGATGAGGGCGATGGACAGCAGGAAACCGCAACGCAGCAGGTCGGCGACCACCATGACCTTGCGGCGGTCGAACCGGTCCGCGAGCAGCCCGCCGACCGGGGCGAACAACAGCCCCGGTGCCAGGCCGGTCAGCACGACGCCGACGAACGCGAAGTTCTGGGCGAAGTAGTTGTTCGTCAGCTTCGTGGCCAGGCCGGTGAGGGCGAGGATGTTCAGCCAGTCGGCCACGCTGCACAGGTACGTGACGCCCCAGAGGCGCCGGAACGGTTTGATCGCCAGTACCCGCCGGACCCGGCTGATCGTGGACGCCTCGGCGCCCGACGACCCACCCGGGTCGGCCCCGGGTACCGCTCGCACGCCCTCGCTGATACGCCCACCCCACTAGTCACCGCGGTGCCGGACGCCCTCGTGAGGTCGCCCGACCGTGAAGCCAGGGTAGCCCGATCGGACCTTGCCTCGCGGACGGCCCCGAGGTGCCGGTGGGGTGGGGAACAGCGAGCGAAAGCTAGTCGAACAGTCCGGTCACGCTGCTGACCAGGCTGGACACCAGCTCGATGGCGACGAAACCGAACACGATCAGCAACGCCACGGCGAGCATGACTCCGGCCGCGCTCGACGACGGCCGGTTGAGGGCCGGCATCGACATCGACGGCAGCCGCCGCCGCTTGACGGGCACCACTTCGAGGTCTTCGTCGAAGTCGTCCTCGACGGGTGCCTGCTGCCGCACGGGCCGCTTCAGCATCGGCGGCCGGCTCGGCCACGTACGCCGCCGGTTCCGCTGGCGCGGAAGGAGCCCCATGGGCGGAGCCGGGGCTTCGCCGACGTTGCTCGTGGTGCCGGCCGGCGGGATCGCCGCCGGGGTGCCGGAGTTCTCCTCCCGGAGGGTCTCCTCGACCATCCGACGCACGGCTTCCTCGTCGTGCTGCACGGGCCCGGCCACCGGGAAGGCGGCGGGCTCGTGGCCATTGGCGACCGCGGTGCGTGGCTCGGGCGCCGCCGTGACGAGTCCCGAGACCGGGTCGGCGAACATTTCGCCGGGGGCTTCGGACAATGTGCCGTCGCGCTGAGTGAGCTCGGGGGCATTGAAGAAGGGAGCCTCACCGTTCGCGCTCATGGTGACCACCTCACTACTGAATGTCCTCGCCTTTCCAGGGTAGCGACGATGGCGGATAACGCATCCGCCCAATGGCTCTGTCTGTAATGGAGGGTCGGTCACGCAGCGCAAGCCCGTGCCCGAACCCCCTGCAGTGTCCAGCCCGCCGGTGGTCCGGTCGACCGCCAATGGTGACGGATCGTAGTGAGTCGGGTCACAGGGGTCGTCGGGCGGGGTTGGCCAGGGGCCGGCCTCCGGTGACCAGTTTGCCGGTTCGCGATCGGGTCGGGGACGGGTTTGCCTGGAGGCGCCAAGGAGGCCGGATGCGCCGGTTGGCGGGTCCGCGGCGGCTGGTTGGAGCATCGGTGCCGGCGAGGGTGGTGACTGAGCGTTTCGAGCGCGACGACCGCCGGCGCGCCTGCCCGAGGGGCTCGGACCCACGGGCGGCATCCTCCGCGACCGCGCCACCGGCCGGCGGTCTGGTCAGCGAGACCCACGCCTCCGCGCTTCTCTTCTCAGGGCGTCTCCTCCTGTCCCAGGTCGACCATCTTTCGGCACCAATCGCGGAGCATGCCGCGGCTGAAGGGGCTCAAGACCAGCTGGCGGCGGCCGTCGCCGCGGTCGAGCGCGGCCAGGGCGAAGCGGCCCAGGTCCGTGTCCACCAGGACGAACCCGTGGTCCGGGAACTCCGCGCACAAGCCGCCGAAGGCCAGCATGTCCAGCACCGCCGTGCCCGAGCGTGGGCGGCCCAGCAGCTCCCGCATCGCGCCCACGTCGGCGTCCTGGCCGTCGTGGACCAGGCCGTCGTCGTCCACCGACAGCCAGATCGCGCGGGGCGAAGCGCCGAACGGGGCCTCCGGCAGCTCCGCCACCAACATCTCCGGCAGCTCCTCGAAGTCGGCCAGGTGGATCGCCGTACGGCCGGGCAGCGAGCCCATCATGAAGGCCCGTTCGCCGTCCGCGTAGCAGCGGATGTCCGCCGTCTCCGGGCCTTCGTCGAACACGCCGCACAATGCCGCCCGGACCGAACCGCGCAGCATCAGCGACACCACCTCGAAGCCGACCTCGTTGAGCTCGCCGTCCACGCCGAACGGGGTGCCGTCGATCCAGGCGGCCCACGCCGTGTGCCGCTCGACCTCCGCCACCAGGTCGGCGGGGTCGTCGGAGACCGGTCCGTGCACCAGGATGTCGTGGTCGCTGACCTCCGGGTTGTAGAGCCGGTCGACCGGCTCGCGGTCCGGCATCGCCGCCAGCACCGGGCCTGCGGCCAGTTCGAGCAGCTCACGGGCCGCCGTGCGTTCAGCCATGGCTTCGCACCGCCCCTCCGGGCCTCCGCCCGGCCTCACCCTCGCCAGCCGTCGGGCTCCGCGGGATCGGCACATCACTGATCAGCTCTGCCGCCGCGAGGATTGCCTCGCGGACCGTCAGGTCCCTCGGGGCTGCCTCAACCACGCGGTCCACTCCCTCACCGTCCGTCGTTCGCACCGCCGCGTGCTCAGGCATGGCTCTGCACCGCCTCGACGATCCACTGCTCAGCCGTGCTCCGCGAGGCTGGACCCCACGTGACCGTCCAGCGCCCGGTCCGGCCGACCGCGGCGCTGAACTGGTAGCGGCCCAGGTCGTTGTCCACCAGCCCGAACGCGCCGTGCGGGTACTCGGCCAGGATCGCGTTGCGCACCGCGAGGTCGACCAGCACCGTGCCCAGCCGCGGCCGGGCCGCGCACTCGCGGATCAGCTCGACCGCCCGCTCGCACCGGCGCGGGATCAGCCCGCCCTCGTCGGTTTCGATGCGCACCTGCTGCCCGGGGCCCGGCGGCCGGTCGGGCAGGCCGTCGAACACCCAGCCCGGCAGCTCACTCAGGAAGCCCGACCGCAGGCGCGCGCGGTTGCCCAGCTTGTGCAGCACCGTCGTGTAGTCCTCGTCGCCGAAGAACCGCACCTCCCACGGCTCCCGCCGGGCCGGGAAGACGCCCGTGACGACGCCGCGGATGAAGCCACCCCGCAGCGCCCGGTACAGCCCGACGGCTTCCGGCGTGACCTCGCCACCCGGGGCGAGGCCGATCGCGGCCATCCCGGCGACGAACCGGGTGTACTGCTCCACCTCGTCGGCGAGAGTGCGCGCGGGCGAGGAGCGACGGCCCGGCAGCGGTTCGGTGTCCACCAGCACCGGCGGGATCTCGAACTCGGGGTCGTAGAACTCCATCACCGAGGGCCGCTCCGGCACCTCGGCCGACAGCGGGGCGATGACCTCGTCGATGACGTCGAAGACGGCGACTGAAGTGTTCACCCCTAGATTGAACACCCTGGCACCGACAATTTCTCGCACATATGTTCGACTGGGTGACATCGTTCGGTGAGCGGTCGGCGAGCGGCTCAGGCATGCTCCGGCACCCGCCCTTCGACGAACTCCGCGAGCCTCTCCACACTGCCGGGCAGCCACCAGAACCGGCGGTGACCGCCCCGGCGTCTGCCCAGCGCCGCGAGGTGCCGGCCACGGTCGTCGTCGACGAACGCCAGCATCTCCCAAGGCCCCCGCGCGCCGTCGCGCGCGATGTCGAACTGGACGGTGCCGAGCCGCGGTCGGCACAGGTCGTCCATCAGGTCGAAGATCAGGCACTCCTGCTCGGGCTCGAGCACTCCGCGCTCGTCGGCGTCGAGGTACAGCCCCTCGCCCGGCGCCGGCGGATGCGGTGGCAGCCGCGTCAGCGCCAGGGTGAGGAGCTCCGCGACCGAATCCGGCGAAGGCCCGGACAGGCGCACCCCCTCGCCGGCGACGCCGAACCGCGTCCGGTCGTCGAAGAACGCCGATGTCCACGGCTCGCCGAACACCGCGACGGCCACGCCGCAGACGCCGCCGCTGCCCGCGAAACCCGGGAGCGATTCGATCAGGTCCGCGGCCGTGGAACTGCCGGCGACGGCGGGCCGGACCGGCTTGAGGATCTTGGTGGTCACCGTGTGCACGGTGCGTGGTGTTGTGGTCACGCGTTCATGAAACCCGGGACCACCGACAATTTCCCGAACATCCGTTCGAGGTGTCACCCGAAAGTGTGGCCGGGCGCCAGAAAGGCCCCCGGCGTACCGGGGGCCTTTCCGAGCGGTCTTACTTGGCCTTCGTCGCGGTCGAGCTGCGCTTCGTCGTGGTGGACTTCGCAGCCGCGGCCTTCGACGTCTTGCTCGTGCCCGCCTTGACCGTCTTCGCCGTCGTCGAAGCCGGCTTGCGCGCCGGCGCCTTCCGCTTCGGCGCCGGACCCTTCGCCCGCTTCTCCGCCAGCAGCTCGGACGCCCGCTCAGCCGTCAGCGACTCGATTTCGTCGCCCTTCCGCAGCGTCGCGTTGTACTCGCCGTCGGTCACGTACGGGCCGAACCGGCCTTCCTTGACGACCATCGGCTTCTTCGACGCCGGGTCCTCGCCGAGTTCCTTGAGCGGCGGCTTCGCCGTGGCGGAACGCCCACGCTGCTTCGGCTCGGCGTAGATCTTCAGCGCCTCTTCGACCGTGATCGAGAACAACTGGTCCTCGGTCGAGAGCGAACGCGAGTCCGTGCCCTTCTTCAGGTACGGCCCGTAGCGCCCGTTCTGCGCGGTGATCTCGTCGCCGGACTCCGGGTCCTTGCCGACCACGCGCGGCAGCGAAAGCAGCTTCAGCGCCTCTTCGAGCGTGATGGTCTCGGTGTCCATCGACTTGAACAGCGATCCCGTACGCGGCTTCGGCGCCTTCGCCTTGGCGGCCTTCTTCTGCGCCGCCGTGGCGTCCTCGGGAATCTCGATCTCCGGCAGCAGTTCGGTGACGTACGGACCGAAGCGGCCTTCCTTCGCGACGATCGGGTTCCCGCTCACCGGGTCGGTGCCCAGCGTGCGGCCCTCCTGCGGGGTCGCGAACAGCTTCTCCGCGATCTCCTGCGAGAGCTCGTCCGGCGGCAGGTCCTCGGGCAGGTTCGCGCGCTGCGACTCGCCGTCGACCTCACGCTCGAGGTACGGCCCGTAGCGGCCGACGCGGACCACGACGGTGTGCCCGTCGGCGTCGCTGAACAGCGGGATCGAGTTGATCTCCCGCGCGTCGATGTCCTCGACACTGCCTTCGACCAGCTTCTTCAGCCCGCCCAGGCGGCCGATCGAGCCGTCGACGCCCATGTCACCGCCGAAGTAGAACTTCGACAGCCATTGCGCGCGCTGCTCGTCGCCGTTGGCGATGCGGTCGAGCTCGTCCTCCATGCCGGCCGTGAAGTCGTAGTCGACCAGCCGCTCGAAGTGCCGCTCCAGCAGACCGATCACGGCGAACGCGACCCACGACGGGACGAGCGCGGAGCCCTTCTTCCAGACGTAGCCGCGATCCTGGATGGTCTTGATGATCGACGCGTACGTCGACGGGCGGCCGATGCCCAGCTCTTCCAGCTTGCTGACCAGGCTCGGCTCCGAGTAGCGAGCCGGCGGGGACGTCGTGTGCCCGTCCGGGTTCAGCTCGGTCGCGGTGAGGGCCTGGTCCTTCTCGAGCACCGGCAGGCGGCTCTGCTTGTCGTCGGCATCGCCACCGGTCTCGGTGTCGACCGCCTCGACGTACGCCTTCAGGAAGCCCGCGAAGGTGATCGTGCGGCCCGAAGCGGCGAAGGTGCACTCCTCGCCCGAAGTCGCGTTGCCGACGATGCGCACGGACATCGTGGTGCCCTTGGCGTCCGCCATCTGCGACGCGATCGTGCGCTGCCAGATCATTTCGTAGAGGCGGTACTCGTCGGTGTCCAGCTCGCTCGCGACCTGGCCCGGCGTGCGGAAGACCTCGCCCGAGGGACGGATCGCCTCGTGCGCCTCCTGCGCGTTCTTGACCTTGCGCGTGTACTGACGCGGCGACGGCGAGACGTACTCCTTGCCGTACAGCTGCGTGGCCTGGCTGCGTGCCGCCGAGATCGCCGACTCCGACAGGGTCGTCGAGTCGGTACGCATATAAGTGATGTAACCGTTCTCGTACAGCTTCTGCGCGATCCGCATGGTGCGCTCCGAGGTGAACCGCATCTTGCGGCCCGCCTCCTGCTGCAGCGTCGAGGTCATGAACGGCGCGTAAGGCTTCCGCGTGTACGGCTTTTCCTCGACGCTCGAGACCTTGAAGTCACGCTGCTTGAGCGCGTCGGCCAGGCGCCGCGCGTCGGCCTCGGCCAGCACGCGGATCTCGTTGTTCGAGGACTTGAGCTGCCCGTCCGAGCCGAAGTCGCGGCCGGTGGCCAGGCGCGCGCCGTCGACGGCGACGAGCCGGGCCGCGAAGTTCCGCGGCGAGGCCTCTTCACCGGCGTCCATCGTCGCCGAGATGTCCCAGTACGACGCCGAGGTGAAGCGCATCCGCTCGCGTTCGCGCTCGACGACGATCCGGGTCGCCACCGACTGCACGCGGCCCGCCGAGAGCTTCGGCATGACCTTCTTCCACAGCACCGGCGAGACCTCGTAGCCGTAGAGGCGGTCGAGGATGCGGCGGGTCTCCTGGGCGTCGACGAGGTCGGCGTCCAGCTCACGAGTGGAGTCGGCGGCCGCGAGGATCGCCTGCTCGGTGACCTCGTGGAAGACCATCCGGCGGACCGGGACCTTCGGCTTCAGCGTCTCGAGCAGGTGCCACGCGATGGCTTCGCCCTCGCGGTCGGGGTCCGTCGCGAGGTAGAGCTCGTCGACGTCCTTGAGCAGGCTCTTGAGCTCGGTGACCTTGGACTTCTTGTCCGGGGTGACGACGTAGAGGGCCTTGAAGCCGTTGTCGACGTCGACGCCGAGGCGTGCCCAGGACTCACCCTTGTACTGGGCGGGCACGTCGGCGGCACCGCGCGGCAGGTCGCGGATGTGCCCGACGGAGGACTCGACGACGTAACCGCCGCCGAGGTAGGGCGCGATCTTGCGGGCCTTCGTCGGGGACTCGACGATCACCAGCCGCCGGTGCCCGGCGCCGTTGTCCGCCGAGGCTCCGTTCTTCTTGGTCCGTGCTCCTGCCACGCTGTCCTGCTCTCCGCTCATCTCGTCCCACCGCCGCGGGACTGCACTGCGCCCCGTCCCTCTGGGGGTCCGGGCCCGTGTCTCGACCTGCCAGTGTGCACGCTGTTCCGGCCCGGACGGCGCGGAGGTGGCCCAACACGCCGCCGGTCCTGTGCCCAGCGCATCGCCGCTGACCTCGACGATGTTTCCCCAACGTACCTGCCACGTGATTTCGGCCACGTCCCGCGCAGCCTAGCGCGTGACCGTGTGGATACCCTCCGTTCGACGGTGGTGGGCGCGGGGACGTGACCGCTTCACTGAATTCCCCGCTCAGCCGAAAGGATCCGCCATGACCCGACGCCTCCTCGGCGCCCTGCTCACCGCCGCGACCGCCACAGTATTACTGGGGACCACTCCGGCGAGTGCGGCCGCGGCGAACTTCGCCGGCACGGTAGCCCTGTCCAACTGCTCGGGTTCGGTGGTCAAGCCCGCCGCGACACCCGACACCGCCCCCGCGCTCGTCATGTCCAACGGGCACTGCCTCGAGACCGGCTTCCCCGGTCCCGGCCAGGTCATCACCAACCGGACCTCCAGCCGGACGTTCACGCTGCTCAACGCGAGCGGCGGCAGCGCGGGCACGCTCCGGGCCAAGAAGATCGTCTACGGGACGATGACCGACACCGACGTGTCGCTCTACCAGCTCACCACCACCTACGCGCAGATCAAGTCGAGCTACGGCATCTCGCCGCTCGAACTGTCGAACGCGCACCCGGCCGCCGGCGTCGCGATCGACGTCGTCTCGGGCTACTGGAAGCGGATCTACTCCTGCAACATCGACGGCTTCGTCTACCGGTTGAAGGAGGGCAGCTGGACCTGGAAGGACTCGATCCGCTACACGTCCGCCTGCCAGACCATCGGCGGCACGTCGGGCTCGCCGATCGTCTCCGGCGGCAAGGTCGTCGGCGTGAACAACACCGGCAACGAGGACGGCCAGCGCTGCACGGAGAACAACCCGTGCGAGGTCGACGAGGCCGGCAACGTGACGGTGCACCACCTGACCAACTACGGCCAGGAGACCTACGGCATTCCGGCCTGCCTCACCGCGGCCAACGAAATCGCCCTCACCCAGGCCGGCTGCACCCTGCCCCGGCCCTGATGCTGCTCTCGCACCCGGTCAGGCCGTGCTCGTCACGGCCTCCGGGTGCGAGACCGGTTGCGGTGGCGCCGCGCCTGGCCACGCCGCTTCGGCGCCCGGCGGCGGTTCCCCGATCAGTTCCAGCAGCGCCTCCAAGCGGCGTTTCCCGGTGACCTTGACGGCCGGGACCTCGACCTTCGGGCCGGTCAGCTTCGCCGCGACGCCCAGCGGCGTCAGCGCCTCGACCAGCCGCTCGTGCATGCCGGGCGCCAGCGGGTCGACGCCCAGCAGGTAACCCTGCGTGCCGGGGCGGCCGCCGGCCAGTGCCCACATCCGCAGCATCGCCCCGCTCAGCCGGAAACCGTCCGGCACCGCCTTGCCCGAGTCGTCCTCGACCGGCCCTGCGCAGCCCTCACGCAGCCACCGCAGCGCGAGCGGGAGCAGGTCGACCCGGAAGGACGTCCGGACCTGCGGGTTGCCGCAGTCGGCCTTCGAGACCTGGGCGTCCGCGCCGCGGCAGCGGAACTCGCGCGCCAGGATGTGTGCCCGCCACGGCTCCTCGACGACCACCGACAGCCGCGCAGCCGTGCGCCCGAAGCCGGTGATCTGGCCGTGGCAACACAACAGCCCGGCCAGGTCACCCAGACCCGGCCCGCTGGCCTCGGCGGAAAAGAGGGAGATCGTCCGATCCACCGCGCCATACTAGAACACAAGTTCGATTCTACGCGAGAGTCACGCCGATCTTCACCGGGGCGGTTGATCCAGCTGACGGCAGGCGGGAGCACGCTGCTCCGCCGCTTCCAGGGCCGGGACGTCCTTCAGGCCCTTGAGGTAATCGAGCGCGTCGATGCGGTCGAGCGTGGCCTTGGCCTCGCCGAGAGCCTCCTTGGTCGCCGCCGCGTCGCCGCGGACGGCGTCGATGCGCTGACGCGCGCTCTCGGCCTGTTCGCGGATGTCGGCGAACTGCCCGATGACGTCCTCGCGGCCACCGTCCGCCGACGGCACCGGCGGCGCGCCGAGCGAGGTGAGCCCGGCGAGGCTCTGGTCGAGCCCGCCGACCACCGAGGAGAGCAGGTCACTGGAGGTCCGAGAGGCCTGCTGCGGCGTGCTCGGGTCGACGGTGGGCAGCGCCGCCAGGGTGCGGACCAGGTGCGTCACCGCGCCGCAGTAGGCGTCCGCCCATCTCGCCGCCGGATCGGCCTGCGGCACCACGGTCGTCACCGACAGACCCTGGTCCCGCGCCGGCGCCTGCGTGGCTTGCTGCCCGCAGCCGGCGAGGCCGATGGTGATCGTCGTGGTTAGGGCGGCGAAGACGGTTGACCGCGGCCGCACCTGAACACCTCCTGCTCGACGACGTCCCGGAGAGCCCGACGGTACCGACTCGGTGCCGCTTCGCAAGTCGCCGGGCCTGTGTGGGATGACCGGACATGCCTCGGGCCCGGCACGCGACGCTGCGTGCCGGGCCCGGGACCGGTACTGCTGTGGAACTCAGGCGGTGATCTCGGTCGGGGTGTCCGTGAGGACGGTTCCCCGGCGCTTCGACACCACGATCGCCGCGACGATGATCGCGACCGCGACCAGCGAGATGATGATGCGGACCGCGGTGTTGGCGTCTTCGCCAATCGTGAACTGCACGATGGCGGGCGCGATCAGCACGGAAACCAGGTTCATCACCTTGATCAGCGGGTTGATCGCCGGGCCGGCGGTGTCCTTGAACGGGTCACCCACGGTGTCACCGATGATGGTGGCTTCGTGTGCGGCCGAACCCTTGCCGCCGTGGTTGCCGTCCTCGACCAGCTTCTTCGCGTTGTCCCACGCGCCACCGGAGTTGGCGAGGAAGATCGCCATCAGAGTGCCGCAGGCGATCGCGCCGGCCAGGTACCCGGCGAGGGCACTGGTGCCGAGGCCGAAACCGACCGCGATCGGGGCGAAGACCGCCAGCAGACCCGGCGTCGTCAGCTCACGCAGCGAATCGCGCGTGACGATGTCGACGACCCGGCCGTACTCGGGACGGGTGGTGCCTTCCATGATCCCGGGGATGTCGCGGAACTGGCGACGGACCTCGTAGACCACCGCGCCGGCGGCACGGGACACGGCGTTGACCGCGAGACCGGAGAACATGAACACCACGGCCGCACCGACGATCACGCCGACCAGGGTGGCCGGGCCGACGATGTTCGCGACGAAGTCGCCGCCGGTACCGATCGCCTTGGTGATCGCGTCGGAGTAGGAGCCGAACAGCGCCGTCGCCGCGAGGACGGCGGTCGCGATCGCGATGCCCTTGGTGATGGCCTTGGTGGTGTTGCCCACCGCGTCCAGCTCCGTGAGGATCTGCGCGGCCTTCTCGTCGACGTCGCCCGACATCTCGGCGATGCCCTGCGCGTTGTCCGAAACCGGACCGAAAGTGTCCATCGCGACGATGACGCCGACGGTGGTCAGCAGGCCGGTACCGGCCAGCGCCACGGCGAACAGCGCGACGCCGCCGCCCAGCAGGTACGCGCCGAACACGGCCGCGCCGATCACCAGTGCGGTGTAGACGGCGGACTCGAAACCGACCGAGATGCCCGAGAGGATGACTGTCGCGCCACCGGTCTCCGACGTCTGCGCGACGTCCTTGACCGGCTTGTACTCGGTGCCGGTGTAGTAGCCGGTCAGCTTCAGGATGACCGCGGCGAGCACGATGCCGATGATCACCGCGATGGTCGCGATGACCGCCGGGTTGCCCGAGTTCTCGAAGCCCGCGCCGAAGTCGGAGAAGCTGCTCGGCAGGTACACGAACGCCGCGATGGCCGACAGGACCGCGGAAATGACCGCGGAGATGTAGAAGGAGCGGTTGATCGTGACCAGGCCGCCTTCGCCGGGGCGCGCCTTGGTGATGTAGACACCGATCACCGCGGTGATCACGCCGATGGCCGGCACGATCAGCGGGAAGATCAGGCCGTGCACGCCGAAGGCGGTGCTGCCCAGGATCAGAGCGGCGACGAGCATGACGGCGTAGGACTCGAAGAGGTCCGCGGCCATGCCGGCGCAGTCACCGACGTTGTCGCCCACGTTGTCCGCGATGGTCGCGGCGTTGCGCGGGTCGTCCTCCGGGATGCCCTGCTCGACCTTGCCGACCAGGTCCGCGCCGACGTCGGCGGCCTTGGTGAAGATACCGCCGCCGACACGCATGAACATGGCGATCAGGGCGGCGCCGAAGCCGAAGCCCTCGAGCACCTTGGGCGCCTGGCCGGTGTAGACCAGCACGACGACCGCGGCACCGAACAGGCCGAGGCCGACGGTGATCATGCCGACGACACCACCGGTGCGGAACGCCACGCGCATGGCGACCTCACGGCCGCCTTCCTCACGCGACGCGGCGGCCACGCGCAGGTTCGCCTGCGTGGCCAGCCACATGCCGAGGTAACCGATCGCGAACGAGAACGCCGCACCGACCAGGAAGAAGATCGAACGGCCGATCTTCTCGTTCCAGTCGTCGGCGGGAAGTGCGAAGAGCAGGAGGAACACGATCACGCCGAAAATGGCGAGGGTGTTCCGCTGCCGCTTGAGGTAAGCGGCCGCGCCTTCCTGCACCGCCTTGGCGATGTCCTGCATCTTGGCGGTGCCCTGGCCCGCGGCCAGCACCTCCTTGAGCAGGACGTAGCCGATGACGAGTGCGGCAAGCGCGACCACGGCGACTACACCGACAATCGTGTAGCCACCTCCGGTGAGCGCAATACTGCCCGCGCCCTCCGCGAGGAACTGCCGTGACATTCGTCCTCCAGGAGACGTCGCCGATCGCCAGCGTCGACGAGCCGAGGGTTCGACACGGCCGGCGCTGGCATGGACCCTGTACGGAGCGACACGCTAGCCGGGCAGCAACGCACGTCTCACATGACGCTCACCACAGAGGGTGTGGATTGCGGGAGTGTATTGGTATCGCAACCAGCGTCTTCACGCCGTCCCGGTGACGGTACATTCCGTTACCTTGTGAGGCTCCTCACTTGATCGATCACTCGTTCGCCGATCCGTTGGCGCGCTTGGGGATCGCTCCGGGATGCGGAAACTGTCGGACCCCTGTGCGAAGCTCGGCTGGTGGACGACTCACGGGGCCGGCGGCTGCTGGGGCGGGTGACCGCCGGCATCCCGTCGCGCGAGGATCCGGTCACGCACGTGGCGGACCTTCCGGGCCGGAACGCGCGTTACACAGAGTGGCCGTCGTGGGCCGATCCGGCCGTCGTGACTGCGCTGAGTGACTGCGGCGTTTCGGCTCCTTGGGCGCACCAAGCCGAAGCCGCGTCGCACGCTTACGAGGGTCGTCATGTCGTGATTTCGACCGGCACGGCGTCGGGTAAGTCGCTGGCCTACCAGCTGCCGGTGCTGTCCCGGCTGGCCGCGGGCGAGAAGGCGAACGCGCTGTACCTGTCGCCGACCAAGGCGCTGGGGGCGGACCAGCTGCGGTCAGTGTCCTCTTTGGACGTCCCGGGTGTCCGGGCGGCGTCGTTCGACGGGGACACGCCGATGGTGGAGCGCGACTGGGTGCGCGCGCACGCGAACTGGGTGTTCACCAACCCGGACATGCTGCACCGCGGGATCCTTTCGCAGCACGGGCGGTGGGCACAGTTCTTCCGGCGGCTCAGCTGCGTGGTGGTCGACGAGTGCCACAGCTATCGCGGCGTCTTCGGCTCGCACGTCGCGCTGCTGCTTCGGCGGCTTCGGCGCGTTGCCGAGCATTACGGCGCTTCGCCGGTGTTCGTGCTTGCTTCGGCGACGACGGCTTCGCCTGCTTCGTTCGCTTCGCGGCTCACCGGGGTTTCGTGCGAGGCGGTCACGGAGGACGCTTCGCCGCGCGGCGCTCGGACGGTCGTGTTGTGGGAGCCGCCGCTGCTGGAGGAACTGACCGGGGAGAACGGCGCGCCGGTCCGGCGGTCGGCGGGCGCGGAGACGTCGCGGATCCTGGCCGAGCTGGTCGTCGAAGGCGCGCGGTCACTGGCGTTCATCCGGTCGCGGCGGGGCGCGGAGCTGGCCGCGCTGGGTGCGCGTCGCATTTTGTCCGAAGTGGACCCGCGGCTGACGGAAACCGTTGCGGCGTATAGGTCCGGCTATCTTCCGGAGGAACGGCGAGCGCTTGAAGCGGCGTTGCTGTCGGGACGCCTGCTCGGTGTCGCGACGACCAACGCGCTGGAGCTCGGCGTCGACATCGCGGGGCTGGATGCCGTGGTGCTGGCCGGCTACCCGGGCACGCTCGCGTCGTTCTGGCAGCAGGCCGGGCGAGCGGGCCGCTCCGGCGACTCGGCGCTGGTGGTGTTCGTGGCGCGGGACGATCCGCTCGACACGTACCTGGTGCACCACCCGGCGGCGTTGCTCGAGCGTCCGGTCGAGACGGCCGTGCTCGACCCGGCGAACCCGTACGTGCTGGCGCCGCAGCTCGCGTGTGCCGTGGCCGAGCTGCCGCTGACGCTCGCCGAGCTGGAGATGTTCGGCGGCGCGGCGGCCCAGGAAGTCCTGACCGAACTGGCGGAGCAGAAGTTGCTCCGGCGCAGGTCGAGCGGCTGGTACTGGACGTCCCGGGACCGGCCGCACGCCGAGGTCGGCATCCGCGGGACGGGCGGCGAGCAGGTCGCGGTGGTCGAGTCGGACTCCGGGCGGATGCTGGGAACGGTCGACCCGGGGTCGGCGTGCTTCGCGGTCCACCCCGGCGCGGTGTACCTGCACCAGGGGTCGTCGTACGTGGTCGACGAGCTGGACTTGGAGCAGGGGCTGGCGATGGTGCACGCCGAGAACCCGGACTGGACGACGACCCCGCGCGAGATCGTGGACATCGCGGTGCTGAGCACGCAGGAGAAGCAGGACTTCGGCGGGGTGAGCGTGTGCCTCGGCGAGGTGGCGGTGACATCACAGGTGGTCGGCTACCTGCGGCGACGTCCGTCGGGTGAGGTGCTGGACCACACGCCGCTCGACCTGCCGGAGCAGAGCCTGCGCACGCGAGCGGTCTGGTACACGGTCTCGTCGGAACTGCTCGGGCCTGCGGAACCGCGGCACGCGGACGTGCGCGTTTCCGGGGCCGATGGCGTGGCGGGGACCGGGGGCCATCGGGTGGGGACCGAATCTGCGGGGCCGGTGGGGACCGGGGAGGAGACCCTGGCGAACGGTCGGGGGTCCGTTCACGAGGGTGGCAGGGCACCGGGGGGTGCCGGATTGGTTCCGGCACGGGTCCCCGGTGCCCTGCATGCCGCCGAGCACGCGGCGATCGGCCTGCTACCGCTGTTCGCTACGTGCGACCGATGGGACATCGGCGGGGTGAGTACCGCGTGGCACGAAGACACCGGGGAGGCGACGGTGTTCGTGCATGACGGCCATCCCGGGGGTGCGGGATTCGCCGAACGCGGTTATGCCGCGATTGTCCCGTGGCTGGTCGCTACGCGGGAGGCGATCGTCTCCTGCGAGTGCCCGACGGGATGCCCGTCCTGCGTCCAGTCGCCGAAGTGCGGGAACGGCAACGATCCGCTGGACAAGGCGGGGGCAGTGGCTGTCTTGAGCACCGTGCTCGGGGCGTTGCGTCAACACGGCGCCTAGACGGCCACTTTGGTGGTTCATGGAGTTGTGTCCTGCTCCGCCTCGACCGGGCTGGGACCGGCCGCCGGCGGTGGTTCGGGTGGGTCAGGCCGCGGTGGTCTGAACCAGCTGCGCGGCGTCGGCGCCGGCCAGGGCGCGCACGAGGACGTCGTGCACCTCGGCGGCGTCCGGCAGCTGCCAGCCGCAGACCTCGGGCTTGACGCGCCAGTGCACGACACCGTGCTGGAAGGGCGACGGGGGCAGCGGGATGTAGCTGTCCTTGCCGTGCCACTGGATCGAAGCGTGGGTCGCCAGCTCGGCCGGGACACGGTCGGCGACGGTGGTGAGGAAGAGCCAGCGGCCGTTCGGCAGCGCGATGATCGGCGCCGGGTGACCGAGGGTGCGGAGCAGGCGGCAGGCGCGCTTGCCGAGTTCGTCGTCGACCTCGATGGCGTCGAGCACGGTGCCGGTGGCGACGAGCAGGCTGTGGGTCCGGTCGGAGAACCAGGTGGCGACCTCGTGGGCGTGGGTGCCGATCTGCTCGCGCCAGTTGTCACTGGCCGGGACCGGACGACGCCAAGTGAGGTCGTCGCCGCCGAGCGGAGCGGGGTTGACGCCCGGGAGCACCGGCCAGCCACGCCAGGCGAGGCCGATCGCCTCCGCCCGCAGTTCGATGCGGAAGGCGCCGCGCCAGCTGTCCGGCCAATTCGCGTCCAACATTGTCTTCCTGCCTTAGGTTCCGGTTCTCCGCGACCCCGGAGCTAAACGCTGTCGTGGTGTCGCACATCTCACTTAACGGCAAGTTGCACATTGCCCGGAACCCCCGCGCGACAACCGGTGGTTACGCGGCGATGAACGCCCAGTGATCTCTACCGCCCGACCGAACCCGGCGGCGTCTGTCGGCGGTGAACGGCAGCCGCCCACGGACCGTTCGTCGTGCGAAGGCCCAGGATCGAGAGCCCTGGCGCGGGGCGTGCGGGCGCCGAGACGCGTCCTATCGGCCCAGGTAGGCACCGGTTTCGACCGCTCGCCGTGCACTACCGACCGCTGCCCGTGACCATCGGCCGCTCATCGTCCGCCCGGACGGATCAGCCGGTCACCGTGGCATACCGACCGGTCGGCGTCCGCCGGGCGGCGGTGGTGGGAGGGGTCCCGGTGAACGGGCAGCGGGGGTGGAGTCGGTTGTTGTGGGTGGGTGGTCGGGGCTGGGGCTTGGGCCCAAGGCAGGGGATGGGCTACGGCGTGGCCGGGCTGGGCCGGTGCCAGGGCTGGACCAGAGGCGGACTCAGGCCGGAGACGCGACCGGCGCTGGGCTGAGTCGGATCGGATCGGGGCTGGGCTGGGCTGGGCTGGGCTGGGCTGGGACAAGTCCGGGCGGGCTGGCCAGGCCGGGCCGCCCGGGCCTCGCTGAGACTGGACTCAGGCCGGAGCCCGAGCTGAGCTGGGCCAGGGCCAGGGCCAGGCGGAGGCTCAGGCCAAGCTGAGACAGGGGCTGGGCTGGAGCGGGGGCTGCGACCGAAGCCCGGGAATGGGGCTGCAGGTAGGCCGGTGCTTGGGCTGCTCGGGCCGGCCAGATGATCGCAGCCCCGAGGGCGCCGGCGCCCTACCGCCCGGGCGGCGCGTCCGCTCTCCGCGGCTCACGGTGGTTGACCGGTGGGGCCGGCGCGAGCCCTTGCAGCGGGACCCGGCAATCCGGCGAGGCCGAGGCCTGGTGCCTGGACCTCGACGAAGGCGTCCAGCCGCTGCCATCGGCAGGTCAGGAGGCTGACCGCCATCCGGTCGGCCACCCACCTGGCGCGCTCGCAAGCTCGGGTTGGGCCTTCCGCCGCGTGCGCGGCTGCGGCGAGTGCGCCCAGGTCGGCCGCGCTCTCTGCGCGGTGGCGGGCCAGGACCGCTGCCCCGAGCCAGCAGGCCAGGACCGCCACCCCGGCCAGCGCGGCCACCGCCATCGCTGTCCAGATCGTGGCCACGCCGCTGTCCTGCTGCCGACCGGCAGCGCACGGGCGGCCAGCCTCGATGCTGTCCTGCTGGGCCGCGCACCCACGGCCCGCGCGGCCGACCTCATTGCTGTCCTCCGGGTCGTTGGTGCCGCGGCGTGGGTCAACCTGCGGCATCGGGAGTCTCCGTGCCTGGCTCAGCCACTGCATACGCCGTTGCCTTCAGGTCGATCGCCGGGAGCAACCCGCCAGCCGGGTGGGCGCTTACCTTGACCGTTATCTCGCCGCCTGCCTTTTCGATGTCGAGGCTTGCGCCTGCCGGGGCTATCTCGTGGACAGCTGCCGCTGCCTCGTGGGGCTGGCCTCTCGCCAGGAGACGGGCTGCCTCGCGGGCCGCGTCCGTGCAGCGCAGCTGGCTCGTCAGCACTGTTAGCCCTGCGACCAGGAGGACTGTCACCACCGTCAGGCCGGCCAGGCCGAGTGCCGCTTCGACCGTCACCGCGCCTTTGTCTTCGCGGCTCACGACGGCACCGTCAGGGCCTTCATGACCAGGCTCGTCAGCCACGAGACCACCGAGTCGCCGGTGAGGAGTGTGTAGAGGACAGCCGCGAAGGCCGCGACGGCGACCGTGACGATCGCGTACTCGACCGTTGTCGAGCCGTCGTCTGAGCGGGGATGGCGGTGGGATGCGCGCATGGGATTTCCCTTCGGTACTTATCGGTGGTCAGAAGAGCGGGCCGAGGCGGGCGGCCAGGCTGAGGACGACCGGGAGCACGCCCAGGCAGAAGAAGGCCGGCAGGAAACACAGGCCGACCGGCAGCGCCAGCGCCACCCCGGCTCGTTCCGCGCGCTCCTCCGCCTCGGTGGCCAGCTCCTCGCGGAACCGTCCGGCGAGGTCGGCGGCCGCCGCGGCGAAGGCCGCGCCCGAGCGGGACGTCCGGATCGCCGCGGCCACCAGTTCCCCGAGGCCGGAGATGGCCTGCACCGGCGCCCATGCCTCCTCCGGGCCGGAGCCGAGAGCGAGGAGGCCGGCCGTCGAGTGCAGGGCCGCACCCGCCTCGGCCGGTGCCGTACTGGCCACCGCGTCGAGGGCCGAGGGGACCGGCAGCCCGGCGCGGAGGCACGCCGCGAGGAGATCGAGGGTTCCGGCGAGCCGGAGCTTCGCCGCCAGGTCGACGGTGGGGGCGCGCGGGCGCCGGGTGCGGCGGATCGTCCACCAGCCGGCGGCGGTCACCAGAACGCCTGCGACCACTCCGGGCAGTCCGCCGATGAGTACTGCCGTCGATACGCCGCCCAGGGTGGTCGCGATGGGTGGGACTGTTCGGGGCCACTTGCGTGGTTCGGGGGTCGTGCCGCCGGCCAGCCAGGTGAAGCGCTGTGCCGCGGCGGAGTCGCTCGGCCAGGTGAGGAGGGCCGCGGCGAAGAGAAGGAGTGCGGTGGCGTTCATCGGGTCCGTCCTCGCCTGGTGCGCGTGCGAGTAAGGAACTGGGACGCGGTGGCGGTCATCGGATTCGCACCCGGCCTGTCAAGGCGCGGCACCAGGCCGTTCCCGCCCAGAGCAGGAGGCTGCCGATCACCAGTAACAGCTGACCCGGCGCGCTCTCCGTCAGCACCGGCAGCGGGGATGCGCCCATCGCCTGGCCGAGCACGATGCACAAGGCGGGCAAGCCTGTGAGCACCGCCGCGCTTGCTCGGGGGCCGGCCAGCTTTGCTCGCGTTCGGCGGGCGAATGTCAAGCTTGCTTCGGCGTCGCTGCGGGCTGCGTTCAGGACGTCTGCCATCGGGAGGCCGTAGCGCTTGCCCAGGGTCCAGGCCGCGGCCAGTTCCGGGAGGGCCGGAGCCCGCAGCTCGCCGTCGAGGCGGGCTGACGTCGCCAGTGCGCGGAGGTCGTCCGCTACCGCCGGGACGACCTCTGCCGCAGCTTCCGCCGCTGTTACCGGGTGGGCGCCGGAGCGCAGCTCCGACACCATCGTTCGCAACGCCGTCGCTGTGTGGGCTGCCATTTCCAGGTCCGTGGTCGCCCGACTGTGGGCTTGCCGCTCCTGGCGCCACGCCAATGTCAGGACGCCTGCGGCGATCGCGCCTCCGAGCCCCGCGAGCAAGCCCGCGAGGGCCGCCGGGAGCAGCCAGCGGACCACCGCCCACACGTCCGGAACGCGGACTGTCGTAGGTTGCTCGACCGCCGCCTGGAGCCGGGTCGGGGCCGCGGGCCAGCACGCCAGGGCTGCGCCCACGCAGAGCGGGAACCACGGCGTGATCATCGCGATCTCCTTCTCCGGCGCGGGAAGATGTTCACTAGTAAGGAAATGCGCACCAGCAGCAGGATCAGCATGCGATCGCCCCCGTCGTGACGAACAGATGGCGGTCGACCGTCCAGCGGCCCGCGCGCCACACCGGGACCACTCGTGCCCGGCCGCGTTCCGCGCGGAGCACGCCGACCTCCGCGAGCCGGCGGCGGCCACCGGGCTCGCGTCGCATGTGGAGGACCACCCGGATCGCCGCGACCAGCTGGCTGTGCACCGCATCGCGACCGAGGCCGCCCAGTGCCGCCAGGGCCTCGATGCGGGCCGGTACCTCGGCCGGTGAGTTCGCGTGGACCGTGCACGCGCCGCCGTCGTGGCCCGTGTTCAAGGCCGCGAGCAGGGCGCCGACCTCGGCGCCGCGGACCTCGCCCACCACCAGCCGGTCGGGACGCATGCGCAGCGCCTGGCGGACGAGCTCCGGCAGGCCCACCGCGCCCGCACCCTCCACATTGGCCGGGCGGGCGACGAGGCTGACGAACTGCGGGTGCGCGGGCTGCAGCTCGCCCGCGTCCTCGACGCAGACGATCCGCTCGGCCGGGTCGACCGCGCCGAGCAGCGCGGCGAGGAGCGTCGTCTTGCCCGCGCCGGTGCCGCCGGTGACGAGGAATGCCATTCGTCGCGTAACGACCGTCTCCAGCAGCTTCGCGCCGTTCGCGTCGAACGCGCCGAGCTCCTGCAGCGTCGAGAGGTCGTGCGTCGCCGGGCGGAGGACGCGCAGGGACAAGCAGGTGCCGCCGGCCGCGACCGGGGGAAGGACGGCGTGCACCCGGATGCGGCCGTGGGGACCGTTGCCAGGTAGCCAGCCGTCCACATAGGGCTGTGCGTCGTCGAGCCGGCGGCCTGCCGCGAGTGCGAGGCGCTGGGCCAGGCGGCGGACTGCTTCTTCGCCGTCGAATGTGATGCAGGTGCGGGTCAGGCCTTCCGGGCCGTCTGTCCAGACCTCGGCCGGGCCGGTGACGAGCACGTCGGTCGTCACCGGGTTCTCGAGGAGCGGGGCCAGCGGGCCGGCGCCGACGAACTCGTCGCGGGCTCGGCGGGCCGCGTCGAGCACCGCGTCGTGGCCCAGAGCGCCGCCGGCTTCGGCGCGGACCGCCGTCGCGACGGCGACCGGGTCGGCCTGGCGGCGGTCGCCGGCGAGGCGATTGCGGACGCGGTCGACGAAGTCGGTGGTCATGGGTTCACTGCCTTGGTCCGGGTGCGGGCGGCGGTCACACGGGTGCCCGCCAGCACGGCCAGGAAGCTCGCCGCACTCACCGGGCTGTAGCCAGCCGGGGCGAGGTCCACGAAGTCGATAGCCACCGATTCGCCGCCTTCCGGATGCGGCCGGCGGTCACCCGGGGTGCCGACCGGCATGGCTGGGGAGTTCGCCGCACTCACCGGGCCACAGCCGGCCAAAGCGCAGTCCACGAAGTCGGCGATCACCGTTTCACCGCCCCGGTCCGGGCGCCAGCGGCGGTCACGCGGGTGCCCGCTAGCACCGCCAGGAAGCTCGCCGCACTTACCGGACCGCGGCCGGCCAGGGTCAGGAGCGTGGGCAGCAGGAGTTCGGACACCCTGATCGGGGGTCCCGGCGGGCGGAGCGGGGTGCTCATCGGGCTGCCGCCCGGGCCTCGCGGCGGGCTACTGCCAAGACGTCCGCGGCCGCCGTTGCCAGGGGGCCGGATGGCTTGGCCGGGAACTCGCCGCGTTCGATCGCCACCGGTAAGCCTCGCTCCGGTGCCATCGACGCCAGCAGGGGCGGGCCGAGGAGCCCCGCCGTCCGGACGGGCGAGACGCCGGCGCGGGACCGTCCACACGCGACCACACCCAGGCGGGCCGTCAGTTGCGACAAGGGCCGCAGCACCTGCTTCGCCGCCATGCAGGCGCGGAACTCCACCGGCACCACCAGCACCACCAGGTCGGCTACGGCGACCGCTTCCGCCGCCGCGTCGCCCAGGGTGCGCGGGAGGTCGCAGATCACCGTGCGGCCCGCTCGCCGGCCGGCCGCGAGGACCGCCGACAGGGACTCGACCGCTGGACCTTCGCCCTCCCGGCCGCACGCCAGCACCGGCAGGCTGCCGCCTCGATGTCTTCGTTGCGGGAGTGCCGCTGCCAGCGCCGGTACGGACACGCGGCCGCTCAGCCGCACCTCCGACCAGCGCGGCCCCGGCGTCTTTTCCAGGCCCAGCAACAAGTCCAGGCCGCCGCCCAGCGGGTCGCAGTCCACCAGCAGGGCGCCGCCCGGTTCCCGGTCGGCCGCCAGTGCCAGCGTCGCGGCGAAGACCGACGCGCCCGCGCCGCCCCGGCCGCCGACCACGGCGAGTACCAGGCCCGCCTCCTCCGCCGGGGTCTCGACGATGTCGGCGAAGGCACTCGCCAGCTCGGACTCCTCGTCCGGTAACGAGATCACGCGCTCAACGCCGACGCGGAACGCGTGCTCCCACGTCGTCGTCCCCGGGCTGCCCTTGCAGACCAGGAGGATCCCGCCCCGCCGGGGCAAGACCGGCGAAAGCCGCGCGGCTTCTTCGTCGAGCACCACCAGCGGTGCCCGGGCCCAGTGCGCGCGGGCCGCCGTCAGGTCCGGTGCCCGGTCGAACTCGCAGCCCGCGACCGCGGCCACGCGCAGGATCTCGTCGAGCACCGTTTCGTCCGCGGCGACCACGATCGGTCGTTCCCCCGTCATGCGTTCCTCCCCCGTCGTCGGTGCGGGCCGTGGGTGGCCCGGGTTCCACCGTCGCGGTGGGGGGCTCGGGGGCGCAACGGGGCGGACGGGCGGCTGTGGACAACCGGGGTGTTGTGGACAACTGCCGTCCCGCGGACGGCTCGCGCGCCGGTTCCGTCGGTGGGCTGTGACAGGATCGCGCCCGCCCGCGACGCACGTGCGGCGGAAAATGCGGGGAATACCCGCGTTCGAAGATTTCCCGCGCCGAAGAAACGATGATCCGGCCCGGGAAAACGGAATCGAGAAAGGTAAGCGGAAGGCAAGCCGCCGGCGCCGAGAGGCGCGAACCGAGAGGTAAGAGGGCGGCCCCCGCCAGGGGGGAGGGACGGGGGCCGCCGTGGGTTCAGCCCCGGGGGGTCGGACTGAACCGGCCCGGTTGGACACCGGACTCCCTCACTGTAACTCCGCCGGTAGCCGGTTCGCGCGCCGGGCGAGGCACACAGTTCGATAACGGCACAGCGCCCCGGAAGTGCCTTCCTGTCATGGATTTTCCGTCCGACACGGCACGCAGGTGGTGGATCAACGGGACGCGCCGCGATCAAGCTCTTATCCTGGGCACGTGGCCGAACCGAGCAGCGCGCTCCCGCGCATCCGGAAGCCGGGCCCGGAGCACGCGGTGGCCGCGTTCTTCGACCTGGACAAGACGATCATCGCCTCGTCGAGTGCGCTGGCGTTCAGCAAACCATTGCTCAAAGAAGGATTGATCAACCGTCGCGCCGCGTTGCGCAGTGCCTACGCGCAGCTGGTGTTCTCACTCGCCGGCGCCGACGAGAACAAGACCGAGCGGCTCCGGGCCGAGGTTTCCGCGTTGTGCGCCGGCTGGGACGTCGCGCAGGTTTCGGCGATCGTCCGCGAAACCCTGCACGACGTCGTCGACCCGCTCGTGTACGTGGAGGCGGCGGAGCTGATCGCGCGCCACCGCGAGGACGGGCACGACGTCATCGTGCTGTCGGCGACCGGCGAGGAGGTCGTCGCGCCGGTGGCGGAAATGCTCGGCGCGACCCGGAGCGTGGCCACGCGGATGCAGATCGTGGACGGCCGCTACTCCGGCGAAGTCGACTTCTACTGCTACGGCGCCAACAAAGCCGTTGCCGCGAAGCAACTCGCCGCTACCCACGGGTACGACCTCGCCGAGTGCTTCGCCTACACCGACTCGAGCACCGATATCCCGCTGCTGGAGGTCGTCGGGCACCCGCACGCGGTCAACCCGGACAAGCTCCTGCGGCGCGAGGCCCTGGACCGCGGCTGGCCGATCCTGGCCTTCGACCGGCCCATGTCGCTGCGCAGCCGGATCCCGACACGATCGGCGGGAATGGTGGCCCTCGGCGTCGGCGCGGTGGCCGCCGGAGCGACCTGGTACGGCCTCAATCGTCGCCGTCGGTCCCGATAGCCGGCCGGGCCGCCACCCACACGGCCGTACGGCGTCCGCTTTTGCTTGGCCCAGCCCCGAATTGTCCGTCGCGCAGGGTGCCCGTGTCACCCGATCCAGCCTCTGTACCGGTGCACCCATCCGCGCACTTGAAGTGACCGGGCTCACGGCGTAGAAAGTAAGTGCGGACGTTCGTTCGGCCAGGGAGCAGGTAGAAGAGAAGCCTGTTCCACCCCGGCGAATCTCCGTGCGCGGACTCCGGGTACCCACGCGCAGCGCGCCGCGGGAGGCTCGTCGTCTAGGGACTGCGTAGTGGGACGCCACACGCCGAGTCCATGTAGGTACGACCAGAGTTGCACGCTTGGTCGCCCGAGAAGTTCGCGCTTGCAGGCGGCGCCCCTCGGCCCAATGCCACGGGCGCCCCCTCCTTTTAATTCCGGGGCAGGCGGGGCACCCCCCCCGATAGGCCCCCATGCACCATGCGAAAGGCGGCTTTATTAACGATACGGGTAAAAACGGGACGTTGGTGCGGTCGGCCGATGGACATCGACGGATTCGGTGAGTAGCTTCCCGATACTGGCGCTTCCGAGTGGACTTCTGACGTCCGCCGAGCGCCCGCAACTTTTCTGGGAGGCTGGTCGTGACGACCCGAAATCGGAGGTTCCATGCGCTCGCCCTGCCCGTCGCGGGGGTGCTCGCCCTCACCGGTGTGGGTGTCGCGACCGCGGCGAGCGCACCGCGGTTGAGCGCGGACGCGCAGGCGGAGGCCGCGGCGACACAGGCGCTGCGCGGGCTGACGCTCGAGCAGAAGGTCGGGCAGCTGTTCGTCACCTGGGTGAACGGCAAGTCGGCCGACGAGGTGAACCCGAAGAACCAGACGGACTTCGGGGTCGACACCGCGGCGCAGGTGATCCGGAAGTACCACCTCGGCGGCGTCATCTACTTCAACAACGACTCGCGCGACAACTTCGACGACCCCGTGCAGGTCGCGAAGCTGTCCAACGGCCTCCAGAAGGCCGCCATCGGCAGCGGGGCGCACATCCCGCTGCAGATCGGCGCCGACCAGGAAGGTGGCACGGTGACCCGGATGGGCGCGCCGGCCACCGAGTTCCCCAACGCGATGGCCATCTCGGCCGGGCGCGACACCGGCCGCGCGACGAAGGCCGCCACCATCCTCGGCCAGGAACTGCGGGCCGTCGGGATCAACCAGGACTTCGCGCCCGATTCGGACGTCAACTCCAACCCCGTCAACCCGGTCATCGGCGTCCGGTCCTTCGCCGGGCAGCCCGGCCTGGCCAGCGACTTCGTCACCGCCGAGATCAAGGGCTTCCAGAAGTCCGTCGCGGCCACCTCGAAGCACTTCCCCGGCCACGGCGCCGCCCCGACCGACAGCCACACCGGGCTGCCGCGGATCGACAGCACCGAAGACCAGTGGCGGGCCACCGACGTGCCGCCGTTCAAGGCCGCCATCAAGGCCGGCATCGACTCGATCATGACCGCGCACATCCAGTTCCCGAGCCTCGACCCGTCGCTGGAGCCGGCGACGCTGTCGAAGCCGATAGTCACCGGCAAGCTGCGGGGCGAGCTGGGCTACCAGGGCGTCGTCATCACCGACTCCCTCGAAATGCAGGGCGTGCGCGAGATGCACAGCGACGCCGAGATCCCGGTCCTCGCGCTCAAGGCCGGCGTCGACCAGCTGCTCATGCCGGTGCACCTCGACGTCGCCATCAACTCCGTGCTCGCCGCGGTGAAGTCCGGTGAGATCCCGATGCAGCGGATCGACCAGAGCGTGCTGCGCGTGCTGAAGCTGAAGTTCGAGCGCGGCATCCTCTTCTCGCCGTTCGTCGACCCGAACCGCGTGATGAAGACGGTCGGCACGCCGGCGAACCTCAAGACGGCGCAGGACATCGCCGACCGCGGCATCACGGCCGTCGCGAACGACGCCGGTGTCCTCCCGCTGAAGCAGAAGCCCGCCACGGCGCTCGTGACCGGCTGGGGCGTCGCCACGACGACGACGCTCGCGCAGAAGCTGACCGCCCACGGGACGGCCGCGACGGCGTACCAGACCGGTCAGGCCCCGACGGACGCCCAGATCGCGCAAGCGGTCGCGAACGCCAAGAACGCCGACCTCGTCGTCGTGCTGACCAACAACATCGGCGGCTTCCCGCTGCAGACCAAGCTCCTCGACGCCCTGCAGGCCACCGGCAAGCCGGTCGTCGCGGTCGCCGCGCAGATCCCCTACGACGCGGGTTACGCGTCCACGGTCAAGACCTGGCTGGCGACCTACGGCTACATCGGGCCGACGCTGGAAGCACTGGCGAAGGTGATCCTCGGCGAGACGAAGCCGACCGGGAAGCTGCCGGTCGACATCCCGGCGGGGGCCGACGTGCACACCGTGAAGTACCCCTTCGGCCACGGGCTGACCTGGTGAACCTGAACCGGCGCCACTTCCTCGGCGCGGGAGCGCTCGCGGTCCCGGCCCTGGCGGGCGGCTCGGCCGTCGCCGGGGCCCAGCCCGAGACACCGGCACCGCAGCAGGCCCAGGCACACCCCGGCCGCGTCCTCACCGGCGCCGAGCAGCTGGCCGCGCAGGGCTGGCGGTCCTTCGCGGGCCGCAAGCTCGGCGTCCTGTCGAACCCGACCGGGGTCCTGCTGAACGGCGACCACATCGTCGACTCGATGGTCGCGGCCGGCGTGAAGCCGGTCGCGGCCTTCGGGCCCGAGCACGGCTTCCGCGGCAGCGCGCAGGCCGGCGGCTCCGAAGGCGACTACACCGACCCGCGCACCGACGTGCCGGTGTACGACGCGTACGGCGTCGACGCGACGAAGCTCGCTTCGCTGTTCACCAAGGCAGGCGTCGACACGGTCGTCTTCGACATCGCCGACGTCGGCGCGCGCTTCTACACCTACATCTGGTCGCTCTACACGGCGATGGTGGCCGCGGCGCAGGTCAAAGCCGCCTTCGTCGTGCTCGACCGGCCGAACCCGATCGGCGGCCGGGCGGCCGGCCCGCTGCTCGACCCGAAGTTCTCCTCGGGCATCGGGAAGAAGGCGATCGTCCAGCAGCACGGTATGACCGTCGGCGAGCTGGCGCGCTTCTTCGCCGAAGAGTTCCTGCCCGCCGAAGGCGTGAAGCTGGAGCGTCTCGACGTCGTCCAGGTACGCGGCTGGCAGCGCGACACGCTCTTCGCGCAGACCGGGCTGAACTGGGTGCTGCCGAGCCCGAACATGCCGACGCCGGACACGGCGCTCGTCTACCCGGGCACCGGCATGTTCGAAGGCACGGTGTTCTCCGAGGGCCGCGGCACGACCCGGCCGTTCGAGATCATCGGCGCGCCCGGGCTCGACTGGAGCTGGCGCGAGAAGCTCGAGGACCTCGCGCTGCCCGGCGCCCGGTTCCGCGAGATCTACTTCGTGCCGACGTTCAGCAAGTTCGTCAACCAGACCTGCGGAGGCGTGCAGGTCAGCGTCGACGACCCGCGGGCCTTCGACGCGATCCGCACCGCGGTCGCCATGCTCGTCACGGCGAAGGCGCTGCACCCGGACGTCTTCGCCTGGCGCCCCGACAACTACATCGACAAGCTCTCTGGCTCCGACCGGCTCCGGACGATGGTCGACGCAGGCGCGGGCGTCGACGAGGTCACCGGGGCCTGGCGGGCCGAGCTGGCCGAGTTCGACCGGAAACGTCGTCGCTACCTGCTCTACCGCTGAGGGAGAACTCGTGCGTGCTAGGAAGGTCCTCGCCGCGGCCACCGGAGTGCTGGTCGCGCTGACCACGTTGACCTCGGGAGCCAGCGCCATCACCGGACGCCACGACGAAGCGGGCCGCTTCGACCGGCCGCAGCAGGGGTTCGCCTCGCTGTGGACGACGCTGCGCGACGGCAAGCCGAAGGAGGCCAACCTCGATCCGGCACCGATCAAGGCCGCCGAGGACTTCCTCGCGAGCTGGACGAAGCCGGACGCCACCGGGCACCCGCACTTCTCCGGCGCCGTCGGCCTGCTGGCCCACGACGGCGTGGTCGTCGACCGGTACGCCGTCGGCGGCGCCCTGCGATACGCCGACGCCGCGGGCACCGAACTGCCCGCCGACCAGCAGGTCCCGATGCGCAACGACACCATCTTCGACATGGCGTCGATCTCGAAGCTGTTCACTTCGATCGCCGTGCTGCAGCTCGTCGAACGCGGTCAGCTCACCATCGACACCCCGGTGAGCCGGTTCTTCCCGGAGTTCGCCACCGGCGACAAGGCAGCCATCACGATCAAGATGCTGCTCACGCATGTCTCCGGGTTCGACGCCGACCCGATCCCGTCGCTGTGGGCCGGCTACCCCGACATCCCGTCCCGCCGGCAGGCGGTGCTCGACAGCCCGCTGAAGAACAAGCCAGGCACGACCTACCTCTACTCCGACATCAACCTGCTCACCCTCGGCTTCATCGTCGAGAAGCTGACCGGGCAGTCGCTGGACAAGGTGGTCCACGACCGGATCACCGCGCCCCTGGGCATGGTCGACACCGGGTACAACCCGCCCGCGTCGAAGCTGAACCGGATCGCCGCGACGGAGTACGAGGCCAACCCGCCGCGCGGGATGGTGCGCGGCAGCGTGCACGACGAGAACGCGTGGTCGCTCGGCGGCGTCGCCGGGCACGCCGGGGTGTTCAGCACCGCGAACGACATGGCCGTCCTCGCCCAGACGATGCTCAACGGCGGCAGCTACCGCGGGCACCGGATCCTCGGCGAGGACACCGTGCGGCAGATGATGCTGACGAACTACAACCAGCAGTTCCCGGACGACGCGCACGGCCTGGGCTTCGAGCTCGACCAGCCCTGGTACATGGGCGCGCTGGCCTCCCCGGTCACCGCCGGGCACACCGGCTTCACCGGGACGACGCTGGTCATCGACCCCGAGTCGCGCTCCTTCGCGATCCTGCTGACCAACCGCGTGCACCCGAGCCGGAACTGGGGCTCGATCAACACCGCGCGCCAGGTGTGGGCGACGTCGCTGGCCAGGGCGATGGCCGTCAAACCCAAGGTCGGGAAGGACGCGTGGACGAGCACGCTGGGTAACGCGAGCGCCGCCACGCTGAGTACCCGCCCGTTTACTACGCAAAGTGATCAAGCACGGGTGTCCTTTTACGCCTTCGTGGACACCGAGGGAAGTACTGATCCATTACAGCTGCAAGCGTCCACCGACGGGGTGAACTGGCAACCGATCGCGCTATCGGTTTCCGGGCCGGGCGCACCCTCCGGAGATGTGATGTCGCTCTCCGGACACGGGCACCGTGCCTGGTGGAAGGCGAGCGGCGCGCTGCCCCAGGGCGCGTCGGTGAGCCTCAGGTGGCGTTACAGCACCGATCCGAGTTACACGGGCCGCGGTGTTTCGGTCGACGGTGTGAAAGTCACCGAGAGCGGCCGTTCACTCCTCGACGGTGAACGGAACCCCGCCGTTTTCGTCGCAGAGGGTTGGCAGTTGAGCGCACGGTGACAGGCCTGTCGCACGCCGTCGAACTTCCGGCCCAGTTAACCGTCCCTTTGCCGTTTGCACCGCGACACTAAGTTGCCAAGTCGTTAGCTTGACCTCGTTAACAAGACCGACCTGGTTGGCGACTTTCTGGTCAGTGATTAATCGCAAATCCAGATCCGCAGACACGGACGGGTTGCGATCCGACCGAAGGGTGTGGGTAGCCTTGTCGCAGATGCCAACGGTTAGTAACTTTCCGACGGTGAGTGATACCGAATCCGTAGTCGGCGCGGCACCGTCCGAAGCCGTAGCGGTCCAGACGGCCGTACGGGACGCGGACTCAAGCCCGCTGGTGCGGATTCGGTCCTTGCTCCCCGGCCTGGCCCGCGCCGAGCAGCGCGTGGCGAAGGTGGTGCTGGAGGATCCCGCGCACGTCGCGAGACGCAGCATCACCGAAGTCGCCTTGGCCGCGAACACGAGTGAAACGACGGTGACGCGCTTCTGCAAGGCGGTCGGCGTCGGCGGGTATCCGCAGCTGCGCATCGCGCTGGCCGCGGACACCGCTCGCACCGAGGCGCGCACCACGCGCAACCTCGGCGGCGAGATCGGACCCGACGACGACCTGGCGGCCGTCATCGGGAAGGTCAGCTTCGCCGACGCGCGTGCCGTCGAAGAGACGGCCGACCAGCTCGACGTCGCCACGCTGGAGCGCGTGATCGAGGTCGTCGCGAGCGCCGGCCGCGCGGACGTCTACGGCGTGGGCGCCAGCGCGTTCGTCGCCGCGGACCTGCAGCAGAAGCTGCACCGCATCGGCCGCGTGTGCTTCTCGTGGTCGGACACGCACATCATGCTGACCTCGGCCGCGGTGCTGAGCCCGGGAGACGTCGCGATCGGCGTCTCGCACACCGGGGCGACCACCGACACCGTCGAGGCGCTGCGGGTGGCCCGGGAGCACGGCGCGATCACCATCGCCGTGACGAACTTCCCGCGGTCCCCGATCACCGAGGTGGCCGACTACGTTTTGACCACGGCGGCGCGGGAAACCACGTTCCGCTCGGGGGCCACGGCGAGCCGCATCGCCCAGCTCACGGTCATCGACTGCCTGTTCATCGGCGTCGCGCAGCGGCACATGGACGCGTCGGTCAACGCTCTGGACGCCACCCGGGACGCGGTCGGCTCGCACCGCTTGGGGGTCAGGCCGGACGGCCGTCGCCGTCCGCGGGAAACCGGCAAGTAATGACGGAAAAAGTGAGGCGCATGATGACCGTCCCCACGCAGGCGGTGCACGTCGATTCGCCGACCGAGACCCGCAATCCCCGCACCACGGACATCGACCTGATGTCCACCGCGGGGATCCTGGGCGCGATCAACGCCGAGGACCGCACGGTCGCCGGCGCCGTGGCCGAGGTGCTGCCGCAGGTGGCCCGCGCGGTGGACTACGCGGTCGACGCCCTGCGGGCGGGCGGCCGGGTGCACTACGTCGGCGCGGGGACGTCCGGGCGGCTGGCCACGCTGGACGCGGCCGAGCTCGTGCCGACGTTCAACGTGCCGGCGGACTGGTTCATCGCGCACCACGCCGGCGGCGAGCGCGCATTGCGCCAGGCCGTCGAAAACGCGGAGGACGACGACGGGGCCGGCGCGGCCGAGATGGCCGCCATGGTCCAGCCGGGCGACTTCGTGCTGGGGCTGACGGCGTCGGGCAGGACGCCGTACGTCTTGGGCGCGCTGCTGGCCGCGTCGCGCCAGGGCGCCCACACCGGGCTGGTGTCGGGCAACGCGAAGGCCGCCAAGCCGGCGGGCGTCGACGTGCTCATCGCCGTCGACACCGGCCCGGAGGCGATCGCCGGGTCGACCCGGATGAAGGCGGGCACGGCGCAGAAGATGATCCTCACGTCGTTCTCCACGGCGACGATGATCAAGCTGGGCCGCACCTACTCGAACCTGATGGTCAGCATGCGGGCGACGAACGCGAAGCTGCGCGGCCGGACCATCCGGATCCTGCAGGAAGCCACCGGCATGACGATGGCGGACTGCTCGGACGCGCTGACCGAGGCCGGGGGCGACCTCAAGGTGGCGCTGGTGCACTTGCTCTCCGGGGAGGACGTCAAGAGCGCGGCGAAGGCGCTGCACGTCTCCGGTGGGCACGTCCGGAAGGCGTTGGATCTGGTGCGAGTGCGCGCTAGCTGAGATTCATTGCCGTTCATCTGTTCACCTGTCTAACCTCTCAGATGAGGGAAGGCGGGTGGCGATGGCCGGCACAGAGGACTCGCGGCGCGGGCTTTCGCGCCGCGAGTGGGTGTCGATCGGCGGGATGGCCGGGTTCATCCTGCTCCTCAACGTCGTGGGCTGGGTGGTGCTGGCGGTCTTCGTCGCACCCCAGCACTACGCGCTGGGCGCGTCCGGTGTCTTCGGGATCGGCCTCGGCGTCACGGCGTTCACCCTCGGCATGCGGCACGCGTTCGACGCCGACCACATCGCCGCGATCGACAACACCACCCGCAAGCTGATGGCCGACGGCCAGCGGCCGCTGTCGGTCGGGTTCTGGTTCTCCCTCGGGCACTCGACGATCGTCTTCGCGCTGTGCCTGCTGCTTTCCCTCGGTGTCCGCGCGCTGGCCGGGCAGGTCGAGGACGGCTCGTCGGCGTTGCACGACGCGACCGGCATCATCGGGACGTCGGTGTCCGGCGTGTTCCTGTACGTGATCGCGATCCTGAACCTCGTCGTGCTGATCGGCATCCTGCGGGTGTTCCGGCGGATGCGCCACGGCGAGTTCGACGAGGCCGCGCTGGAGCACCAGCTGAACAACCGCGGCGTGATGAACCGCCTGCTGCGCGGCGCGACGAAGTCCGTGCGCAAGCCGTGGCACATCTACCCCGTCGGCGTGCTGTTCGGCCTCGGCTTCGACACGGCGACCGAGATCGGGCTGCTGGTGCTCGCCGCCGGCGCCGCCACGTTCGCCCTGCCCTGGTACGCGATCCTCGTGCTGCCGATCCTGTTCGCCGCCGGGATGAGCCTGTTCGACACGGTGGACGGCTGCTTCATGAACTTCGCCTACGGCTGGGCGTTCGCGAAGCCGGTGCGCAAGATCTTCTACAACATCACGGTGACGACGTTGTCGGTCGCCGTCGCGTTCGTCATCGGCACGATCGAGCTGGTGTCGATCCTCGCCGAGAAGCTGGACATCACGTCGGGGCCGCTGGCCGCGATCGCGTCGGTGGACCTGGACTACGTCGGCTTCGGGATCGTCGGGCTGTTCGTGCTGACGTGGGTCATCGCGCTGGCGGTGTGGCGGTTCGGGCGGATCGAAGAGAAGTGGTCGGCAAAACTGTCCCGTTAAGACGCCGCGTCGGAGATGCTCTTCGCTTCGCGCGCGCCCGCTTCGAATGCTTCGCAGCAGAAGAGCAGCCACGCGCGTACGCCTTCGGGCGTCCCGCTCGCGAACCCTTCCGCGGTCTCCAAGTACTTGGGCACGCGACGGAAGTACGCGACTTCGGGGATGCTCAAGGCCTTCGGATCCAGGCCCGTCGCGACCATCGTCAGGCGGGCGGCAGCGCGGGCCACGACGCCGTCCGCGCTGCCGAAAGGCTTGAGTGCCAGCAGTTCCCCGTGCACGACGGCCGTCAAGACCGGGCCCGGCACGGACGTCGCGCCCGTCACCAGCTGAGCGAGCATCTCCAGCCGGCCACCGCCGGAATGCGGGCGCCCCAACGCATCCGGGTCGTCGACGAGGTCCGCCGCGGCCAGGACGTGCAGGCGGGCCAGTGCCTGCATCGGTGCCCGGCGCCACGTCGGGAGCAGCGTCTCCAACGTCTCCGCGACGCGCAGCGAGCCGGCGAGGATCGGGTCGGCGACCGCGCCGTCGGCGGGCAGTTCCGGGTTCGCGCCTTCGATGCCGGCCGACGCGCGAGCCGCGCGGACCGACGCTTCGGCCGCCGTCGCCGCGCCGCCGCGGAGGTTGGCGGGGAGGCGGTGGACCGCGAACACCGCGTCCTGTGCGGACTTCGCGGCCGCCGCGACGCCTTCGAGGTCGAGGAGCGGCTTGAGCGGATCAGGCATCGAGCACCTGGCCTTCGCGGGAGACCACGGGCGGCAGCACCGACCACGGGAAGTTGATCCAGCGGTCGGTGTGCCGCCAGACGTACTCGCACTTGACCGTGGAGTGCGGCTTTTCGTAGACGACGGCCGAGCGCACCTCGGCGACGTGCTCGACGCAGAAGTCGCGCACCAGCTTGAGCGTGGCGCCGGTGTCGGCGACGTCGTCGGCGATCAGCACCTTCTTGCTCGTCAGGTCGACGACGTTGGGCACCGGCGGCAGCACCACCGGGAGGTCGAGGCGCTGGTCGACGCCGGTGTAGAACTCGACGTTCATCACGTGCAGGTTCTTCACGTCGAGCGCGTAGCCGAGCGCGCCGGCGACGAACAGCCCGCCGCGCGCGATGGACAGGATGAGGTCCGGCGCGAAGCCGTCGTCGGCGATGGTGTGAGCCAGTTCACGGCTCGCCGTGCCGAACAGCTCCCAGCTCAGCTCTTCCCGCTCTTCGGCCATCGATCTCGCCCTTCGTCGTGGTCAGCCGAGCATAGGCAACGCCGAAGTGGTCTTCAGAAATGCTCCGAAATTGGCTATCACGAACGGCCAATGACGGCTTTACGGTGGTCCTGTGAGTGACTGGAGCACCCCGCCAACCCTGTCCGGCGAGCACGTCCGTCTGGAACCGCTGACGGCCGAGCACGCCAAGGGCCTGTTCGAGGCCGGCGCCGACCCGGGCATCTGGGCGTGGCTGAGCATCCGGCAGCCGGGCGATCTTCCCGCGGCCGAGCGGATGGTCGAAGACGCGCTCGCCGACCCCGACCGGCGGCCCTTCGCGCAGATCGACGTCGCGTCCGGCCGCGTCGCCGGGACGACGTCGTACTACCAGGTCGTCGAGAAGCACCGGATCCTCTCGATCGGGCACACCTGGATCGGCGCGGACTGGCAACGCACCGGGCTGAACACCGAATCGAAGCTGCTCCTGCTCACCCACGCGTTCGAAACCCTTGACGCGCAACGGGTCTGCTGGGAGACCGACATCCGCAACCTGCGCTCGCAACGCGCCATCGAACGGCTTGGCGCGCTTCGCGAGGGCGTGCTGCGCGCGCACCGGATCCGGCCGGACGGCTCGTCACGCGACACCGTCACCTATTCGATGCTCGCGCCGGAGTGGCCGGCGGCCAAGGCCCGGCTGAACGAACGCTTAGTCACCGGGTCTCGCCTGGCTCGGTGAAACGGCGGGGCAACGTGGGTGCAACCTTTTACAAGGCGGACTAACGTCGCTAGCGTGCCGCTAGCCGTCATGTCGGCGCACTACAGGAGGCCTTGCAACCATGACCGAGCAGTCCCCAGCCCTGGACAACCTGCTCACCGAGAGCCGCACGTTCCCGCCCAGTGACGAATTCGCTGGCCAGGCCAATGCGAAGGCCGATCTCTACGCCGAGGCGGACGCCGATCGCGAAGCGTTCTGGGCGAAGCAGGCGGAGCGGCTGACGTGGGACACGAAGTGGACCACGGTACTGGACTGGACCAATGCGCCCTTCGCGAAGTGGTTCGTCGGCGGCAAGCTGAACGTCGCGTACAACTGCGTCGACCGCCACGTCGAGTCCGGGCACGGCGACCAGGTCGCGATCCACTGGGTCGGCGAGCCGGGTGACACGCGGGACATCACCTACGCCGAGCTGAAGACCGAGGTTTCCAAGGCCGCCAACGCACTCACGTCGCTGGGCGTCACCGCCGGCGACGTCGTGGCGATCCAGCTGCAGATGGTTCCCGAGGCCATCTTCGCGATGCTCGCGTGCGCGCGGATCGGCGTGCTGCACAACGTGGTCTTCGGCGGCTTCTCGCCGACCGCGCTGCGGGCCCGCGTCGACGACGCCGCCGCGAAGATCGTGATCACCTCCGACGGCCAGTTCCGCCGCGGCAAGGCCGCGCCGATGAAGGCCAATGTCGACGAAGCGCTCGAAGGCGCCGAGACCGTCGAGAAGGTCATCGTCGTGAAGCGCACCGGCGACAAGCTCGAGGGCGACGTCCCGTGGACCGACGGCCGCGACCTCTGGTGGCACGAACTCGTCGGCGAACAGTCCGAAGAGCACACTCCCGAGGCGTTCGACAGCGAGCACCCGCTGTTCATCCTCTACACGTCCGGGACGACCGGGAAGCCGAAGGGCATCCTGCACACTTCCGGCGGCTACCTGACGCAGACGGCGTACACGCACCACAACGTCTTCGACCACAAGGCCGGCGAAGACGTCTACTGGTGCACCGCCGACATCGGCTGGATCACCGGCCACAGCTACATCGTCTACGGCCCGCTCGCCAACCGCGTCACGCAGGTCGTCTACGAAGGCACGCCGAACACCCCGCACGAGGGCCGGCACTGGGAGATCGTCCAGAAGTACAAGGTCTCCATCTACTACACGGCGCCGACGCTGATCCGCACCTTCATGAAGTGGGGCGCGGAAATCCCGGAGAAGCACGACCTGTCGTCGCTGCGGGTGCTGGGCTCGGTCGGCGAGCCGATCAACCCCGAGGCGTGGATCTGGTACCGCGAGAACATCGGCGCGGGCAAGGCGCCGATCGTCGACACGTGGTGGCAGACCGAGACCGGCGCGATCATGATCTCGCCGCTGCCGGGCGTCACCTCGACCAAGCCGGGGTCCGCGCAGAAGGCGCTGCCGGGCATCTCCGCGAAGGTCGTCGACGACACCGGCACCGAGGTCGCCCACGGCGGCGGCGGGTACCTGGTGCTCGACAAGCCGTGGCCGTCGATGCTGCGCGGTGTCTGGGGCGACGAGGAGCGCTTCCGGGACACCTACTGGTCGCGGTTCAAGGACCAGGGCTTCTACTTCGCCGGCGACGGCGCGAAGTACGACAACGACGGCGACATCTGGCTGCTCGGCCGCGTCGACGACGTGATGAACGTGTCCGGCCACCGCATCTCGACGACCGAGGTCGAGTCGGCGCTGGTTTCGCACCCGACGGTGGCCGAGGCCGCGGTCGTCGGCGCGACCGACCCGACGACCGGCCAGGGCATCGTCGCGTTCGTCATCCTCCGCGGCAACGCCGTCGACGGCGGCGAGGAGGCCATCCAGGCGCTGCGCAACCACGTCGCGAAGGAGATCGGGCCGATCGCGAAGCCGCGGCAGATCATGGTCGTGCCGGAGCTGCCGAAGACGCGCTCGGGCAAGATCATGCGCCGCCTGCTCCGCGACGTCGCGGAGAACCGGCAGGTCGGCGACGTCACCACGCTGGCCGACTCGTCGGTGATGGACCTGATCTCGTCGGGCCTGAAGTCGGGCAAGTCCGAGGAGTGAGCTAGCGTTCCTCTTGTCAGAGCCCTTCCGGCTTCGCGCCGGGAGGGTTCTTTCATGAACCCCCCGAGCGGCACACTTCGAACGCATGTTCTACACTGTGCCGCGAACCACACCCCCTTCCCGGGCAAGGAGACGACACGACGATGACCGTGGATGTCCTGACGCACGACGAGGAAACGGCCGAAGCTCCGGCGACCACCGAGGCGCCGGCCACCGACGTTCCCGCCGCCGAGGCGACGACCGTCACCGAGTCCGCGTCCCCGGCCGCTTCGGAGGACTCGGCTCCGGCCGAGCCCGCCGCCGAAGAGGCCCCCAAGCCGAAGCGTGGCCGCCCGAAGGGTGCGGCGACCGCGTCGACGGCGAAGAAGACCCGCACGGTCGAGCTGATCCTGACCGTCACCGGCACCGCCGATGGCGAGTGGCAGGCCGAGCTGAAGAACGGCTCCAAGTGGGTCGCGAAGGGCCTGGAGATCCCCGCCGCCGCGGTGTCGCGCGCGGCGAAGGAGCTGCACTCCGACCTGTCCGGCCCGATCGACGAGGTGATCAACCAGGCCCGCGAAGCGCAGGCCGCGAAGGTCGCCGCGCTCGAAGCCGAGCTCGAGAAGGCCAAGCAGGCCCTCGCCGAGCTGGACGCCTGAGCTTCATCCCAGGAGACGCCCGGTTCCGCCTCGAGCGGGGCCGGGCGTTTCCGCTTTCCGGGGGTCGGCTCGCGTACCCGGACAGTCGGCTCGCGTACTTGGAGGGTCGGCTCGCGTGATCAGAGGGTCGACATGCGTGATTGAAGGGTCGACACGGTTCAGGCGATCGGCGGGCGTCCGGGCAGGGGTGACTTGAACTCGACCCACATCGAGTCCGTCAGGGCCTCCACGTGGTGGCCCACCCCGCGCGGGTGCAGCACCGAGTCCCCCGGCTCCAGCACCGCCTCGGCGCCGTCCACCGCGCCCCGCAGCTTGCCCGACAGGACGTAGACGATCGAGTCGTGGTCGTGCGCGTGGGTCGGGGACGCCACGCCGGCCGGGTAGTGGATCAGGTACGCCAGGCCGCTCTCGGCCGTCTCCAGCAGCCGGAAACGGCCCTCGCCGCCCCGGAGCGGCAGGCCCTCCACCGTCTTCAGCGGCTGCCACACTTGCTCGTCCATGCCGCCCATGATGACCCAGAACCGCTGAGTCCACACAGGACTCGCTTAGGTTAGGCACGCGTTAATTAGGCGAACCTGACCCAAATCGGAGGTCTCGCCACGATTCTCCGTTCGTGTTTCACTGGTCTCGTGACCGAAACGATTGACGGTGACGCCGTGGAGCACGCCGCGCACGAACCGCACCAGGACGTGGGCGGAAAACTGAACTGGCTGCGGGCCGGGGTTCTCGGGGCGAACGACGGGATCGTGTCCGTCGCCGGCATCGTCGTCGGCGTCGCCGGCGCGACCACCGAAAACACCACGATCCTCACCGCCGGAATCGCCGGGCTCGTCGCCGGCGCGTTTTCCATGGCCGGCGGGGAATACGTCTCCGTGAGCACCCAGCGCGACACCGAACAGGCCTTGCTCCGGCTGGAAAAGCAGGAGCTCAAGACGATGCCGGAGGCCGAGGAGCGCGAGCTGGCGGGGATTTACGAGGAAAAGGGCCTTTCGCCTGAACTGGCCGCCCAGGTCGCTCGCGAACTGACCGAAAAGGACGCCCTGCACGCGCACGCGGAGGCCGAGCTCGGCATCGACCCGGACAACCTGACGAGCCCGTGGCAGGCGGCCTGGGCGTCGCTGCTCGCGTTCTCGGTCGGCGCGCTGCTGCCGATCCTGTCCATCGCCTGGGCCGGCGTCTCCCTGCGGGTGTGGGCGTGCGCGGCCGCGGTCGTCGTCGGCCTCACGCTGACCGGGTGGGTCAGCGCGAGGCTCGGCGACGCGAACGTGGGGCGCGCGATCCTGCGCAACGTCGGGGTCGGCGCCCTCACGATGGTGGTGACCTACTTCGTCGGGGTGATCTTCGGCGTCACCGTGGGCTAGTGAACGCCCTTCATCAGCTTGCGGATGAAGGGGATGCCCAGAAACAGCAGGATGCCGACGCCGATCGCGACCCCGCCGACCGTGCTGAAGTACGGCGCTTCGTCGTCGACCGAGTAGTACTCGGCGAGCTTGCCGGACATCGCGGTGCCGAACGAGATCGACAGGAAGTTCAGCGCGACCATCTGAGTCCGGAACGCCTCCGGCGCGAGCTTCGTCGACAGCGACAGCCCGACCGGGGAGAGGCACAGCTCGGCGATCGTGAAGACGAACAGGATGCCGACCATCGCGAGCATCGGGCTCGCGTTCTTGCCGCTGCCCACCATCGGCAGGAACAGCAGGAACGCCGCGCCCATCAGCACCGTGCCGAGGACGAACTTCATCGGCGTCGACGGCTGGCGCTCGCCGAGCTTCGTCCACAGCGCCGCCAGCACCGGGGCGAACACGATGATGAACACCGGGTTGATCGAGTTGACCCAGGACACCGGCAGCTCCCAGCCGAACAGGCTCCGGTTCAGCCGCTGGTCGGTGTAGGCCGCGACGACTGTGAACTGCTGCTGGTAGAGCGAGAAGAACACCGCGCTGGCGATGAACATCGGGATGAACGAGAACACCCGGCTGCGTTCGTCGCCGGTGATCTTGCTGCTGGTCAGGATGACCAGGAAGTAGATCACCGAGATCACGCCGACCACCCACACGACGACGTCGGCGAGGTTGCCGGGGTTGACGACGCCGGTCAGCACCAGCACCACGATCGCGGCGACCAGCAGAAGAGCGGCGCCGACCGCGAGCGCGCGCTGCGACGACGGCAGCGGGTTCGGCACCTCCTTGGCCTTGTCGCCGAGGTTCTTGCGGCCGAACGTGTACTGGATCAGGCCGAGCGCCATGCCGATCGCGGCGAGGCCGAAGCCGAGGTGGAAGCCGACCTCCGTCTGCGCGAGCCCGGTCAGCAGCGGCCCGACGAAACCGCCGAGGTTGACGCCCATGTAGAAGATCGTGAAGCCGGCGTCGCGCCGCTCGTCGCCTTCGGCGTAGAGCGTGCCGACGATCGCCGTCGCGTTGGACTTCAGCCCGCCACTGCCGACCGCGACGCAGACCAGGCCGACGCCGATGCCGCCCAGGCCCGGCAGCAGCGCCAGGCTGATGTGGCCGATCATGATCAGCACGGCGCTGTAGAACAGCGTGCGTTCGGAGCCGAGCAGCCGGTCGGCGACCCAGGCGCCGATGACGGCGGAGAGGTAGACCAGGCCGCCGTACGCGCCGACGATGCCGAGCGCGGACTCCTGCGCCAGGCCAAGGCCGCCTTGTTCGACCTTGTAGTAGAGGTAGATCGGCAGGATGCCGAGCATCCCGTAGTAGGAGAAGCGCTCCCACATCTCCACGCCGAAGAGGTTCGCCAGCCCTCGTGGGTGCCCGAAGAACCTCGTGTCCTGCTGGACCTCGGTAGAGGTGCTCACAACTCTGTCTTCCTTTGTCTCGGACTTCGTTGTCGATTGGCATGCTATGAGCACACCGTGTGACCCACCACCGGTACGACGTGTGGCGACCGCCATAACGGTCCGTGACAAAGAGACGTTAAAATTTCGCCAAGGTGCGCCGGGAAGTCTGGTCGGCAACAGTGATCAGCGACCCCCTGGAGCCGCCGTGTCCCGCCCGTTGACCGAGTTCGCGCGCTACCTGCGCACCGAAACCACCGGCGGGATCATCCTGCTGGCGGCCACCGCCGTCGCCCTGATCTGGGCGAATTCGCCGCTGCGGGACAGCTACCACGCATTGCGCGACTTCCGGCTCGGCCCGGAGTTCCTCCACCTGAACCTCACGATCGGTGACTGGGCGAAGGACGGCCTGCTCGCGCTCTTCTTCTTCGTCGCCGGGCTCGAGCTCAAGCGCGAGCTAGTCATCGGCGAGCTGTCCCGCTTCAAGCAGGCCGTGCTGCCGATCGTGGCCGCGATCGGCGGCATGGTCGTGCCCGCGCTCGTCGCGCTGAGCGTCGGCTGGGGAACGCCGGGCATCGAGCGGGCCTGGGCGATCCCGGTCGCCACGGACATCGCGTTCGCGCTCGGCGTGCTGGCCCTGACCGCTTCGAACCTGCCCTCGAGCGCACGGGTGTTCTTGTTGTCCCTGGCCGTCGTGGACGACCTCGGCGCGATCATCGTCATCGCCGTGCTGTTCACGACCGGCTTCGACCTGGTCGCGGTGGCCGTGGCGGTGGCCGCGCTCGCGCTGTACGCCTTCCTCCAGCACCGCCGCGTCCGGACGTCGTGGCTGTACGTGCCGCTCGCACTGGTCACCTGGGTCGCGGTGCACTCGGCGGGCATCCACGCGACGATCGCCGGCGTCGCGCTGGGCCTGCTCACCCGCGTCCGCGCCGACGAAGGCGAGGCCGAGGCGCCCGCGCTACGGCTGGAGCACCGGCTCCAGCCGTGGTCGGCCGCCGTCGCCGTGCCGGTGTTCGCCCTGTTCGCGGCGGGGATCTCGGTCAACGGCGACGCACTGGGCGCGGTGTTCACGACGGCGTTGCCGCTCGCGATCCTCGCCGGGCTGCTCGGCGGCAAGGTCGTCGGGATCTTCGGGGCGAGCTGGCTGGCCGTCAAGCTCAAGGCCGCCGAAAAGCCCCGCGGCGTCGGCTGGCGTGACCTCGGCGCGTTGTCGGTGCTCGGGGGTGTCGGGTTCACGGTCAGCCTGCTGATCGCGGAGCTGGCGTTGCCCGGCGACGCGAGCGAGCTGGCCAAGACGGCGGTGCTGATCGCGTCCGCGCTGGCTTCCCTGCTGGCGGCGGCGATGCTGCTGAAGCGAAGCCGGGTACACGCCGAGAGAGATTGATCCACGACACTCGGCTACGCCGCCGCGCCCGGTTTCGGGACACATGGCACGATGACCCGGTGAGCAGCCCCAAGCACGAACGCACCGGCCCCGACGGCGTGGGGGCCGTGCCTTACCTCCCGCTGTCCTCCGACTCCGACGTCCCCGGCGACCAGTCGCTCGGCAGGCTCGTCGGCGACGCGACCCAGCACATCTCGACCCTGGTCCGGGCCGAGATGGAGCTCGCGAAGTCCGAGCTGGTCGGCGAGGTGAAGAAGGGTCTCAAGGGGGCCGTCTACTTCCTGATCGCGCTGACGGTCTTCCTGTACAGCACGTTCTTCCTGTTCTTCTTCGCGGCGGAGGGGCTGGCCCAGTGGCTGCGCTACCGCTGGATCGCCTTCGGCATCGTCTTCTTCCTGATGCTGTTGGTCGCGGGCGCGGCCGGGTTCCTCGGCTACCGCAAGGTGAAGAAGTTCAAGGCACCGGAGCGGACGATCGCCAGCGTCAAGGAGACCGCCGCCGCGCTGAAGCCGCAGAAGGCGCCCGACGCCGACCTGACCACCACGCGCGACTGAGGCGGTGCCCGCGTCCCCCGACCCGTCGAGCGTCCGGCTCGACGGCCCGTGGGCTCATCGCGACGTGTCCGCGAACGGCATCCGGCTGCACGTCGCCGAGCTCGGCGAGGGTCCCGTCGTGGTGCTGCTGCACGGGTTCGCCGAGTTCTGGTGGACCTGGCACCACCAGCTGCGGGCCCTGGCCGACGCGGGATTCCGCGCGGTCGCCGTCGACCTGCGCGGCTACGGCGACTCGGACAAGCCGCCGCGCGGCTACGACGCGTGGACGCTCGCCGGGGACGTCGGCGGCCTGATCAAGTCGCTCGGCGCGCGCCGGGCGCACCTCGTCGGCCACGCGTGGGGCGGCATGCTCGCGTGGACGGTCGCGGCCCTGCACCCCCGGCTCGTGTCGTCGGTGACGGCGATCGGCGCCGCCCACCCGCTCGCGCTGCGGTCCGGGGCCGCGCGCCCGTGGCGTGGCCAAGGACGGGCGGCCGGGCACCTCTTCCGCTTCCAGGTGCCGATGGCGCCGGAGAAGTGGCTCCTGAAGGACGACGCCCAGGCCGTCGCGGATCTCTTCGGCGGCTGGGCCGGAAGCCGGTGGCGGTCCACTTCGGACTTCGCCGACAGCGTCGAGGAGTTCCGGCACGCCATGCTCGTGCCCGGCGTCGCGCACAGCGCGCTCGAGTACTACCGGTGGGCGTTCCGCGCGCAGTTCCGCGGCGAAGGCCGCCGGTTCACCGAGGCCGTCGGCGGCCGGATCACCGCGCCGACGCTGCAGCTGCACGGCGCCGACGACCCCTGCATCCTCCCCGAGACGGCGACGTCGTCCGTGCGCTGGGCGGGCCCGCACACCGAGCCGGAGCTCTGGCCGGGCGTCGGGCACTTCCCGCACCTCGAGGCGCCGGACCGCACGTCGGCGGCCCTGGTGGACTTCCTCAAGTGAGGTCGATGGCGTTCTTCGCCCGCTCGACCGACTCCTCCGCCGGACCGCCCGTCGGGTTCTCCGTGGCCAGCGCCTGGTTGAGCTCGACGAAGGGCCGCATCCGGCTCTCGTAAGCGGCGAACGCGGCTTCGTGCTCCGCGCGGCCCAGCTCCTGGGCGAGGACGTACGCGCCGACCAGCGCGAGGCTCGTCCCCTGGCCGGAGAGCGCCGAAGCGCAGTAAGCGGCGTCGCCGAGCAGCACGACCCGGCCGGCCGACCAGCGGTCCAGGTGGATCTGCGCCATCGCGTCGAAGTAGAAGACGTCCGCGGCGGCCATCGCCTCCAGCAGCTTCGGCACCTCCCAGCCGATCCCGCCCAGCCGTTCGGCGATGAGCCGCTTCTGCCCCTCGACGTCCTGGCGGGGCAGCGGGTCCGAGCCGAAACCGAGAGTCACGCGCAGCTCGGTGTTGTCCCGGACCGGGTAGATCGCCCCGCCGGTCTCCTCGTGCCGGAACCAGACCTGCCAGTCCTCGATGCCCAGGAAGTTCGGCGCCGGGAAGATCGCCAGGTACTGGCCGAGGTGGCGGACGAACTCGTCCTCCGGCCCGAAGGCCAGCCGCCGCACCGCCGAGTGCAGGCCGTCCGCGCCGACGACCAGGTCGAACGTCCGGAAGCCGCCGTGCTCGAACTCGACGCGCACGCCGTGCGCCTCCTCGGTCAACGCCGTGACCGAGTCGCCGAAGACGTACTCGACGTCGGTCGCCTCGTGCAGGATCGCGACGACGTCGTCGCGCAGGATCTCGAAGTCGTCGCTGTCGAGCCGGCCGCTGCTGTAGGTGAACTCCTCGGACCGGAACAGCTCCTGCCCGGCACCGTCGACCATCGACATCCCGCGCATCCGGGTGCGCAGCGCGCGCATCCGCTCGCCCAGGCCCATCCGGTCGACGACGTCGAGCGCGGCTCCCCGCACGTCGATCGCCTGGCCGCCGGTCCGCGGACCGGGCGCGCGCTCCACCACCGTCACGGCGAAGCCCTGGCGCGCCAGGAACCAGGCGAGGGTCCCGCCGGCGACGCCGGCCCCCGAGATCAGGACGTTTCGCATTTCGTGCCTCCAGAGTCGTACACTTCTTGCCATCACTCTGGAGTTCCAGCAGTTCACAAGCAAAATCTGTGCTAGCACAGATGGGTATCTGTACTAGCACAGGAGGCAGCCGTGAAGTACCTGGCCATCGCCGAAGAGCTGCGGGGCCGGATCACGCGCGGCGAACTCTCACCGGGCGCGCGGGTTCCCTCGACCCGGCGGCTCGCGACCGACCACGGCGTCGCGATGGCGACCGCGGCGAAGGCACTGACCCTGCTGAACCAGGAAGGGCTGGTGCACGCCGAGCCGCGCTCCGGCACGGTCGTCAGCGGCCGGGAACGCCGTGGTACCCAGCGGGGGCTGACCCGCGAGCGGATCGTGCGGACGGCCATCGCCATCGCCGACACCGAGGGGCTCGGTGCGCTGTCCATGCGCGGGGTCACGGCCCGCCTCGGCGTCGCTGCGATGGCGCCGTACCGGTACGTGCGGGGCAAGGACGAACTGGTGCTGCTCATGGCCGACGCCGCGTTCGGCGAACGCGGCTACCCGGCGAAGCCGGCCGGCGACTGGCGTGACCGGCTGACGCTCGGCGGCCGCACGCTCTGGTCCCTCTTCCGGCGCCACCCGTGGCTGGCGCAGCTCGGGCCGATCACCCGGCCACTGCCGCTGCGCAACCTCGCCACGCACGGCGAGTGGGCGCTCTCCGCGCTGTCCGAACTGGACGTCGACGCGGCGACGCTGTGCGACCTGCACGTCCTGTTCTTCAGCCACGTCCAGGGGATGGCGGTCCACCTGGAGCGCGAGCAGAGCGCGCTGGCGTCGTCCGGGCTGACCGAAGAGGACTGGATGGACCACCAGGGGCCGGCAGTGATGGCGATGGCGGCCGGGCACCCGACGTTCGCCAAGATGCTCGCCGAGCTGTCCGAGACCGGCTACGACCTCGTCCTCGACGACATCTTCGAATCGGGCATGCGAGCGCTGCTGGACGGCCTCGCGCTGCGCTACGGGCGTTAGGCGGCGCAGGAGCCGGTGGACACGTTCGTCGACTGCGACGGCGCCGCGTCGACCTCGGCCCGCACCTGCTCGGCCGTGAGCGTGAAGCCGGTCTCCGGGTCCTCGACCGCCGCCCCGAACACGACGCCGATGACCTGGCCGTCCGGGGTCACCATCGGGCCGCCGGAGTTGCCGCTGCGGATCTCCGCGCGGACCGTGAAGACGTCCCGCTGCACGGTGTTGGCGTCGTAGATGTCCGGGCCGCGCAGGTTGATCCGGCCGCGCACGCGGGCCGGCGTCGCCCGGTACGGGCCGTCGAGCGGGTAGCCGAGCACGATCGCGCTGTCGCCCGCGGTGGCGGTTTCCGCCGCGAACCGCAGGGCCGGGGCCCGCAGCCGCGGCACGGCGAGCACCGCGATGTCGACCTCCGGGTTGAAGTAGACGACGCGCGCCGGGTAGTCGCCCTCGGTCGTCTCGATGCCGACGGTGTCGGTGCCGGCCACGACGTGCGCGTTCGTCATCACCCGCTGCGGCGAGATCACGAACCCGCTGCCCTCCAGCGACCGCGAGCAGGAGCTGGCGCTGCCGCGGATCTTGACGACGCTGCCGTGCAGCTGCTGGACGGTCCCGCTGCTCTGCAGCGCCGGGTCCGGCGGCGAGGTGTCGGCCGTCGGGGCCTTCTCGAACGGGGGCACGATCGACGGGAAGCCGGACGCGTCGAGCAGCTTGCGCAGCTGGTTCGGGAAGCCCTGCGCGGCCTCCGGCATGGCGTCGTTGACCTTGCCGAGCACCAGCGAGTTGTTGATCCCCTTGGCCAGCCAGGGCACGGCGGACACGGTCGTCAGCGGCGTCGCGATCAGCCACGCCACGACGAAGACGACCATGGCCTGCACGATCGCACCGAGCGCCTTGTCGACGCCGGACAGCTTGTCCGGGTTGATCTTCTGGCGGAGCTTGCGGCCGACGTACACGCCGAGCGCCTCACCGAAGGCGACCAGGAACACCACGGTCGCGACGGCGAAGGCGACCTTCCACACCGGGTCGTCGAAGAACGAGACGACGACCGGCGCGAGCTTGATCCCGGCGAGCGCGCCGAGCACCACGCCGACCAGCGACGGCAGCGCGACGATCACGCCCTGGTATGCGCCGGACACCGCCGCCAGCACGGCCAGCAGCAAGACCAGCACATCGACCCAGTTCACGTCGTCACTCCCCGCCTGTCAGGCGTGCCCGGAAGGCCGCCAGCGCCTCGTCGAGATCCCGGACATCATCCGAGTCCCATTCGCGCTCCCAGCCTCCCAGGCCGAGCAGGACGGACAGCAACCCGGCGGTGAACCCCCAGACGAACAGGCCGCCGACCTCGAAAGCCGGGCCCTTCCACGGCATGCCGGCCTTCTGGATCGTGAACCGGTTGGCCGGGTCGACCAGGTCGGCGATCGCGACGCGCGCGACGGACGCCGTCTCGGCCGGGTCGACCGCGTGCACCGGGGACGGCTCCGCCCAGTGCGCCAGCACGGGCGTCACGGCGAAGCCGGACACCGGGACGAACAGCTCCGGCAGCACCGCGACCGGCCGGACGCCGGACGGGACCACGCCGGTTTCTTCTTCGGCCTCGCGCAGGGCGGTGCCGACCGGGCCGCCGTCGCCGTCCTCGGCGCCGCCGCCGGGGAACGCGACCTGCCCGGCGTGCGAGCCCAGCGTGTCGGCCCGGCGTTGCAGCAGGACGTCGGGCTCGCCGTCGGCCTCGCGCTCGCCGAAGAGGATGAGCACCGCCGCGGCGCGCGTGTAGGCGGCCTCGGGCGGGCTGAACCGGGTGAACGTCTTCGAGTCGACCTCGGCACTCACCTTGACCAGCGGCCGGAGCCACTCGGGCACCGACTCCGGCTCGACCAGTGGTCCGATCACGATGCTCCCTCGACTGCCGCGCGCACCTGGTCAGTGTTCCCGAAGGTGCGTGGATTCGCGATGAACCGCACCTCGCCCGCGGCGGTGACCAGGTAGGACGCCGGCAGCGACGACGGCACCTTCAGCGCCGTGCGGACGGGCCCGCTCGGCCCGTCGCCGTCGAACACCGACGGTAGGTGCACGCCCAGCTTGGCGAGGAGGTTCAAGCCGTCCTCCGCCGGGCTCTGGACCTGGACGCCGAGCACGCGCGCGGCACCCGGCTGCTTCGCGTACTCCTGGAGCACCGGCAGCTCGGTCCGGCACGGCTGGCACCACGACGCCCACACGTTGACCAGCACCGGAGCACCGGCGAGGGCCTTGCCGACGTCGACGCTCGCGCCGTCGCCGAGGCAGTCCGCCTTGACGCCTTCGAGCTGCTTCACCGGCTGCGCGGGGCCGGCCGCGGGGCACGGCTGGAGCGCCGCCGCGGACCGGGCCGGGGCCAGATCTCCGGAAGGCTTCGCGGCGCTGTCGTCACCCCCGCGGGGCAGGAGCGCGACGATGAGCGCCACCGCCAGCACGGCGGCGGCCAGCGCCCATTTGGTGACGGTCGTCACCGGGGCGCCGCCAGCGCCAGGATGTGGTCCTTTTCGACGCCTTTGACCAGCTTCGCGGCCTCTTCGAACCCGGTCGGGCCGGTGCCGAAGGACGGGCAGTCCTTGGCCAGCGGGCAGGCACCGCAGGCGGGCTTCTTGGCGTGGCAGACGCGCCGGCCGTGGAAGATCACCCGGTGCGAGAGCATCGTCCACTCCTTGCGGGGGATCAGCTCGCCGACCGCGTGCTCGACCTTGACCGGGTCCTCTTCGGCCGTCCAGCCCCAGCGCCGGACCAGCCGGCCGAAGTGGGTATCGACGGTGATGCCCGGGACGTCGAACGCGTTCCCGAGCACGACGTTGGCGGTCTTGCGGCCGACGCCGGGCAGCGTGACGAGGTCGTCGAGCTTGCCGGGGACCTCGCCGTCGAAGCGCTCGACCAGCGCCGCACCGAGCCCCATCACGGAGTTCGCCTTGGCCCGGTAGAAGCCGGTGCTGCGGAGGTACTCCTCCAGCTCGGCGCGGTCGGCACCCGCGTAGTCGGCGGCGGTCCGGTAGCGCTTGAACAGCGCGGGCGTGACGAGGTTCACCCGGACGTCGGTGGTTTGCGCGGACAGCACGACCGCGACGAGCAGTTCCAGCGGAGTGGTGAAGTCGAGCTCGCAGTGGGCGTCCGGATACACGTCGTCGAGGCAACGCTTCATCCGCCTGGCGCGTCTCACCAGAGCTAACCGGCTTTCACCAGCGCCCTCACGGGGGGCGTTCGTGGTGGCAGGTGGCACCCCGATAGCCTACGGGCGCCGTCGGACGAGCCGGTCAGTGCACCGGTGGACGACCGACACGCCAGAGCACCACCTCGGCGCAGTTTCCGGCCGCCATGAGCGAGGATCTGGAGTAGATGCTTCCCACTGAAACTTTTGGGGTCCGGTCATGACCGTCTGGTTCGTCATCCTGGTCCCGCTGGTGATCATGTTCTTCGCGCTCTTCATGGAGCGCGTGGAAAGCAGGCTCAAGCACGTCGCGGTGCAGGAAAACGAGGTCGAAGAGTTCCTCGAGCAGGCGCAGCCCAACGAGGTCAGGGCGCTCTACGGGCACGGCATCGGCCGCGCGCTGGAGCTGTTCCGGCTGCGTAGGCTGGGCGGACGGGCGGCCAGGCTACGCGCGCGACGCGTGCGGAGTTAGGCTCCACGTTCGAACGAGATCATCTGGCGGGCGCGCGCGTCCGACAGGCGATCTCGGGAGTACGCCCTAGACTGACGCGCAAGTGATCGGCGTCACGCACTTCCAGCCACGGGGGTGCGTGAACGTTTCTCGACGAGGAGGCACCCGAGGTGGATGAAACCCTGGCCCGTGCGGGCATTTTCCAGGGTGTGGAGCCGGCAGCGGCGGAGGCGCTGGCCCAGACCTTGGAATCCGTGGAGTTCCCCCGCGGCCATGTCATCTTCAACGAGGGTGAACCCGGCGACAAGCTGTACATCATCCAGTCCGGCAAGGTGAAGATCGGCCGCAAGTCCCCGGACGGCCGCGAGAACCTGCTGGGCATCTTCGGCCCGTCCGACATGTTCGGCGAGCTGTCCATCTTCGACCCCGGCCCCCGGACGTCGAGCGCGACCACCGTCACCGAGGTCCGCGCGGTCACCATGGACCGCCCGGCCCTGCGGCAGTGGATCTCGACCCGCCCGGAGATCGCCGAGCAGCTGCTGCGCGTGGTCGCGCGCCGCCTGCGCCGGACGAACAACATGGTCGCGGAACTGATCTTCACCGACGTCCCCGGCCGCGTGGCGCGGGCGCTGCTGCAGCTCGCCCAGCGGTTCGGCAGCCAGGAAGCCGGCCTGCTGCGGGTCACGCACGACCTGACGCAGGAAGAGATCGCCCAGTACGTCGGCGCCTCGCGCGAGACCGTCAACAAGGCGCTCGCCGACTTCGCCCACCGCGGCTGGCTGCGGCTCGAGGGCAAGAGCGTGCTGATCTTGGACCCGGAGCGGCTGGCTCGCCGCGCCCGCTGAGTCTTGATCGAAAGAAGGCCCCCTCACCTGGGTGAGGGGGCCTTCTTTCGTTGATCTTCATGCCCAAAACAAAGAGCCGGGCGCCACCCCCGACGTGGCGCACCGGCTCTTCGTTTGTCGCGCGGACCATCCCCCGACGATCCGCGCTCCCCGCCCTCCGGGCCAGGCCCCGACCCATATGCCGGAGGGAGCTGGGTTCTGTGCTGTTGTTCAACCATCACGGCCCATACCCACGAATTCAAGGCCATTCACTCTCAAGGACGCCATGCACGCTGTTTTGTTGCACGAGTCCACGGAGAATATCGTGAGTGTTACCTGATCGAGACCTCATGCGATTCACTTCCAGTCTGCCGGTGACGCACCTGACCGTCAAATAACTGGTACTGACGTACCACTCTGCGGCATACTGGCACGCGTGTCCCACTCTGAAGGTCGTACGTCTCTGGCCGACTACCGCAGCGCGCTGACGACCCGCGCGGCCCGGCGGCCTGCCTTCGCGTCCGTGCTCGCCCGTCTGCCCATCGCCATGATCGGCATCTCGGCGCTGCTCTACGTCCAGCGCGAGACGGGTTCCTTCGCCGCGGCCGGGCTCGTCTCGGCCGGTTCACTCGTCGGAGTGTCGGTGGGCGCGGTGATCCAGGGCCGGCTGATCGACCGCTTCGGCCCGACACGGCCGCTGCTCGTCGTCGCGGGGCTCCTGGCGCTGTCGATGACCGCGCTGGTGACGGCGATCGAGTCCCACGCGCCCACGGCCGTGCTGGTCGCGTTCGGTTTCCTGACCGGCCTGTCGGAACCGATGGTCGGCTCGGCGTCCCGAGCGCTGTGGGCCCGCCTGCTCCCGCCGGGTGGCGCGCGCAACGCGGCGTTCTCGTACGAGGCGATCAGCATGGAGGTGTTCTTCATCCTGGGGCCGGGCGTGGCCGGGCTGCTGGTGCTGGCCCCGTGGGCGGGCTCCGGGCTGGTGCTGGGCGTGGCGCTGCAGTTCACCGGCGCGGTGATGTTCGCGCTGAGCCCGGCGGTGCGGGCTTGGCGAGCTTCCCCGGGATCCGGCGGTTCGCTGCTGGGAGCGCTGGCGAGCCCGGGCATGCGGACGCTGGCACTGGCCGCGCTGGGCTTCGGCGTGGTGATCGGGTTCGTCGAGGTGGCGGTCCCGGCGTCGGCGACCGAGGCGGGCTCCCCGTCGTTCGGCGGGTTGCTGCTTTCGGCGTGGTCCTTGAGTTCGGTGGCGTTCGGCGTGGCGTACAGCCTGCGCCCGTGGCCCCGCCGCATGGGGCTGCGATTGCCGGCCCTGCTGGGCGCGTTCGGGGCGCTGGTGGCGCTGCTCGCGTGGCCGTCGTCGCTGTGGGGCCTGGCGCTGATGATGTTGCTGGCGGGGGCGTTGATCACCCCGCAGTCGACGGCGCACTCGTCTGCGATCGAGCTCGTGGCGCCGGCCGGGACCGCGGCGGAGGCGTTCGGCTGGGTGCTCACGGCGGTGACGCTCGGGTTGGCGGCGGGTCAGTCGATCAGCGGGTACGTGGTGGAGCACGCCGGCCCTTCGGCAGCGTTCTTGGCGGCGAGTGTGGCCGGGTTGGTGCTCGCGGTGGTGGTTTGGCTGCTGCGGGGGACGGTTCGGGAGCCTCGGCAGGCTTCGGCGGTTTCGGAGTTGGTCGGCGCCGGCCGGTAGGTCTGCCGCAGCTGGTCGTGAGTGAGAAACAGTGTTCTAACCCTGTTTCTCACTCACGACCTCCCTCTGCGCCGGTTTTGTCGGTGGTCGCCGCTAGCTTGCGAGGCATGGACGTCACCGCGCCTGCCCACCGCCTCTCGGCGGCCGTCTCCGCTGCTTCGCGGCTGCTGCCCGCCCGCGCCGGGCTGCGGGTGCGGGCGGATGCGGCCGGGCTGACCGTCGCCGGGAGCGATCCGGATCTCGCCGTCCGGTTCGACTGCCCGGCGACCACCCACACCGACGGTGCGGTCGCCGTCCCCGCAGCACCTCTCGCGGAGACGCTGAAGATGCTCGACACCGACCTGGTGCGCCTGGTCGTCGAAGGCAGCCGCCTGGCCCTGCGGCTCGACAACGCACGATTCGCCCTCCCCCTCCTGTCCACCGAGGCCGGCCCGCCGCCCGAAGAGCCACCCCGTGTGTCCGAAGTGGACGGTGCGGCGTTCGCGTCGGCGCTGCGGATCGTCGCGGGAACGGCGTCCAAGGACGACCCGCTGCCCCTGTTCACCGGCGTCCGCGTCCAGGCAGCCGACCACCTGACGCTGGCGGCGTCCGACCGCTATCGGATGGCGGTGGCCCGGCTGCCGTTGCGCACGCTGGGCTCGCTGGATGTCCTGGTCCCGGCAACGCTGCTGACCGAGGCCGCTCGCCAGGCGAAGGGTGTGGTGGGCCTACACGCGGGCCCTGGCCGCTTCGGTTTGAGCTGGCCGGGCGGCCTGGTCGGCACGGCGGTCCTCGACGCGGGCTTCCTGTCGGAGGACTCGATCCCGTCGGCCGCGGTCGACACCACGGTGGCCCTTGATGCGGACGCGCTGGCAGCCGCGGTCCGCCGTGTCGGGGTGTACGCCGAGGACAGGCGAGTCCTGACGCTGGAGGTCGGAGACGCGCAGGTCCGCTTGGCGAGCGCCCGCCAAGACACGGGCGAGGCGGAGGAGACGCTGAAGGCCGACGTCAGCGGCGGCCGGACATCCCCGTCGTTCCAGGCGAGGTACCTGCTGGACGCGTTGCAGGCGTTCACCGGCGAGCGCGTGGTGCTGTCGATCCAGCCGGGGATGCGGGCGTGCATCCTGCGGGCCGCGGAGCCCGGGGAGGTGGAGCTGACGTACTACCTGATGCCGATGCTGACCCGCTAAGGCACCACGGTGCCGAAGCGTTTCAGCGTGCGGATCATCGGGGCCGTCTCCACCTGCTGGACTCCCGTCAACCCGCCCAGGTCGTCCGCCAAATACGAATACAGCGCCGCGTCGTCGCGGCAGCCTACGTTCACCACCAGGTTCGCCGGGCCCGTTGTTGCCGCCGCGAACGCCACCTGGGGGTGGGTTGCCAGCGCGAGGCCCGTCGACTCCAATGCCGATGGCGCCACCGTCAGCCAGAGCGTTGCCGTCAGGGGGTAGCCCAACAGGGCCGCGTCCACCTCCACGTCGAAGTACAGCGCTCCCGACGCGCACAGCACCGACAGGCGACGGCGGACCGTCGACTCCGACCGACCCGATGCCGCCGACAATGTCGACATGTCGGCTCGGCCGTCGTGGGCCAAGGCGGTGAAGAGACCCCAGTCGCCGGGCTCCGGGTGGTAAGGGGCCCCAGAAGGAGAACGGCGCAGCGCAGCGACCTGCGCATCCGACAAAGCGCTGGAACGACCCGACCACCCGGCCGGCCCGCCCGCGAACCGGCGCAACAGCCGGTACGCCGTCATCGACACCACCCGCGGGGTCCGGGGCAGCTGCCCCAGCAACAACCCGTCCGTCTCCTCGCGCAGCGGTGCCCGGATGAAGCACGCGATCTCCGTGCCGCCCGACATCAGGCTCACCCACTGGGTGTCCGGCCGCCGGGCCAGGCCCGCCGCGATCGCCGCCGCCGCGTCCGGGACGCAGCGCAGCCGGACCAGCCAATGGACCTGCCCCAAGGGCGCCGCCTCCGGAACGCCCACCACCCGCAGCACCCCGGACGACCGCAGCTTCCGGTACCTGCGCGCCACCGTCTGGTCCGACACGCCCAGCACCGACGCGATCGTGCTGAACGACGCCCGCCCGTCCAGCTGCAGCGCGTGCGCCAGGCGGCGGTCGAGGTCGTCGAGCAGGCCGGATTCCACCAGGGAAGCCTAGGCAATGTCGGATTCCGGGCACAATCCGCGCGCGGGCGGAGGAAAACGAGGACGAGATCCACCCTGAAGGCATGAACATCGACCACACCGTCTTCCTGACCAGGAGCTACGACGAAACCTGGCAGCGCTACGAACAGCTCGGTTTCACGCTCAGCCCGCCTTCGCGGCACTTCGCAGCCGCCAGCGACCACACCGAACCCGTCCCGAGCTGCACCGCCAACCGCTGCGCCTACTTCGGCGACTCCTTCCTCGAGTTCATCGGCATCGTCGACGAAGCCGCCGGCGACCCCTGGCGGGTGCTGCCGATCCTGGACGCCCGCGGCGACGGCCTCCACGGCTGTTCCTTCGGCGTCGACGACTCCGAAGAAGCGTCGAAAAGGCTCGGCGAAGCCGGTCTCTCGACGTCGGGCGTGCTGAAGCTGCAACGTGACGTCGAGCTGCCCGAAGGCACCCGCACCGCGCGCTTCCGCAGCGTCCACATCCGACGGGACCGGACGCCCGAGGGCATCCTCCACACCGCCGAGCACCTCACCCCGGAGTACGTCCACCAGCCGCGCTACCTCGACCACCCCAACGGTGCCCGCGGCGTCGCCGGGATCGTCCTGGTCGTCCCCGACGACGAAATCGAGGCCTACCAGCAGCGGTACGACGTGATCACCAAGGGCCGGCAGCTCGTCGACATCGTCGGCGTCAGCGACCTCGACGAAGTCCTGCCGGGCGAGGCCCTGAAAGCGCTGCCGTACTTCGCGGCCCACGGCGTCGTGGTTGCCGATCTGGCGAAAGCGCGAAAGCTGGTCGAGGAGCATGTCCCGACGACGACCCACCGGACCGGCTTCTTCGTCCGCGCCGAAGACGCCGGAGGCGCCGCACTGTCCTTCGAGGAGGCACGATGATCGTCGAAACCACCACCGGCCGGGTCCGCGGCACCGAAGGCACCTTCTACGGAATCCCTTACGCCACAGCGAAACGACTGGAAAGCCCGGTAAAGCCGAAGCCGTGGACCGGCGTCCGGGACGCGCTGGAACCCGGCCCCGCGGCTCCGCAACCGCCGTCACGGCTGGAGCACGCCCTCGGGCCGATGCCCCTGCCGCAGAGCGAGGACTGCCTGTCGCTCAACGTCTTCACGCCGTCGATCACCGGGAGCCGCCCGGTGCTGGTGTGGATCCACGGCGGCGGGTTCTCCAGCGGTTCCGGCGGCCAGGTCTGGTACACCGGCACGCGCCTGGCCAACGAAGCCGACGCCGTCGTCGTGACGCTCAACTACCGCCTCGGCGCCCTCGGCTTCCTGAGCGCACCGGGGGTCCCGCCCAACCTCGGGATCGCCGACCAGCTCGCCGCCCTCGAATGGGTCCGCGACAACATCGCCGCATTCGGCGGGAATCCCGCCGACGTCACCCTCGGCGGGCAGTCGGCCGGCGCGCAGTCGACACTCGCCCTGTGGTCGGCGCCGCGCGCCCGGGACCTCGTCAAGCGGATCGCCCTGCAGAGCGCACCCCTCGGCATGCGACCATCCACATGGGACGAAGCGAACCAGAACGCGCTTCTGCTGCAACAAGAACTCGGCGAAGACATCCGCACGGCACCGACGAAGCAACTCCTCGAAGCCCAGCTCAGGGTGGCGGCCAAGACCGCGAAGCCCGGCTCCGTCGAACCGCCGTTCCAGCTGGTCGCCGACGACGACCTCGTCGCGAAGGACCTCGTCGAAGCGGCACCCGAAGGGCCGGCGCTCATCAGCTGGACGAAAGACGAGCTACGCGCCTTCGCCCCCGACGCACCCCAAGAAACAATCGACGCCGCGAGCGGCTTCTTCGTCAGCGACAAGCTGGCCGAGAAGCTCGACGCCTCCGTCTACCGCTTCGATTGGGAAGTAACGGGAAACCCGTTCAGGGCGTGCCACTGCATCGACCTCCCGTTCCTCTTCGGCACCCACGACGTCTGGGACGCGCCGATGCTGGAAGGCGCGCCGAAGGGCCTCGAAACCGAATCCGGTCTTCGCGAAGTCTGGGCCGCCTTCCTGCACGGAAAGCGGCCCAGTCCGACGTGGGAAGCGATCAGGCCGATGCGGCCTTGACCGCGGCTTCGACCTCGGCGAAGGAGGGGTTGACCATCGCGGTCGACCCGACGATCACGGTCGGGACCGTCTCGTTCCCGTTCGCGACCTCGCGCACGCGCGCGGCCGCGGACGGGTCCTCCCAGATGTTGATTTCGCGGACGTTGAAGCCGCTCTTCGACAGCGGGCGGTGCAGTGCGGCGCAGAACCCGCACCCCGGCCGCCAGTAGAACTCGACCTCGACGTTGCTCATCCCTGTTCCTCCGACCGCAAGTAGTCCAGTTGCGCCTGCACGCTCAGCTCGGCCGGCGCCCACAGCGCCCGGTCGACATCGGCGTACACGACCTCGACGACCTGGCGCGGGGTGGCGTCCGCACCGAGCGTCTTCAGAGCCGAACGCACCTGGTCGAGCCGCTGTTCCCGATGGGCAAGGTACTCACGGGCGGTCGCGGGCAGATCGGGGAGCTCTGGACCGTGCCCCGGCAGCCCGAGCGTGCCCGCCGGGAGCTCGATCAGCTTCCGCAGCGAACGCAGGTAGTCACCGAGGTCGTGCAGCACCGTGGTGCCGCGCCCGAGGATGGTGTCGCCGGTCAGCACCTGGCCGTCGAGCACCAGCGACACCGAGTCGTCGGTGTGCCCCGGCGTGTGCAGCACGCGGATCGAGAGCCCACCGGCCGAGATGACCTCACCGTCCACAAAGGACGACGCGTTCACGCACAGCGAGGGGTCAAAGGCCCGCACCGGCGCGCCGGCGCGCTCGGCGAACCACGGCGCGCCCTCGGCGTGGTCGGGGTGGAAGTGCGTCAGCAGGATCAGCTCGACCTCGCCGACTCCGGCCAGCAACTCGAGGTGCTCGAGATCGCGGTAGCCCGGGTCGACGACGACCGCCGGGGCCGACGGCGTCGCCCGCAGCACCCAGCTGTTGGTGCCTTCGAGCGTCATCGACGACGGGTTGTTCTCCAGCAGCACCGAAGCCGTCTCGGACACCCGCCGCAGCACGCCGTACGCGGGGGCGCTCATCGCTTCTCCAGTACGACGCGGACGTGGTCGTTCTCACGGATCAGCGTCGGGGCGATCCGGACGATCTCGCGCTCCGCGTTCAGGACGTCGTCGGCGGTGGCGAACTCGGCCAGCTCGCTCAACGTCAGCCAGGTCGGCGGCATCAGCATCCGGCGGCCTTCCCGCGCGTCGGCGATGGCGTCCTCGGGACGTTGCCAGCCGGAGCTCGACGCCTCCGACGTCGCGCCGTCCGCCTCCTGGCCTTCGGGCAGCTTCGCGACGTAGAACCGGGTGTCGTAGCGGCGCGGCTCCTGCTCGGGCGTGATCCAGTGCGCCCACGGCCGCAGCAGGTCGGCCCGCAGCGTCAGCCCGGCGTCGGCGAGGAACCCGGCGAGCGAGACTTCGCGCGTCTCCAGGGCCTGGCGGGCGGCGGCGTACGCAGTGACGTCGGTGAGCACCGCGTCCGCGCTGCCCGCGAGCAGCACACCGGACTCTTCGAACGTCTCGCGCACCGCCGCGCAGGTCAGCGCCCGGGCGAGGGCATCGTCACAGCCGAACCGCGCTGCCCACCACGACGGCTCCGGGCCGGCCCACGCCACCGACGCGTCGGCGTCGCGCCGGTCGACCCCGCCGCCCGGGAAGACGGTCATCCCGCCCGCGAACGGCATGCCCTTGACCCGGTGCTGCAGGAAGATCTCGACGCCGTCGGCACCGTCCCGGACCAGGATCACGGTGGCCGCGTCCTTGGGGACGGCGGGCGGCCCGTCGGCGTTGGCGCGGGTGGCTATCCCGGCGCCGACGGGGATGTCGAAGACGAACTCCTTGGGCTGCTCCACCCGGGCAACATACCTCCGGACCCCGACGTTCCGTCGCGCAGTTGTGGCATGCCGGACACGGCAAAGGCGGAGCTTTCACGTGAAAGCTCCGCCTTTGCCGAAGACGAACCTAGGGGGCGGTCCAGCCGCGCTGGTCGCCGCCGGAGCGGGAAGCGCCGTTGAGCCGCATCTTCGCCGCCTCGGCGCGCTCGCGCTCGGCCAGCTCCGCGTGCAGCTCACGCAGCAGCGCCCGGTCACGTTCGCTCAGGCTCGGGTCGTCCAGGTCCAGCGCCGGCAGCTCGACGACCTCGTGCATCGACGGCTTGCCCGCGGCGATCTCGCGACCCTTCTCCGGGTCCTCGGCCAGCGCCTGCCGCAGCTGCGCGACCTCGGCCGGCGTCAGGTCGGCGGTGCGCTCCGCCCGTGTCTCGGACCGCTCGGAGGACCGCTCCGACCGCGACTGGCGCGGCGGTTCCGGTGCGGGCGGCGGCGGCGGCGACACGATCGGCACCACCGGGGCGACCGGCTCCGGCGGGGTCGTCGTGGCGGTGCTCGACCGCATGCTGTGCCGGCTGCCCGAGGACTCCGCGACCGGTTCCGGCGCCACCGCGGCCGGCGCCTTGACCGGCTCGGGCCGGTACACCGACGCGGTCGACGTCGTGCTCCCGGTCACCCAGGCCGGCGACGCGGCCGCCGAAGCGGCCTGGTGGTACTCGGAGTGCGCGACGCCGGGGCCGCTGACCTCGACGACGGAGTGGATCCCGGCCCGGCGCAGCGCCGTGTCGACGCGGAACGCGACGGCCGGCGGGTTGCCCTCCGGCCCCAGTTCGACGAGCACCACGCGCTGCGGCAGCGCGCCCGGCACGCTGCCGGCCGGCGTGTTGCGCCACACCGCGTGCACCGAGCGGACGTCCGGCAGGACCTGCAGGGTCCGGTCGAGCGCCTCGGCGATGCCGAACTCCGGGGAGTTCTCGCCGCTGAACCGGTGCGTGCTGACCTGCTCGGCCTCGTCGACCAGCAGGTCGTTCGCCAGCGTCGCGTCCGACCGGCTCATCTCGAGCACCAGCGCCAGCTCCCGCTGCTCGGCGGAGCTGACCGGGATCCGGCCCGCGATGAGCGTGCCGGTGGTCAGCTCGACCGCCTCGTCGATGTGCGCCCGGGCGATCAGCTCGCGCGCTTCGGTGAGCGCGCTGTCGTCGATCCGGCCCGCCAGGGCCAGTAACAGGTTGTGCAGGCGCAGGGGCACCGAGAACCCGTCCATGGGCGGGCCGTCGTGGACCTCCACCATTGCCTTGCTCCCTCCCAGCTCGCTGGCGGGCGAGCGTTATGCGGCTACTAGCCGGTTCCCCGTCACCGCGCCCACGCAGACCAGCTCTGAGTCGGCCAGCGCGGCCCGGTGGTATCCCGGCAGGTCGAAGCGCGGCGGGATGACTTCGACGCTGGGCTCTTCGTCGCCCAGAACGCGCAGCACCCGCTGCAGTTCGCCGGTCAACCTCGGCAGACCGTTCAGCGCGGTGATCAGCAGGACGCGCTTCGCGGTGCCCTGCCCGACCACACCGACGTGTCGCCAGCTCTGCCGCACTTCCCCCACGTCCGGGCGTCCCCGCAACGTTGCGTGGATCAACACGGACACGGAGTCGACCGAGTTAACCCATTCGGGCGCACTCGACGTGAATGTGTACCGGTTCTCGGTGACGTCGTCTACCCCCAGCGTCGAACTGACCTGGTGCCAGTCGGCGCCGTGCGGGATGAGCCCGGCCACGAGCAGCCGGTACTCCGTCTGGTCGAGGTCAATCCTGTGCTTAAGCAAAGACCTCGGCAGGGTCCGGGCGAGCGTGCCCATGGCGCCCTCGCCGAGCCAGTCGCGGAACCGCCACAGCAGCTGGTCGGGCAGCCGCCCGGCCAGCCGGAGCAGCAGCTCGTGAGTGGACTGCTCGATGTCCGGATCCATCACTGCACCTCCACGATCAGTTCGACCTCCACCGGCGACCCGATCGGCAGCTCCGCGACGCCGACGGCCGAGCGGGCGTGGACACCCGCGTCGCCGAAGACCTCGCCGAGCAGTTCGGAAGCGCCGTTGACGACCGCGGGCTGACCGGTGAAGCCCTCCGCGGAAGCCACGAAGCCGACAACCTTGACGATCCGCGCGACGTTGTCAATGCCGACCAGCGCGTGCACCGCCGCGAGCGCGTTGAGCGCCGACGTGCGCGCGTGGCCCTTTGCCTCTTCGGGGCTGATCTCCGCACCGACCTTGCCGGTCGCGGCCAGCACGCCGTCGACGAAGGGCAGCTGGCCGGAGGTGTAGACGTGCTTGCCGCTCTGCACGGCCGGCACGTACGCGGCCAGCGGGGCGGCCACGCCGGGCAGCTCGATGCCGAGCTCCTTCAGCCGTTCGCTCCAGCTCACGCGGATCAGCCCTTCGGACGCTTGAGGTACGCGACGTGCTGCTCGCCCGTCGGGTTCGGCAGGACGGTGACCAGCTCCCAGCCGTCCTCGCCCCACTGGTCGAGGATCTGCTTCGTGGCGTGGATCAGCAGAGGGACCGTCGAGTACTCCCACTTGGTGGCGCTCATGAACCGGGAGCGTAGCCAAGCGGGCAAGACGGCCGGGGGCCGCCGCCGGAAATCCGCGCGCGACGCGCCGTGGTGTGGTCCATCTCACGCCGCCCCGAAGCGCCCGGCTCCCCGCTAGCGTTGCCCCGTGGAAACGTGGCGCGTGATCGCGACGGCCCTGCTCGCGGTGGCCGGGCTGCCCCTGGTGCTCGTCGTCATGGCCAAGGTGCGCGACGCGACGCAGAGCTCCGGCCAGGTCGCCCTCGGCGGAGTGATCACGTTCACGCTGCTGGTGGTCCTCGGTGTGCTCATCCTCACCGTGCTGCCCGGGCTCGTCGCCTGGGTGCTCGTCGCGGCGGTCGCCGCTGCGGCCAGCGTCATGCTGCTGGCCAGCTGAGCACTGATTTAGGGTGAAGAAGTGACCACTCCCCATGCCGGCTGGACCGACGAGCTTGCCCGCGCCCGGCTGCACTTCGTCACCGGCAAGGGCGGGACCGGCAAGACGACGCTTGCCGCGGCGCTCGGGCTCGCGCTCGCCCGCGAAGGCCGGCGCGTGCTGCTGATCGAGGTCGAGGGCCGGCAGGGCATCGCCCAGCTCTTCGACACCGAGCCGCTGCCCTACGCCGAGCAGCGCATCGCCGCCGTCCCCGGCGGGGGCGAGCTGCGCGCGCTGCACATCGACGTCGAAGCCGCGCTGCTCGAGTACTTCGAGATGTTCTACAACCTCGGCTTCGCCGGCCGGACGCTGCGGCGGATGGGCGCGATCGAGTTCGCGACCACCCTCGCGCCGGGCCTGCGGGACGTCCTGCTCACCGGGAAGATCAAGGAGTGCGTCGGGCGCACCGAGTCCGACGGGCGGCACACCTACGACGCCGTCGTCGTCGACTCGCCGCCGACCGGCCGGGTCGTCAAGTTCCTCGACGTCACCAAGGCCCTGACCGACCTCGCGAAGACCGGCCCGATCCGCGGCCAGGCCGAGGGGGTCGTGCGGCTGCTGCACTCCGGCGAGACCGTGATCCACCTGGCCACGCTGCTGGAGGAGATGCCGGTCCGCGAGACCGTCGAGGCCGTCGCCGAGCTGGACGGCGCCGACCTGCGCCCCGGCGCGGTGCTGGTCAACCGGGTCCGGCCGCCGCGGCTGCCCGCCCGGTCGGTGACCGCGGCCGCGGACGGGCGCGTCGACGCTTCGCGCGTCCGCAGCGGCCTCGCGTCGGCCGGGCTGAAGCTGCCGGACGCCACCCTGGAGGCGCTGGTCGAGGAAACCGTCGAGCACGCCGTGCGGGTCGCGGCCGAGCAGCGGGCGCGCGAGCAGCTCGCCGAGGCGGACCTGCCGACGCTCGAGCTGCCGGACCTCACCGACGGCGTCGACGTCGCGGCCCTCTACGACCTGGCCGAGGCCCTGACCGACCAAGGGGTGCGGTTGTGACCACCATCGACATCGACTCATTGCTCGACGCGCCGGAGAGCCGCGTGATCGTCTGCTGCGGCTCCGGCGGCGTCGGCAAGACGACCACGGCCGCGGCGCTGGCCCTGCGCGCGGCCGAGCGCGGCCGCCAGACCGTCGTGCTGACGATCGACCCCGCGCGGCGCCTGGCGCAGGCGCTCGGCCTGCGCGAGCTGGGCAACCACCCGAAGCAGGTGAAGGTCGAAGGGTTCGAGCCCAAGGGCGAGCTGTGGGCGATGATGCTCGACATGCGCCGCACGTTCGACGACATGGTGCGCGTGCACGCCGGCCCGGAACGCGCCGAGCAGCTGCTGCAGAACCCCTTCTACCAGACCATTTCCACGTCGTTCTCCGGCACGCAGGAGTACATGGCGATGGAGAAGCTGGGCCAGCTCGCGGCCAGCGGCGACTGGGACCTGATCATCGTCGACACCCCGCCGAGCCGGTCCGCGCTGGACTTCCTCGACGCGCCGACGCGGCTGTCGTCCGCTTTGGACGGCCGGATGATCCGGCTGCTGACGGGCCCGGCGAAGGCCGGCGGCTGGGGCCTGCGCAAGGTCGTCAACGCGGGGTTCTCGATGTTCGCGAAGGCCGTGTCGACGATCATCGGCGGCCAGCTGCTGACCGACGCGTCGGCGTTCATGCAGGCGTTCGACAGCATGTTCGGCGGCTTCCGCGAGCGCGCCCGCAAGACGGCCGAGCTGCTGCGCTCGTCGGGGACGTCGTTCCTGGTGGTGGCCGCGCCGGAGCCGGACGCGCTGCGCGAGGCGTCCTACTTCGTGGAGCGGCTGTCGTCGGAGTCGATGCCGCTGGCCGGGCTGATCGCGAACCGGACGCACCCGGTACTGGCATCCCTGTCCGGCTCGGAAGCGCGCACGGCGGCGGATTCCCTGCAGGGCGCGCCCTTGGCCGAAGCGGTGCTGCGGCTGCACGCGGACCGCGTCGACCTGGCGGCGCGCGAGGAGCGGCTGCTGGCGCGGTTCACCCGGGCGCACCCCGAGGTGGCGTTGGCCCGGGTGCCCGCGCTGGCCGGTGACGTGCACGACCTCGAGGGCCTGCGCGACATCGGCGTGAAGCTCGCCGGCTGAACGGCACGGGCGGCGCGCCGGCAGGGCCGCGCCGCCCGCGTCCGCTCAGCCGACCTCTACCCGTTCCAATGCGTCCCTCTTCGCCGCTTCCAGCAGGTCGGCCCAGCTGACCACGTCGGGGCGGCGGCGCAGCAACGCCCGCCGCTCCCGCTCGGTCATGCCTCCCCATACGCCGAAGTTGATCCGGCCGTCGAGTGCTTCGGCGAGGCATTCCGTCCGGACCGGGCAGCCCATGCAGACCGCCTTGGCCCGGTTCTGCTCCGCGCCCCGGACGAACAAGCCGTCCGGGTCGGCGTCCCGGCAGGACGCGTTCATTCGCCAGCTCGACTGGTTGGTTTCCATACCCCCAGCTCCCTACCCTGGTGATCGACGCACCAGCGGGGAAAGGCACTGCGCTCCTTGCCCCCGCGAGCGTGTCTCCCTCTGCTCACGTCGGTTCCGGGCACCTCCCCGGTGCCGGTGCCGCCGTTCGGACCAAGCGAGCTCCCACTCGTGTTGATCCATCCGACGGCTTGTCTTCGTGAGACGTTGACGGACTGTAGGGGCCCTCGGTTCCCCCCGTCGAGACCTAGAATGCCTTCCGTTACCAGATGTCACCGAAGGGGGTCGGTTTTGTCACTGATTTCACACCTCCGGAGACACGGCGTCACCGGCGCCTGACTCACTCCGGGTAGCCTGGCCCTCGTGCGAAAAGCGGATGGTTTGTTCAAGCTCATCGGCCTCTGTCTGCTCGCGGGGGTACTCGTCGCCGGCATGCTCTTCCCCATCGTGGGGGCGGCCGGTGTCATGTCCAACCAGGCCAGCGAGACCGTGGAGAAGACGTCCTCGGACCTCGCCGACATCCCTCCGCCGCTGGTCACGACGGTCACCGACAGCACCGGCAAGCCGATCGCGACCCTGTACGACCAGTACCGGCTGCCGGTCAACGAGAACCAGATCAACGAGGCCATGAAGTGGGCCCTGGTCTCGGTCGAGGACAAGCGGTTCTACGACCACCACGGCGTCGACTGGCAGGGCACGCTGCGCGCGGCCGTCAGCAACAGCACGGGCGCCGACACCCAGGGCGCCTCCACGCTGACCCAGCAGTACGTCAAGAACTACCTGATCAACGTCGTCTACCGGACCGACCAGGTCGGCCAGAAGAAGGCCCAGGAGCAGTCGGTCGCCCGCAAGCTGAAGGAAGCGCGGATCGCGATCCAGCTCGAGACGAAGCTGAGCAAGCAGCAGATCCTGGCCGGCTACCTGAACATCGTCGAGTTCTCCCGGCAGATCTTCGGGATCGGCGCCGCCGCGCACGCGTACTTCAACACCACGCCGGAGAAGCTGACCGTGCCGCAGGCCGCCCTGCTGGCCGGCCTGGTGAACAACCCGATCAACAACGACCCGTGGAAGCACGCCGACAAGGCCACTGCGCGCCGCAACCTCGTCCTCGACCGGATGGTCGAGAACAAGAAGCTGGCCAAGGCCGACGCCGACCGCTTCAAGGGCGAGCCGCTGGGCGTCGTGCCGGACTTCCCGGCCAAGCCCGCGGCCAACTGCATCGGCGCGGGCCCGGAGTCCGGGTTCTTCTGCCAGTACGTCGAGGACTACCTGATCAAGTCCGGGATGACGAAGGACCAGCTCTACACCGGCGGCTACACGATCAAGAGCACGCTGGACGAGCGCGCGAACCACGAGGCGAAGGTCTCGGCCGAGGCACAGGTCAACAAGACCCAGAAGTACGTCGCGAACACGTTGTCGCTGATCAGACCGGGCAAGGACCGGCACGAGGTGGTCGCGCTGGCCGCGAACCGCGACTACGGCCAGAACCAGGACGACGGCCAGACGACGTACGCGCTGCCCACCGGCGTCTACAACACCGGTGGCGCGGGGTCGACGTACAAGATCTTCACGTCGGCCGCGGCGCTCGAGAAGGGCGTGGCGGGCATCTATTCGCCGGTGCTGGTGCCCGACTCCTACACCTCGCGCGTGTTCACCGGTGGCGCGAAGACCTGCCCGCCGACCGGGCCGCCCCTGCGCTCGAACTGGTACTGCGTGGGCAACGCCGGTGACTACAGCCGGATCGCCCAGGGCGCGACCCTGCAGACGGCGCTCGCGACCTCGCCGAACACCGCGTTCGTCGAGCTCGAGGACCAGCTCGGCAGCACCGCGCCCGGCATCGACATGGCCAAGCGGCTCGGCATGCGCGACACCATGGCGAGCAACATCGGCGGTGGCACGGTCGACCCGAAGGCGGAGAAGGACGAGAAGCGGCTGAGCCAGGCCGAGTACTACGGCCCGAAGGGCAGCTGGCCGGGCTACGGCGCGTTCACCCTCGGCTTCTCCCCGCTGAGCGGCCTGGAGCTGGGCAACGTCGCGGCGACGATCCTCTCCGGCGGCGTCTGGTGCCCGCCGACGCCGATCGCCGCGGTGACCGACCGCAACGGCGCGCCGGTGCCGTTCAAGGAAGCCCCGTGCGAGCAGGCGGTGCCCGAAGGCTTGGCGAACACGCTCGCCGTCGGCATGAGCAAGGACGACCAGCCCGGCGGCACGTCGGCCGCCGCGGCGGCCGCGGTGAAGTGGGACCGCCCGATCATCGGCAAGACGGGCACGACGCAGGGCAACGTCTCGGCGACGTTCGTCGGCGGCACGCCCCAGCTGGCGGGCGCGGCGATGACGTTCAAGTTCGGCGGCGGCCAAGGCGGTATCTGCGACGCGGGACCGGGCAACGTCCGGGTCTGCGGCAGCGGGAACATCTTCGGCGGCAAGGCACCGGCCCGCACGTGGTTCGGCGCGATGAAGAACATCATGGACGCCAGCCAGCCGAGACTGGAGCTACCGCAACCGGATCCGCAGTACATGGGCGGCGGCGCCCGCTGACGGAAGGCCCCTCACGCTCCGGCGTGAGGGGCCTTCTCCGTTCAGCCGCCGGGCATGCTGGACAGGATCTGCTCGTTCCACCAGTAGTAGAGCTGGTCGAGCTCGTCCGCGTTGGTCACCTTCGACGACTTCAGCAGGCCGGCCATCAGGTTCTGCTTGTCCGTCCACACGAGCATCGCCGGGTCGCCGAGGTAGCAGGTCAGCCACTCGCCGTCGACCGGGTGGCGCGTCTCGGCGCGGTGGTACGTGCCCCAGATCTTCGGGTACGTCAGCGGACGGCAGGCGCCCTGGGCGTCGTTGCGGGTCAGGCCCTGGGTCTTCACGATGTTCTGGAAGAACGCGTCCATCGCCCCGGCGTCGGCGAAGCGCAGGAACCGCGCGCCGGTCGGCTGCTTGAAGACGACGTTGCCGGACGGGGCGTCGCCGACGTTCGAATCCACGCACTCCACCGCCGCGACCGCGCCCGCGTCCGGCGCCGCGTCGCCGCACGTGGCGTTTCCCTTGTAGGCCGCGGGAAGCGCGTTGTACAGCTTCGTGTCGTGCGGGGTCTGGGGTTCCGAAGTGGACGGTGGCGGCGTGGTCGTCTTCTGGGACGTCGTCGCGGGTGACGACGTCGCCGGGTCGACGGTCACCGGCGTCAGCGGGCCCGGGCCGCCGGTCTGCGTCTTGTCGTCCTTGGTCACCAGGTACGTGACCACCAGCGCGACCACGACGACGCCGGCGAGCGCGGCGCACAGCGCGATCCACCGGTTGCGCTGGGACTTCGCCGGCCCGCCCGGGGCCGGGGCCGGGGCCGGGGCCGGGGCCGGGGCCGGGGCCGGGGCCGGGGCGAGCTTGCCCGACGGTCCGGTGAACGGGCGCGGCCCCGTCGGCGGGCCCGCGTACGTCCCGGTCGGCGGACCGGCGTAGGTCCCGGTCGGCGGCCCCGCGTAGGGCGCGGTCGGCATCGGCATGGCGCGTGGCGGGGTCATCGGCGCGGACACGGCGTGCTGCACCGGCACCGGCCCGGAGTGGGTGGGGACCGGTCCGGGCCGGGTCGGCGGCGGCACCGCGCCCGGCAAGGTCTTCTGCCACGTCGGGATCGGCGGCGCCGGCGCGGACACCGCGGCCCGGACGGCGTCGGCGAACGCTCCCGCCGTCGGGTACCGGTCGGCGGGGTTCTTCGCCATCCCGCGCGCCACCACCGCGTCCAGCGCCGCCGGCAAGCCCGGCCGCTCCTGCGAAAGCACCGGCGGCCGCGCGTTCAGGTGCGCGCCCATCTGCGCGGCCGCACCGTCCGCCTGGAACGGGCGGTGCCCGGTGAGGCACTCGAAGAACACGCACGCGAGCGCGTAGACGTCGACGAGCCCGGTCATCGGCGCGTCCCCGAACCGCTCCGGCGCCATGTAGTCGAGCGTGCCGATCACGTTGCCCGTGCCGGTGATCGACGTCCCTTCGGCGGTCATCGACCGCGCGATGCCGAAGTCCACGAGGTACACGAAGTCGGCGCTCGTCACGAGCACGTTGGACGGCTTGACGTCGCGGTGCACCAGGCCGTCTTCGTGGGCGGCGTCGAGCGCGCCCGCGACCTGCTCGACGATCCCCACCGTCCGCTCGGGCGTCAGCGGCCCGTCCTCGAGCAGCTCCTTGAGGTCCTTGCCCTCGACGAGCCGCATGTCGAGGTACAGCTGCCCGTCGATTTCGCCGTACGCGTGGATCGGGATCACGTGCGGCTCACGCAGCCGCGCGACGATCTGCGACTCGCGGCGGAACCGCGCGCGGAACGCCTCGTCGCCCGCGTTCGGCCCGGACAACAGCTTGAGCGCGACGACGCGGTCGTGCGCCGTGTCGTAGGCGCGGTGGACCTCGCCCATGCCACCGCGGCCCAGCAGGCCCTCGATCCGGTACGGCCCGAACTGCTCCATCGTTCTCCCCAACCCCCCGGTTGGAAACCCTTCATCGGGCCGACGCAAATGCTAAAGCGCAGGTTCCCCGTAACGGCGGCGAAGTCATCCAACTGTTGAGCACGTATCCTGGACCCCGTGAGCACGCTCAGTAACAAATCCACGTCGGGGGCGAAAGCGGCACGCCTCGCCGCGGGGACGCTGGCGCTCGGCGCCGCGACGCTCGGTTACGCCGTCGGCATCGAACGGCGCCACTGGACCCTGCGCACCGCCCAGCTCCCGGTGCTGGCGCCCGGGTCGCGGCCGTTCACCATCCTGCACGTCTCGGACCTGCACATGCTGCCGAGCCACCGCAGCAAGCAGCGCTGGGTCGCCGCGCTCGACGAGCTCGAGCCCGACCTCGTCGTCAACACCGGCGACAACCTGTCGCACCGGCAGGCCGTCCCGTCCGTGCTGCGCGCGCTGGGCCCGCTGCTCGACCGCCCGGGCGTGTTCGTCTTCGGCAGCAACGACTACTACGCGCCGAAACCCAAGAACCCGGCCCGCTACCTGATGCCGCACGGCAAGAAGAAGCGCATCCACGGCGTCCAGCTGCCGTGGCGCGACCTGCGTGCGGCGTTCGTCGAGCACGGCTGGACCGACCTGACGCACGTCCGCCGCACGATCGACGTCGGCGGGCAGGCGGTCTTCGCGGCCGGCGTCGACGACCCGCACCTGCGCCGCGACCGCTACGCCGACATCGCGGGCCCGGCCGACAGCGGCGCGGCCGTCCGGATCGGCGTGACGCACTCGCCGGAGCCCCGGGTGCTCGACACGTTCGCCACGGACGGTTACGACCTGGTCCTGGCCGGCCACACCCACGGCGGCCAGCTCCGGCTCCCGGGTTACGGCGCTTTGGTCACCAACTGTGAGCTGGATCGCACCCGCGCCCGCGGCGCCTCGCGCTGGGGCGCGCACATGTGGCTGCACGTTTCGGCCGGCTTGGGCACGTCACCCTGGGCGCCGGCGCGGTTCGCGTGCCCGCCGGAAGCGAGCCTGTTGACCCTGGTCCCGCGCGGATCCGGGACGGCGAAGCCCCGAAAGCTGGCCCCCCGAAAAGCCCGCGACACCGTCCGCTAGACTTCTCCACGACCCGTTAAGCAGTACCTCGGGGTGTGGCGCAGCTTGGTAGCGTGCCTCGTTCGGGTCGAGGAGGTCGTGGGTTCGAATCCCGCCACCCCGACGAGTAAGAGCCGGTGTCTTCGGACACCGGCTCTTCTGGTTTCAGCGGGTCGCCGTCACCTCGACCCAGCATTGGCTGAAATCGCCGTCGCCGCCGCGGGTCCACACCCAGGCCGAACGCGCCGCGCTCGCCAGCTGGTCCCGGTCGCGCCCCGGCTCCGCGATCGCCGCTTCCAACCGCGCTTCCACATACTTCGCCAGGTCGCGGTAGCTCATGTCCGCGCGGTAGCGGGCTCTCGACACGATCTCCGTGAACCCCGCCGTCGCGCACTGTTCGGCGATCACGCGGCCCGCGAACGGGTTGCCGCCCGCCTGGCGGCGAAGCAGGTAATGGCCGCGAAGGGCCGCGTCGACGTTCGCCGTCTTCGGCCGCAGGCGGGCCTTGCTCCAGTCCGAAGTGGACAAAGCCAGCCTGCCGCCCGGCTTCAAGACCCGGCGCAGCTCCGCCAGTGCGTCCGAGGGCGCGGCCAGGTGCTCGAACAGCGCGTGGGAGAACGCCACGTCCACGCTCGCGTCGGCGAAGGGCAGGTCGTAGGCCGACGCCACCAGGAAGTCCACTGTGGACTTTCCGGCCCGGCGGGCGACGTCGCGGGCCATCGCGATCTGGCCGGCGTCGACGTCGATGCCCGTCACCCTGGATTCCGCGGCGAGGCCGAGCGTGATCGAGCCCGGGCCGCAGCCGAGGTCGACCACCCACATCCCCGGCCCGAACAGCGGCTGGGCGAACGTCGCGCGCTCGGCAGCCGTGCGCGCGGACATCATCGAAACCGCGTCTCGCCCGTAGCCCGGCGCGTAACCCTCCAGCACCCCGCACACAGTACGGCCAGAAGGTGGCAGGATCGAGGGGTGAGCACGCAGTCAGCCAAGCAATTCCCGCCCGCGGTGGTCCCGGACCGGCTGTTCGACGACGCCGAAGCCGAAGCCCGCTGGCGCGCCCGCTTCCACGCCCCCCGCATCTCCAGCCCCGATTGGGCCCGCGACGCCCCCGACGCCAACGTCTACGTCTCCAACGCCAGCGGCGTCTGGGAGGTCTACGCCTGGAACCGCGCGACCGGCGAGCACCGCCGCGTCACCGACCGGCCGAACGGCACCCTGCACGCGACGCCGTCCCCGGACGGCGAGTGGCTCTGGTGGTTCGACGACACCGACGGCGACGAGTTCGGCTCCTGGGTGCGTGAGCCCTTCGCCGCGACCGAGGGCAGCAAGCCCGAGAAGGCCGTGCCGGACGTCCACGACGGCTACCCGGCCGGCCTCGAGATCGGCGCCGGGATCATCGCGGTCGGCGTCTCGACCGACGACGGCAGCGAGCTGTTCGCCCGGATCGGCGGCGAGACCCACCGCTTCTACAACCATGCGGACGACGCCGGGATCGCGTCGATGTCCCGCGACGAGAGCCTGATCGCGATCTCCCACTCCGAGCACGGCGACTCGCGCCACCCCGCCCTGCGGGTGCTCGCCGCCGACGGGTTCGCCGCGGTGGCCGACAAGTGGGACGGCGAAGGCAAGGGCTTGACGGCCCTCGAGTTCTCCCCGCTGCCGGGTGACCAGCGCCTGCTGGTGCTGCACGAACGCCGGGGCCGCGAGGAGCTGCTCGTCTGGGACGTCCGGGAGGACACCGAGACCGAGATCGAGCTGGACCTGCCCGGCGAGGTCGTCGCGGGCTGGTACCCGGACGCGCGCGCCCTGCTCGTCGTGCACTTCCACGAAGGCCGGAGCTCGTTGTACCGCTACGACCTCGACACGGCCGAACTGTCCTCCGTGGACACTCCGGCCGGCCGGATCGGCGGCGCCGGGGTCCGTCCGGACGGGACGGTCGAGTACTCGTGGTCCAGCGCCGCCGAGCCGGCCGCGGTCCGCGCGCGGACGGTCGACGGCGCCGACTCGGTGCTGCTGGAGCCGCCGGGTGACCGCGCGCCGGGGTCGGAGCCGGTGACCGACGCGTTCGTCGAAGGCGTCGGCGGGCGGATCCACGCGCTGGTTTCGCGGCCTTCGGGTGCGCCGGAGGGACCGCTGCCGACGGTGTTCTCGCTGCACGGCGGCCCGCACGCCGCGGACGAGGACCGGTTCTCCGCCTACCGCGCGACCTGGCTCGACGCCGGGTTCGCCGTGGTCGAGGTCAACTACCGCGGCTCGACCGGCTACGGCTCGGCCTGGCGCGACGCCATCGAGGGCCGGCCCGGCCTGACCGAGCTGGAGGACGTCGCCTCGGTACACGACTGGGCCGTCCAAAGTGGACTCAGTGACCCGGCCAAGTGCGTCGTGAACGGCGCTTCGTGGGGCGGTTACCTGTCGCTGCTGGCGATCGGCACGCAGCCGACGCGGTGGGCGGCGGCCGTCGCCGGGGTGCCGGTGGCGGACTACGTCGCCGCGTACGAGGACGAGATGGAGCAGCTGCGCTCGTTCGACCGCGCGCTCTTCGGCGGTTCGCCGGAGGACGTGCCGGCGGTGTACGCGGAGTGCTCCCCGCTCACGTACGTCGACGCCGTGACGGCGCCGGTGCTCGTGCTGGCCGGCGACAACGACCCGCGCTGCCCGATCCGCCAGATCGAGAACTACCTCGACCGGCTCGGCGGCCGCGAGCTGCACCACGAGTTCTACCGCTACGACGCGGGCCACGGCTCGCTGGTGATCGCGGAGACGATCAAGCAGACGTCGATCGAGGTCAACTTCGCCCAGCGGGTCCTCGGCCTGCGCTGACCCACCTGCCGTCAAGGCCACCTTACGGGCGTCTGACGCCCGTAAGGTGGCCTTGACGGCACTTCAGCGTTCGGAGTGCAGGACGCCGCCGGTGGCCCAGTGGTCGGCGCCGATCTCGACGAGCGTCACCTGGACGCCCTCGGGCTTGCCGCCGCAGGTGCGGACGAACGCGTCGGTCAGCTCCCGGACCAGGGCGCTCTTCTGAGCGGGTGTGCGGCCGGGGAACATGGCAACGCTGATCATCGGCATGACGGCTCTCCTGAAGCGCGGCGGGTGAGACGCCGCGAAGCTAGCACCGGCACGGCCGCCGCGTACTGCGGGACGAGCCGCGCGCCGAGCGTCGCCTTCATCTCCGTCATCTTCTTGCCGAACACCACCGACGCCCGCCCGTTCGCGATCGCCCAGCGCACGGCCTCGCCGTAGAAGTGGAAGTACAGGTTCGGCCGCCCGCCGGCCGACGGCGGCAGCGCTCCCCAGTGCCGGGCGATCGGCAGCTCAGGGTGGTCGAGCAGGGTCGCCACCGCGATCAGCCGTCCGGTGCGGGTGTCGCGGTACTCGATCACCGAGACGTCCGGCTGCCGCAGCAGCGCCGTGAGATAGCCGGTGAAGTGCGGCAGCGGCACGATCGGCACGTCGTGGTGCTTGCGCTCGTTGTGCCGCAGCACCTCGGCGACGGCGACCGGGTCGGCCTCCTTCCCCGGGACGAACCGCACCTCGACCGACGGGTCGGCGTCGAAGGTGCGGAAGATCTTGCGCAGGTTCTGCTTCCGCTTCCTGGCCAGCGAGTTCATCCAGTCGTCCCGGGAGCCGAAGCCGGCCACGTCGAGCACCGCGACGTCCTCGGTCCGCCGCACCAGCCGGAACCGGCCGTCGACCGCGGACACCCCCGGCTCGCCGATCTGCCGCACCAGCATCCCCCGGAACCCGGGGCCGAGCTCGGCCCGCATCACGGGGACGTACGTCTCGAGCAGGCGGGTCACGCCGCCGTCGTCACCCGCGTCCGCGAACCACCAGCCGGGTTGCGAGCCGGCGCCGGGTCCGCGGACGTCGAGACCGCCGAACCGCCCTCGTCCCGGGCCCGCGAACCGGTACCGCCGGGTCCGGCCGGTGACCCACGCGGCGCTGACCACCCCTCGCGGTTCGGTGCCCTCGCGCAGCACGGTCACCGGCTGCGGGGTCCGCGCGGCCCAGGCCTGGGTGGCGAGCACCGCCCAGCTCCAGTCGGCCCGGAGCCCGGCCCGCTCGCGCAACGCCGTCCAGTACGCCGGCTCCGCGTCGTGGCGTGGGTCGAAGACGTCGATCACCACCGCGTCACCGGCCTCGGCACGATCACGCCGGCCATCGGGCTCGGCGTGAACCCCAGCGACGTCTTGAGGTCGGTGACACCGCGGCCGAGCGACAGGAACTTCCGGTTGTTCTCGATCATGTGCCGGACGCCGCGCACGACGACGTCGAAGTAGAGGTGCTTCGGCCGTCCCCCGTCGGGTGGCAGCGCGGCCCAGTGCTGGTGCAGCGGCATCACCGCGTGGTCGAGCAGGTCGGTGAAGGCCAGCAGGCGGCCGCGATCGTCGTGGTAGGTCGTGGTGACGACGTCGGGGCGGCGGACGAGCTCGCCGAGGTACCCGGCGGTGACCGGGCCGCGCTGGTCGAACTTCACCGGGCCCTTGGCTTCGCGGTGGGCCCGCAGCATCGCGGCCAGCTCCTCCGGGTCGAGGTCGTCGCGGGCCGTCCCGGCGCGGACGACCAGCCCGGGGTCGGCGGCGATCTTGCGGATCTGGCCGCGCAGGCTGGAGCGCCGGTTCCGGCTCAGCGACGCGAGCCAGCCGTCGAGGTCGGCGAAGGTGTTCTCCAGCACCAGGGTCGGGGTGATCTCGCGGACCGGCCTGCCGCGCCCGGCCACGAGCCCGACGGCGTCCGGCGTGACCGAGCGGTACACCACGCCGAGGCACCCCGGGCCGGTCCGGCGGCAGGCCGCGCGTTCGAACCGGCGCAGGATCTCGCGGCGCTCGCCCGCGTCGAGCCCCTCGGCGAACAGCCAGGCCGGGTAGGCCGACAGCCAGGCGTGCTGGACCTCCAGCCACCGCGGGCCCCACCGGGCCGGGCCGCCGACCGGGCCGGGATCCGGGGACGAGCCCGGGCGGCAGACCATGGCGAGCACCGCGGCGACGAGGTCCTCGCCGTCGGTGACCACGGTCAGCAGGTACGGGCTGCGGGAGTGCGCCGACTCGAGGCACAGCAGCCCGTAGTCCCAGGTCAGCGGGGCCTGCTGGGCTTCGAGGAACGCGGCCCAGCCGGCGGGCTCGGTATCGGTGCGCGGGTCGAGCACCGCGATCGACCAGGTCATCGGCCCAGCACCGGCCTCGGCACGGCCACCGAGAACAGGCCGCGCTGGCCGAAGCCCAGCGCGGTCTTCTCGGGCAGCATCGCGCGACCGGCGGTCAGTTCCGGCCGCCCCTCGGCGATCATGTGGGCGACGCACCGGGCGTAACCGTCGGCATAGAGCCCCTTCCGGCCCCCGGCGGCGCTCGGGAGCGCCGCCCAGTGGTGCAGCGCGCACCCGGTTTCCCGGTCGAGCAGCACGGAGAAACCGAGGAGCCTGCCGTCTCCGGCGCGGTAGGTGCGGGTCAGCACGTCCGGCCGGCGGACGAGCGCGTCGAGGTAGGCCGACGCGACCGGGCTGCGGGTGTCCAGGTGCAGGCCGCCGATCCGGGACCGCTGCCCACCCGCCCACGCGCGGTCGTCCTGCCGGGCGCGGTGGGCGTTCAGCAGCACGGCCAGCTCGTGCGGGTCGAGGTCGGTGCGCCCGAACGCCGCTTCGGTGGCGACGTCCGGGTTCTGGTACCGGCGGACGTCCGGGGCGAGCGACGCCGCCCATTCGTCCACAGTGGAATAGCGGTTGACCAGCACGGCGGTGGGGTCGATCTCCCGCGTCACGCGGGCCCGTCCCTCGAGCGCGGGGACCAGCCCGGGGTCCATCGCCCGGTAGATCACGCCGAGCAGGCCGGGGCCGGCGTACGCCCGCAGCGTCCGTTCGAACTCCCGGATCGCCGCGTGCCGTCCGGTGAACCCGTCGTCGAACACGCACGCCGGGTAGCCGCTGAGCAGCGGGAGGTAGACCTCGGCCCAGCGCGGCCGGAGCCGTCCGGTGGCGAGCGACCCGAAGCCGGCGGCCCGCCAGCTCCGGCACACCATCACCGAAAGCGCGCCGACGATCGCCGTGCCCTCCCGGACGACCGCGAGCACCGGCGGGTTCTTCGCCAGCCAGGCTTCGCGGCGCAGCAGTTCGTAGTCCCACACCGGCGGCAGGCAGCGGGCCCGGAACGCGGCCCAGCCCTCCGGCGGCGGATCCACCCTGGGGTCGTGGACGTCCACTTGCGACACGGCGGTCGTCGTCGGTGCGCTCATCGGCCCAGCACCGGCCTCGGCACCGCGGCCGTGTACACGGGCCGGGCCCGGAAGCCCAGCTCCTGCTTGAGCTCGATCATCCCGCGGCCCGCGGACAGCTCCTTCGCCCCGCGCCGCGCGGTGAAGCGCACCGCGCGGACGTAGGAGTCGAAGTACAGCCACCGCCGCCCGCCCGCTCCGGGCGGCAGGGCGGCCCAGTGCTGCAGGACCGGGGTGTCCGGGTGGTCGAGCAGGGTCTGCACCGCGAGCAGCCGCCCGTCGGTGCCGGTGTAGGTCAGCGTGTGCACGTCCGGCCGCCGGACGAACCGGTCCAGGAACGTCGAAGACGGCATCGTCCGGGTGTCCAGCGCGAGCCGCCCGTAGCGATCGCGGTGCTGCCGGATCAGCCAGGCCAGCTCGGCGCCGTCGAGGTCGTCGCGGGCCGGGCCGCCGCGCACCACGAGCGTCTTGTCCTCGGCGAGCCGGCGGCGCTGCCGCCGCAGCCCGGCGCGACGCGACTTGGCCAGCGTCGCGATCCAGTCCTCTTCGGACTCGAACCGGTTCTCCAGCACGGCCACCGGGTCCACGCGCTTGACGAGCCTGCCCCGCCCTTCGAGCCCGGCGGCGAGCTCGTCGCCGATCGCGCGGTACACCACGGCGATCAGGCCGGGGCCGAGGTGGCGGCCCAGCTCCCGTTCGAACGCCCGGACCAGGGTCCGCCGTTCCCGGCAGCCGGGCGCGAAGACGATGCCCGGGTAGCCGCTCAGCCACGGCTGGCAGACCTCGGCCCAGAACGGCCGGAGCAACCGCTTTCCCGGCGGCGGCGCGAACCTCGGCGAGAGCCGGGGACGGCAGACCAGCACGGACGCCGCGGCGACGAGCTCGTCCCCCTCGGCCGCGACGACCAGGAGCTGCGGGTTGCGGGCACCCCAGGCCTCGAGGCCCATCACCTCGTAGTCCCACACCGGGTGCAGCCGGGCGGCGCGCGCGAACTCCGCCCAGCCCACCGGCACCGGATCGACGCGGGGATCGTGGAACGTGAACTTCATGCGACGACGACCGGGCTGCCGTGCCGCGGGCAGGGCGCGATCTCGCCGTGGATCCCGCCGGCCGGGATGACGTCCACGAACCGCGGGGACTCTTGACGCAGCAACGTGAACGCGAGCCCGCCCGCGGTCGGCCGCGCGTAGACGTGCGGCCAGTCGAGGTGCCACCGCCCGCAGTTCCCCAGCGCGCCGAGGTAGCCGAGCGCCGGATCGTGCAGCACGCCGTACGGACCGGTGTCCAGCGAGTCGAGTTCGCGGTGCGGCACGGCCTCGACGCGGTGGTCCTCCGTGAACGCCGTGATCGCCTTGTCGTCCCCGACCACCAGCACGCGGTGACCGCGGGCCAGCACGGCCGCTACTTCGCGCAGCACCGGCACGCCCGGCGCATCCGGGTCGGCGACGCACCCCCGCACGGCCTTCGGCAGGTCGGCCGGTGGGCACACGCCGTCCGGTCCCAACAGCACGACGAGGCTGCCTGGCCCGGGGCGGCGAGCCGTCCGCAGCACCCGGCCGAGCCCGCGCGACGGCTCGGTCCGCTGCGCGCCACCGGCGAGCGGAACGAGATCGACCGACTTGTGCACCGCTTCCGCGAGGGGTACCGCGCCGCCGTTCGTCCCGGTGCGCCCGGGCACCAGCACCGGGTCCTCCCGGCCGTCGAGCGCCCAGCGCTCCCGGTAGAACGGCACCGTCGCGAACGCCGAGCGCACCGCCCGGACGTAGGCGGCGCGCCAAACAGCCCCCGCCCCCAGATTCCACATGGCCGGGGAGTCTGCGTCATCCGTGCTCCGCAGGGAAGGAGTTCGGCGGCAGGAGACCCCGAATGCCGGATGGGTTACTACTTTGGTCTGGGTCTGAACGGAGGAATTCGTAGTTCTACCGTCGCCGAACAACGATCCGTCTGCTTATAACTCCGCCACATCGCACATCGCGGCAAGAGGCGTTACCGAATCCAGCTGGGGGATTCATGATCGCAATTCACACGGGCAGTGACCGTCCGGACACGAATTCGCTACAACACCCCGGGCACCACAGATGACCGGGCCTTTCCCCGGGCCGGCCCACAGTGGACTCACCGTAGTCATCCCGTGCTTCAACGAAGTCGAGAACATCGGACCGTCCTATCGGGAAATAACCAACGAACTGGGTCACTATTCACTGGAGTTGTTCTTCGTCGACGACGGGAGCGCCGACGGCACCCTGGACAAGATCCGCGAGCTCGCGGCCGCCGACCCGCGCGTGCGGTACGTGTCCTTTTCGCGAAACTTCGGTTTCGAGGCCGCTTTCTCGGCCGGCTACCGCTACGCGTCGCAGCCGTGGATCCTGCACGTCGACGCCGACCAGCAGTTCCCGGCCGCCGAGGCGGAGAAGCTCATCGAGGTGGCCGAACAGGGCAACGACGCGGTGTTCGGGGTCCGCACCAACCGCCAGGACCCGCGGCTGCGGCGCTGGGGCACCGCGGTGTTCCACTTCGTCGGCCGCCGCGTGCTGCGCATGGAGATCCCGCCGGGGGCCACGGCGTTCCGGCTGGTCCGCGCGGAACTGGCCCGCAAGATCGTCGACCTGCGGCTCGGCACGCCGTACTTCCTGGCCACGGTGCCCCTGCTGACCAGCCGGTACGCCTGCGTCCAGGTGGCCCACCGGGCCCGGGAACGCGGTGAGTCCAAAGTGGGCTTCGGGTTCCTGGCGTCGCACGCCATCGAGCTCTTCGTCGGGTTCACCCGGCGGCTCACGACGGCGGCGTCCGCGGCGGCCCTGCTGGCCGCGGGGATCGCGGTGCTCACCGGCGGGGCCGCGGCCTTCGGCGCGCTCGGCGCCGGTGTGACGGCCACGCTGCTGTTCGCGCTGCTCGCGGTGCTGCTGCTGGTGGCGTCGCTGACCGTGCGCTACCTCGTCGTGGTCGGCGCGGGGCAACCGCGGCCACGGCAGTTCTACGTCCGGGAAGCGAACGTCGTCGTCGACGCCGAGGACCGGCTCTTCACCCCGGTGGACCCCGAGGGTCCCCGGCTCATCGATGTGCACCTGGGGAAAGGCGTTTCAGCGTGACGAGTTCGAAGAAGGCCCCCGCGAGAACCCTGGTGATCCTGGGGGGCGCGGACGGATCGGTCAGCACCTACGAGCGGGCGCGGGAGCTCGGGTTCCGCACGATCTGCGTGGACGTCCGGCCCACCGCGCCGGCGGTGGCCGTCGCCGACGAGTTCCTGCGGGTGAGCGTCCGGGCGCCGGAGCAGATCGCGGCGGCACTCGACGGCCGTCGCGACCTCGCCGGCGTGCTGTGCCCGGCCAGCGACGTCGGCCTGCCCGCACTGGCGTGGCTCACCCGCCACTGGGGGATGCCGGACCCGCTGCCCGAGTACGCGGTCCGCGCGTCGACCGACAAGCCGGTCTTCCGCGCGCTCTGCGACCACCTCGGACTGCCGAGCTACCGCAGCGTCGGCGGCCGTCCCGGTCCGGAGCTGATCCACGCCGCCCAGCAGCTGCGGTTCCCCGCGCTGGTCAAGCCGGTCGACTCCTCCGGCAGCCGCGGCGTCGTCTCCTGCGCGGGCCCGGGCCGGCTGGCCAAGGCGTTCACCGAGTCGCTCGCGTTCTCCCCCTCCGGGCGGCTGGTCGTCGAAGAGCACCTCGACGGCTCGCACTTCACCATCGAGGCGCTGGTCGTCGACGGCCGGATCGTGTTCCACGCCGTGACCGAACGCGTGCTCACGCCGCCGCCGTTCTTCGTGACGTCGTCGCACCTGCTGCCCGCCGAGCTGCCCGCCGACGTCGAGCTGAGCCTGATCGGGGCGCTCGACCTGATCTGCACCGAGCTCGGCTACCGCACCGGCCCGCTCACCCTCGACGCCGTCCTCGGCCGGGACGGGCAGCTGTACCTCATCGAGATGGGTGCCCGGATGGGCGGCAACGGGCTCGCGGAAGCGATCGCGCACTGCCACGGCGCCGATCTGATCGCCGCCGGGATCGCCGCCGCCACCGGCGACGAGGTGCGGCTGGACCTGCACGAACCGCGGCCGACGCTCGTGCACATCCTGGCGTCCGACCGCGGTGGTCACCTGTCCCGGGTGGACGGTGCCGACGACGTCCGCGCCCTGCCCGGGTTCGTCGGGCTGCACCTGTTCGCCGAGGAAGGGTCGTTCGTCCGGCCGTACGAGCAGGCGGGGCACAAGCTGGGGTACGTCGTGCTCACCGCCGGTTCGGTGCCCGAACTGCTCACCGCGGAGAACGCCGTCCGGGGCACGCTCAAGTTCCTGCTCAGCGAACAGGACATGGCGGTACCCCTGCCGTGACGGGCTCCTCCTCGGCCGTCGCCGCACCGTCGGACACCGCGCCGCCGCGGCCGGCGGTGGTGCTGCGGCTGCTCGCCGGCCGGGGCGTGTTCCGCCTGTCCGTCCAGCTGATGGGGCTGGTGCTGATCACCGCGTGGGGCGCTCGTGACTACGGGCGCTTCGCCAACGCGCTCGGCTTGATGACCTGGCTGAACTTCGTGCCGGCCGCGGCGGAGAAGTCCGCGCTGAAGTGCCTGCCCCGGCTGCGGCGGACCCGGGACGCCGTCGCCGCGCTCGCGGTCCGGCTCGCCGCCGCGCCGGTGCTGGCGGTGCTGGCCGCGACGGCCGTCACGCTGGTGGTGGCCCCGCGCTCGGACGCCGCGCTGTACCTGACGGCGGCGGCCTGGTCGATCTCCGGCGGGCTGCTGATGACGGTGTCCGGACTGCACCGGTTGCGTGGGAGGTCCACTCTGGACGCGCTGGCGTTCACCGCGGGCTCGGTCGTCGTCGGCGTCGTCACGTGCGTGACGTGGGCGGTGCGCTGGTCGCCGGAGACACACCTCGCGCTGCTGCTCGGCGGGATCCTGGTGCTCCTCGGCGCTTCGGTGCTGCTGCTGCCGAAGCCGTGGCTGAGCGGGGGTGGGGTGCCGGGTCACCGGCTGCTGCCCGCGTTCGGCCGCAGCACCGTCCTGCTCGGCCTCACCGAGCTGCTCGACGTCATCTCGACGTCGGTGGTGTTCGCCGTGCTCGCGCTGTCCGGGCGGACCACCGACAGCGGCCCGTTCTACCTGGCCTTGCTGGTGTCGAGTGCGTTCTGTTCGCTGCTGTACTACCAGCTCAAGCTCCACCAGCCGGCGGCGTCGCGGCGGCTGCGCGGCACGGGTGCGGCGGCCGGGCGGGCGCGGGCGGTTGCGCTGCTGCGGCTGGTCGAGCGGGCCGGGATCGCCGTGGTCGTCCTGCTCGGCGCGGGTCTCGCCATCCCCGGGACCCGCGCCTTCCTCACGGCCGAAGACGCCTACGTCGTCCTCGGGGTGCTCGTGGTCGTCGAGACGGCGCTGTACGCGACCGGGTTGTACGCGAGCTTCCTCCTCGAAAACACCAACAGCAAGGTGCTGACGCTGACGTCGGGCACCGCCGTCGTCTCGCTGGCGGCCACCGCCGTCGCCGCGGCGCTGCTCGTCCCCGCCCTCGGGCCGGTGGGCGGGTTCGCCGCACTCGTCTTCGCCCTCGCCGTGAAGGCAGCCGTGTTGCGGCGCCTGGTCCGCCGGCACTGAAACCCACTGGGAGAAAAGTCATGTACATACTGGGCATCAGCAGGGTCCACGACTCGGCCGCGGCACTCGTGCGCGACGGCGAGATCATCGCCTTCGCCGAAGAAGAACGCTTCACGCGCGTCAAGCACGACGGCGGCTTCCCCGCCGAGGCCATCAAGTTCTGCCTGGAGCGCGCCGGGATCACCCTCGCCGACGTCGACCACGTCGCGTACTACTGGCAGCGCTGGAAGGAAGGCATCCACGCGGCCAAGGTGTTCGCGCGGTACTTCCCCGGCACGCTGGACGTCTTCCGCAACGCCAACGGCGACGACGGCGGCAAGTCGGCGGGCATGGTCGACACCTTCCGGACCGGCGGAGGTAAGGGCAGCGACGACTACCACGTCGGCGGCGCGGTGCTGGCCCACATCAAGCGGTCCTTCACCCTCGAGAAGGACGTCAAGGAAGCCGCCGGCTGGACCGGGCCGACGAAGTTCAAGACGCACCTCGTCGACCACCACCGCGCGCACGCGGCCAGCGGCTACTTCATCTCGCCGTGGGACGAGTCGGCGGTGCTCACCTTCGACGGCATCGGCAGCGACGGCACGGCCACCTACCTCGCGCACGGGCAGGGCAACCGGATCCTCGACCTGCGCCGGATCAAGTTCCCGCACTCGCTCGGCGCGATGTACGCCGGCGTCACCGGCTACCTCGGCTTCTACCCGACCCGCGACGAAGGCAAGATCATGGGCCTCGCCCCGCTGGGCGAGGACACCTACGTCGACGCGTTCAAGCAGCTGATCCACCTCGACGACGACGGCGGGTTCGAGCTGGACCTGAGCTGGTTCGGCCACCACCGCACCGGCAAGCACGTGATGGCGAAGAAGTTCACCGACACCTTCGGCCCGGCGCGGCCGAAGACCCGCGTCACGGCTTCGAATCCCGTTCCCCAGCACTACTGCGACATCGCGTACGCGCTGCAGGTGACGCTGGAGGAGGCCGGCTTGCACCTGGCGCGGTGGCTGCAGCGCGAGACCGGCTCGAAGCGGCTGTGCGTCGCCGGCGGGGTCGCGCTGAACAGCGTCATGAACGGGCGGATCCTGCTGGAAACACCGTTCGAGGACTTCTTCGCCCAGCCCGCGGCGGCCGACGACGGCTGCGCGCTCGGTGCGGCTTTGGACGTGTCGGTCGCCAAGTACGGCAAGCCACGCCCGCGCGACGGCTACACCTACACCGGCCCCGACTACACCGAGGCCGAGATGGAGCTGGCCCTGCAGGACGCCGGCGTCGAGTACCACCGGGTCGACGACATCGCGGCGCACACCGCGGCCAAGGTCGCCGACGGCAAGATCGTCGGCTGGGTGCAGGGCAGGATGGAGTGCGGGCCGCGGGCGCTCGGCAACCGGTCGCTCGTCGCCGACCCGCGCGACCCCGAGTCGAAGACGCGGATGAACGAGAAGGTGAAGCACCGCGAGGCGTTCCGCCCGTTCGCGCCGTCGTGCCTGGTCGAGCGCGCAGGCGAGTACTTCGTCAGCGACTACCCGTCACCGGTCATGCTGCTGGTGTTCGACGTCCTGCCGGACAAGCGCGCCGAGGTCCCCGCGATCACCCACGTCGACGGCACCGCGCGGGTGCAGACTGTGAGCCGTACCGACAACCCGCTGTACTACCGGATGATCGGCGAGTTCGAGAAGCTGACCGGGGTGCCGATGGTCGTCAACACCTCGTTCAACGACAACAACGAGCCGATCGTGGCCAGCCCGGCCGACGCGATCGCGTGCTACCTCAAGACCGACGTCGACGCGCTGGCCCTCGGACCGTTCTGGGTGGAGAAGGAACTGTGACGCTCTTGGAATCGCCAGGCCTGGTCGCCGCGCTTTACCGGCGGCGGCAGTGGCTGTGGCTGGTGGCCGCCGTCCCGGCCGTGGTGACCACCGTGCTGATCATGGTGGTCCTGCCGCCGGACCAGATGCTGGACAACGTCGGCGACTGGGCGTTCAAGCTGTGCCCGTTCGTCTTCGCGGTGCTGACGGTTTCGCTGTTCCCGCGCGGGCGCTTCGGGCCCGCCTTGATCGTGTTCGCCGTGTTCGTCTACATGTCCTATTTGGACACCGAACTGGTGATGCGGGTGCAGGGCTTCGCGCGCTCCCCCGACCAGGACTTCCAGCCGGTGTACCAGTTCGAGCTGTTCGTGACGACGTTCATCGTGCTGTTCGCGCTGCTGGCCTACCGCCTCGGCGGCGGCCGCACGGCGAACGTGCTCAAGGTCGGGATCGCGTCGATCCTGGTGGTGATCTCCGGGGTGAACGACCTGACGTTCTGGGCGCTCAACGACGTCTGGGCGGCCGGGACGAAGCCGGTCGAGCTGAAGTGGGCGTCGCACATGATCGTGTTCCTCGGCGGGCCGCCGAGCGTGCCGGCCGCGGTGGCGTTCATGGCCGTGCACCTGGTGCTGGCCGCGATCGTGGTCGCGCTCCCGGTGGGGCGGTGGGTGAACCGCGCGCTCAGAGTCCCCGGTTCACCGACTGCAGCTTCGTGACGGCGGCCGCGTCGCCCTCGAAGTCGAGGTGCACGGCGTCGCGGCCGAAGACGAAGAGCAGCAGGTCGATCGGATCACCGACGACGGTGACGGGATCGGGCCCGGTCTTGACGGCGGCTTCCTGCCCGGTGCGCGTCCGCAGCGTCACCCCGACCGGCGCCTTGCGCAGGTTGAGCTTGGCGGCTTGTTTCGCCGACTTCCAGGCGGCGGCGTCCCGGGTGGCGTCGGCGGGCCGCGGCTCCCAGCCGGGCTGCGCGCGCCGGACGTCTTCGTGGTGGACGAGGAACTCGGCGGTGTTGGTCAGCTCGTCGAGCGAGCCGATCGCGGTGGGCCAGAACTTCGACGGGCCCTGCCGGACCTGCTCGACCAGGGCGTCCCACGGCTTGGCGGCGTAGCGGTCCTGGACCTTCCGCGTATACCCGGCGAGCGCGGGCACCATGATCCCGGGCGCGGCGTCCGGCCGGTGCTCACGCACGACGAGGTGCGCGGCGAGATCCCGCGTCGTCCAGCCGTCGCACAGTGTGGCCGCGTCGGGCCCGAGGTCCTGGAAGAGCGAGCTCAACGCCCGGCGTTCGTCAGCAGCGACACCCATGTGGTCGACGTCACTCGCCGGTACCCGCTCCTGGCGACGGGAAGAGACGCCGGGCACGTGTCGTTGATCCAAAGGTGAGCCGACTCTTCAGCCCGATCACCGTCCGCGGCCTGACCCTGCCGAACCGTGCGTGGGTGTCGCCGATGTGCCAGTACTCCGCGACCGACGGCGTCCCGGACGACTGGCACCTCGTCCACCTGGGCCAGTTCGCCACCGGCGGCGCGGGACTCGTCATGACCGAAGCGACCGCCGTCGTCCCGGAAGGGCGGATCAGCCCGCAGGACACCGGCATCTGGAACGACGCGCAGGCCGGGGCGTGGCGCCGGATCACCGACTTCGTGCACCGCCAGGACACGGCCATCGGCATGCAGCTGGGCCACGCCGGCCGCAAGGGCTCGGCGCGGCGGCCGTGGGACGGGCCGGGCAGCGTGCCCGCGTCGGAAGGCGGCTGGCAGAGCGTCGGCGCCGACGCGCAGCCGTTCGGCGCGTACGCCCCGGCGCGGCCGCTGACCACGGACGAGGTCAGCGCCCTTCCCGAGGCGTTCGCCGAGGCCGCCCGCCGAGCCGTCGGCGCCGGGTTCGACCTGCTCGAGCTGCACTTCGCGCACGGCTACCTGGTACACCAGTTCCTGTCCCCGCTGTCGAACACCCGCACCGACCGCTACGGCGGCGACTTCGAGGGCCGCAGCCGCCTGGCGCTGGAGATCGCCGACGCGGTCCGCGCCACGACCGGCGTCCCGCTGTTCGCCCGGCTGTCGGCGACCGACTGGACGGACGACGGCTGGACGCTCGACGAGTCCGTCCGGCTGGCGAAGCTCCTCGCCGAGCGCGGGATCGACCTGATCGACACCTCGAGCGGCGGCAACACCCCGAACCCGGACATCCCGGTCGGCCCGGGCTACCAGGTCCCGTTCGCCGAGCGGATCCGCACCGAAGCCGGCCTCCCGACCGGCGCGGTCGGCATGATCACCAACCCGCAGCAGGCGGAGGACATCATCGCCGCCGGCGAAGCGGACGCGGTGTTCCTGGCCCGCGCCCTGCTGCGCGACCCGCACTGGCCTCTGCGCGCGGCGAACACCCTCGAAGCGGACGTGCGCTGGCCGGACCAGTACGCCCGCGCCAAGTCCTGGCACTAAAGCGCACTTTCACGTGAAAGTGCGCTTTTAGTGGTGGAAGGCGGTCGCCGTCGAAGGGTCCTTCGGGCGGCCGCCTTCCTTCTCCAGGTCCGGCAGCAGGCGCTTCAAGTCGGCCAGCAGCAGGTCCGCCAGGTCGTGCGTGAAGCCGTTGCGGACCACGATCCGCAGCACCGCCAGATCCGTCCGGTTCTCCGGGAACGTGTACGCCGGCACGAGCCAGCCGCGCTCGCGCAGCCGTCGTGACACGTCGAACACGTCGAAGCCCGCATCCGCGCGGGTCGTGAACGCGAACACCGGCAGCTGATCACCTCGGGTCAGCAGCTCGAAGGGCCCGAGCGAGGCGATCCCGGCCGACAGGTGCGTCGCGACGTCACGCGAAGACTGTTGCACCGCACGGAATCCGTCGCGGCCGAGCCGCACGAACGTGTAGTACTGCGCCGCGACCTCGGCGCCCGGCCGGGAGAAGTTCAACGCGAACGTCGGCATGTCGCCGCCGAGGTAGTTCACGTTGAACACCAGTTCCGACGGCAACGCGGCCTGGTCGCGCCAGACCACCCAGCCGACGCCCGGGTACACGAGCCCGTACTTGTGGCCCGACGTGTTGATCGACGCCACGCGCGGCAGCCGGAAGTCCCACTCCAGGTCCGGGTCGAGGAACGGCGCGACCATCGCGCCCGACGCGCCGTCGACGTGCACCGGGATCTCCCAGCCGGTGCGGCCGGCCAGCTCGTCCAGGGCCGCCGCGATCTCCGCGACCGGCTCGTAGCTGCCGTCGAACGTCGAGCCCAGGATCGCCACCACGCCGATCGTGTTCTCGTCGCAGCGCGCGACGGCCTCTTCGGCACTGAGGTGGTACCGGTCGCCGTCCATCGGCACCAGCCGCGGCTCGACCTCCCAGTACTCGCAGAACTTCTCCCAGCAGACCTGGACGTTGACGCCCATCACCAGGTTCGGCTTGCCGGTGCGGCCCAGCTTGGACCACCGGCGCTTCAACGCCATCCCGGCGAGCATGCAGGCTTCGGACGAACCGGTCGTCGAGCAGCCCATGATGTCCGTGAGGTCGGGCGCGTGCCACAGGTCGGCGAGGATGTTCACGCAGCGGCGTTCCAGCTCGGCCGTCTGCGGGTACTCGTCCTTGTCGATCATGTTCTTGTCGACGCACTCGGCCATCAGCTCGCGCGCCTGCGGCTCCATCCACGTCGTGACGAACGTGGCGAGGTTGAGCCGCGCGTTGCCGTCGAGCATCAGCTCGTCGCGCACGAGCTGCAGCGCCGTGTCCGGTGGCAGCGAGGTGTCGAGCAGCTTGTCGTGCGGCATGACGAAGCCCGCCGCGAGCGCCGGGTTCGCCCCGGCGTACATCGGATTCGTGCCGCCCACGCGGTCCGGGCGGTCCGTTTTCCCCTGATGCAGCACCATGCCGCCGAACGTACTGCGAATCACCGCCGTCGGCAGACGCGAAAGGGGCCGTTCCACCCGGAACGGCCCCTTTGTGCGGAAAAAGTCAGGCCTGCTGGGCCTGCCACATCCAGTGCGCCTCTTCGAGGGCGCGGGTGATCTCGATCAGCAGGTCCTGCGTCACGAGGTCGCTCTTGTCGGTCTCGTCGATGCGGGCCCGCAGCCGCTCGATGAGCGACGCGAGGATGTCGACGATCGCGGCGACCGTGGACTCCACGGACTGCCAGTTGTCGGGGTACTCGGGCACGCCCGAGCTCTCGACGACCGTCTTGGCCTTGCCGTTCGGCGAGACGCCGATGGCGTTGGCGCGCTCGGCCACCTCGTCGACGTACTGCCGCGCGGTGGCGACGAGCTCGTCGAGCTGCAGGTGCGCGCTGCGGAAGTTCGAGCCGACGACGTTCCAGTGCGCCTGCTTGGCGATGAGGGACAGGTCGACCAGGTCGACCAGCGTCGCCTGGAGGGCGTTGCCGGTGATCTCCTTGTCGGCCTCGGAAAGCGGGCTCTTGATCGGAGACTTGCTCATCTCTGGTGTTCCTTCCTCGTGGTGTTCGGACCGGGCCGGGCCGGTCAGACGGTGGCGGAAAGAGCGACCTCGATGTTGCCGCGGGTCGCGTTCGAGTAGGGGCAGACCTGGTGGGCCTGCTCGACCAGCTGGTCGGCCTGGGCCTGCTCGAGGCCCGGCAGGGAGACGTTCAGCGCGACGCCGAGACCGAACCCGACGTCCTGCTTGAGCACGCTGACCTCGGCGGTCACGGTCGAGCCGTTCAGCGCCACCTTGGCCTGGCGGGCGACCAGCTGCAGGGCGCTGTGGAAGCAGGCCGAATAGCCGGCGGCGAAGAGCTGCTCGGGGTTGGTCTTGTCCCCGCCGGGGCCGCCCATCTCCTTCGGGATGGCCAGGGACTCGTCGATGACGCCGTCGGACGAGGTCACCTCGCCGTTGCGGCCGTCGCCCCGTGCCGTCGCCACCGCGGTGTAGATCGCCTGACCCATTGCTCAGCCTGCCTTCTGTCGCCGGACGCTCCTCAGCGAGCGTCTCACTGGGCACAACATCCCGCACCCGCGGAACAGTGCCCCCACATGGCAGGCATCACGTGGATCGGTTACCCGGCGGCCTCCGGGCGAAACGTCTGTGTTCGACGGGGCTCCGCCCCGGCCGGGGGCTCCGCCACCCGGAACCCCCGAAATCCTCAGGCGGTGCGCGACACCGCGAATTCGGCGACCTGGCGCCCGATCAGGCGAAGGGTGCGGACGCTCTTCTCGTCCGACGCGCCGCCGCCTTCGTCGAACTTGGTCTCGGCCGAGTTGATGGAACCACCCAGTGGGGTGGCCCAGCCGCGCAGTGCGTGCGTGATCGTGCGCAGCTGCTCCAGCGTCGTCACCGCGGCTTGCCAGCCGTAGGCGACGGCGGCCAGGCCGACCGCGCGGCCGTCGAGGTAGGGCCGCTGGTCGTCGCGCAGGTCCTCGACGTAGTCCAGCGCGTTCTTGACCAGGCCGGACAGGGCGCCGTGGTAGCCCGGCGACACGACGATGAGCCCGTCCGCCTCCCGCACGGCTTCGATGAGCGTGGCGGCGCGTTCGTCGCGACCCGGCTCGCCGGCGTCGTAGAACGGCAGCACCAGTTCCGGACCGGTGAGCATCCGGATCCGGACCCCGACTTCGGCCGCGCCGGCGAGCGCGATCTGCAGAGCGCGTTCGGACTGGGAGCCCTCACGCAGAGAGCCGCCGATCCCGAGCACGTTGACCGTCCTGGCTGAAGTCACGCTTTCCAGGCTAACCCCTCTACTTAAGTGGATATCCAGACTTTGGGACCGAGGCCCGCGTCACAGCTGGACCTGTTACCTACTGACGAGTAACATCCCCGGCGGCACCGACGCTCAGGAGGCAAAGATGGCGATCCCGCTCCCGGTCCGCATCCAGGCCGCGGCCTCCCAGCTCGTGTTCTGGCTGCCCACGCCGCTGCGGCGGGCGCTCGCGGGGCGCCCGGTGCACCTCGACGGCCAGGACCTCGCGCTCGACGCCCAGCTGCTGCTCCGGCTGCAGAAGCTCGCCGGCGCCGAGCTGGTGCAGGGCTCGGTGGAGCGGTCGCGGGCCCTGCTCGACGTCGGGCGGCACCTGGTCAGCGGCAAGCCGATCGAACCGGTCTCGGTGCGGGAGATCGCCGTGCCGACACCTGATGGCGACTTGCCCGCGACGCTCTACACACCGGTCGGGCTGCCCGAGAAGTCGCCGCTGCTGGTGTTCTTCCACGGCGGCGGCTGGGTGATCGGCACGCGCGCGAGCCACGACAACGCCGTCCGCTTCCTGGCCAGGCACGCCGGGGTGCGGGTGCTGTCGATCGAGTACCGGCTGGCACCGGAGTTCCCGTTCCCGGCGGCGACCGAGGACGCGCTCGCGGCGTTCGAGTACGCGGTGGCGAAGGCGGGCGACCTCGGCGCCGACCCCGCGCGGATCGCCGTCGGCGGCGACAGCGCGGGCGGCAACCTGGCCGCGGTGACCGCCCAGCAGGCGGTGCGCCGCGGCGGCCCGGTTCCGGCGTTCCAGCTGCTGATCTACCCGGCGACGGACTTCGCGCGGCGCTACCGCTCGCAGGACCTGTTCGCCGAAGACCTGTTCCTGACCGACGTGCACATGAAGTGGTTCGAGGGCCACTACGTGCCGGAGGGCACGGACCTGACCGATCCGCGGCTCTCCCCGCTGCGCGCGGACGACCTGAGCGGCCTGCCGCCGGCACTGGTCGTCACGGCGGGCTTCGACCCGCTGCGCGACGAGGGTGAGGCGTACGCGGAGAAGCTGCGCGAGGCGGGCGTCGAGGTGGCGGTGCGCCGGCACGACGACCTGATCCACGGGTTCATCAACTTCACCGGCGTCGGCACCCGGTTCCGCGAGGCGCTGGCCGAGATGGCGGGCGCGCTGCGGCAGGGTCTGTCCAAACGGGACTGAGCACGCCCGCGGCGTCTTGAATGAGTCATTCAGGGCGCGGGAGGTCCTGAATGACTCATTCAAGACCTTTGCGCCCGGCCGGAACGAACCCGGAGCCCGGCGCGGAGGAATGTCCGCGGCCGGGCTCCGGGCCCCCCTGTTTTCAGTGGCTTTCGGCTCAGCCCGCCGGCGCGGGCAGCGGCGGCACCGGAAGCGGCGGCACGGGCAAGCCGCCGAGCAACCCGCCGAGAATGCCGGTGACGGCCGCGAGCAGGGCCTTCACCAGGTCGCTGACGATCTTCAGCGGGCCCGGCAGGTCCGGCAGCGACGGGATCGGCAGTGGCAGCGGCGGCAGCTGGCGGGCCTTGGCCGTCGGGTCGGTCAAGAGCCGGTTGGTCTCGTCCGCCCGGCCCTTGGCCAGGCCGGCGAGCTGCTCGGTGTCGGTCTGGACGGTGTAGCGCTTCCCGGCGGCGATGTCCGCGAGGACCGGGCTCATCTGACCCAGGTCCGCACGCGTGGCACCGACATTGCCCGCGTAGGCCACCTTGGTCAGGTCGTCACGCACCTGGAGCACCTGTGCGGCGAGGGCCTGGGTGCTGGAGGAACCCTTGCCCCCGTCCGGGCTCGCCGAGGCGATCCCCGCCATTCCGACCGCCAGCAGACTGCTCGCGGCTACCAGGGCGATGGACCGCCCGAACTTGCCTTTCATTTCCTACCTCCTGGCCTCGGGAGACCTGACGGGTTAAATCGATACCCGCCGTATCGGAGATAAGCCACCCGATCACCGGTTAGGGACGTTTTCTAACCCTTACGTGCCGGATGCGGAAGAGGCGGATTCGCCCGCAATTGATTAACGTCGAAACCTTGCCCATCCCCCTGAAGATCATCCTGATCGATTCTCTCCGTCACCACTGGTAGCGGGAGTCCACTGTAGAGCGGTTTGGTCACTCACCCGGGTGTAAACGGTGATCTTTTAGCCTCATCACTCCGTCGGACCGCGTGTCGAGACTGCTCCAGTCGGGGTGTCCCCCACGCTCGCACCGCCACCCACAAGGTTCTCGCCTGGTCGGGGCACGAACGCGAAATCAATTCCGGAAAACCTGGCAAACGGCTCCGAAGCGGGCCACCCGCCGTCAAAGCGGCAAGCCCGCCTCCAAATGCGCGACCGCCCGGTCGAGCACCACCAGCGTGTCCGCGTCGGGATCCGCCGCCGCCCCCAGGAACGCCGCCATGATCACCCCGACCACCGCGCCCGCCCAGTTGCGGACCTCGAAGTCGTCCGCCGCGCGGCCCGTCCGCTCGGCCACCATGCCGGCCAGCAGGTCGATCCCCTCCGCGAACTGGTCCATGATCGCGCTGCGCAGCTCCGGCTCGCGGAACACCAGCAGCTGCCGCTGGCGTTCGCGCTCCCACTCCTCGCCCGGCACCTGCTCGCGGATGATGTCCACTGTCGCCCGCAAGGCGGCGATCGGGCTGAGCTCCGCCGGCTGGGCCAGCGTCGCCGCGATCAGCACCGGGTCGAACGGGTCGTACAGCACCGTCGCTTCCTTCGTCGGGAAGTACCGGAAGAAGGTGCTGGGCGAGATCTCCGCCGCGGCTGCGATCTGGTCGACCGTCGTTGCGCCGTAGCCCCGCTCCCGGAACAGCCGCAACGCGTGCCGCTGGATCGCGGCCCGCGTCTTGGCCTTCTTCCGTTCCCGCAGCCCCATGGACTCAGATCGCGACGACGTCATGCTCCGATTCTCGCCGCTGCCCTCCGGCCGCCGCCCGCCCGGGCAGGAACAGCAGTGCCAGCAGCGCGCCGGCCACGGCGAGCCCGGCGCACACCCAGAGCGTCGCGGCCATGCCGTCGGTGAACGCGAGCCGCGCGGAGCCGGCGAGCGCGGGCAGGTGCAGCTTCGCCGCGACGGCGACCGCGCCCGACGCGCTGCCGCGCACCGCGTCCGCGACCGGCGCGGGCAGGCCGTCGACGGCGACACCGGCGCGGTAGACGCCGTTGAGCACCGTGCCCAGCACCGCGACGCCGATCGTGCCGCCGACCTGGCGCAGCACCTGGATCAGCGCCGAGCCGGCACCTGAGCGGCCCTCGGTGAGCGCACCCATCGCCATAGACATCAGCGGCGGCAGCGTGCACCCGGTGCCCAGGCCGATCACGCTCTCCCACGCCACCGTGACGCCGTAGCCGTCCGACGGCGACGTCGTCGAACCCCAGGCCAGCCCGGCCGCGAGCAGCACGAACCCGGCCGTGACGACCACGCGCACGCCCACCGCGGCGACCAGCTTCTCGGCGACCTTCGCCGACACCAGCATCCCGCCGATCAGCGGCAGCAGCCGCACGCCGGTCTCCAGCGCGTCGGCCCCCTGCACCGCCTGGAACAGCTGCGGCAGCACGAACAGCAGGCCCATCAGCGCGAACGACGCCATCGTCGCGAGCACCGCGCCCCAGACGAACCGCGGCTCGCGCAGCAGCCCGAGGTCGGTCAGCGGCGTCGCCGTCCGCGTCTGCGCCCAGCAGAACGCCGCGAGCACCGCCGCGCCGAGCGCGAGCAGGCCGTACGTCGCCGGGTCGGCCCAGCCGTGCTCGCCCGCGTAGACGAAGCCGTAGGTCAGCGCGACCAGCCCGGCCGCCGAGAGCGCGATGCCCGCGAAGTCGATCGCGCCCCGGCCCGACCCGGGTGTGAGCGGCACCAGGAACAGCACCGCGACCAGGCCGACCACGGTCAGCGGGACGTTGATCAGGAACACCGAGCCCCACGCGAAGTGGTCGAGCAGCCAGCCGCCGAGCAGCGGGCCGAGCGGGATGCCGACGAACGTCGCCATCACCCACGTCGTCAGCGCCTTCGCCCGCTCTTCCGGTGGGAACAGGATGTTCAGCAGCGAGAGCGAGAGCGGGATGAGGAACGCGGCGCCGACACCGAGCACGACGCGGGCCGCGATCAGCTGGCCGGGCGAACCGGCGTAGGCGCACCCCAGCGAGGCCAGCCCGAACAGCGCGAGCGCGCCGAGCAGCAGCTTCTTCGGGCCGAACCGGTCGCCCAGCAGGCCCGCCGGCAGCAGCAGCGCGGCCAGCGCCAGCGTGTAGGCGTTGCCGAACCACTGCAGCTGCGTGGTCGTGGCGCCGAGGTCGACGGCCAGCGTCGGCACGGCGACGTTCAGCACGGTCAGGTCGAGGCCGACGGTCAGCAGGCTCACCGCGAGCGCGCCGAGCGCCCACCACCTGCGTGGATAGAGCTGTGTCACAGTAACCCCCATTTGATAGTCACTACCAAATGATAGTAACTCTCAAAATCTCCATGCGCCAGCACGGGGGTGACGGGAAATAAGTTGCACGCGCGTACCACCTTGGGTTCTCATCGGGACGTGCCTCTGCAGCCCTACCGCCGGGTGCTCTCCGTCCCCCGCGTCCCCTCGACGATGGCCCTGATGTTCCTGGCCCGGCTGCCGATGACCATGAACGGCGTGCTGATGACGCTGTACATCGTCACCGGGCTCGGCCGCGGCTACGGCGCCGCCGGGCTGGTCGGCGCCGGCGTCACCCTCGGGATGGCGCTCGGCGCGCCGCTGCTGGGGCGCTGCTTCGACCGCTACGGCCTGCGCCCGATCGTCGCCGTCTGCGGGATCGGCACCACGGTGTTCTGGATCGCCGCGCCGCACCTGCCCTACGCGGCGCTCGCCGTCGTCGCGATCCCGGCCGGGATGCTCTCGGTGCCGGCGGGCTCGCTCGCGCGCCAGGTGCTGGCCGCGCTCGTCCCGGCCGAGGAGCGCCGCGCGGCGTACTCGCTCGACACGATTTCGGTCGAGGCGACGTTCATGATCGGCCCCGCGCTGGGCATCGCGGCGATCACGACGCTCTCCCCGACCTTCACGCTCACCGCCCTCGGCGTGCTGTTCGGCGGCACGGCCTTCCTGATCTGGCTGGTCGACCCGCCCATCCGCGAAACGGTGGAGCCCGGCGCGGCCACGAACTGGCCGCCGCTGCGGAGCTGGCTCACGGGCCGGCTCGTGGCGACGCTGCTGATCGCCGCGGGCACGCTGTTCGTGCTCGTCGGCACCGAGCTGGCGACCCTCGCGGCGCTGCGCGCGAACGGCGACATCGGCGTGACCGGCGTGGTGATCGCGGTGATGTGCGCGGCGTCGATGATCGGCGGCATCGTGCACGGCGCGGTGAAGAAGTCGCTGCCGCAGGGCCTGCTGATGCTGCTGCTCGCGCTGCTCGTGGTGCCGGTCGGGCTCGCGGACCAGCCGTGGTGGCTGCTGATGCTGGTGCTGATCCCGACGAACCTGCTCTGCGCGCCGACGCTCGCGGCGACCACCGAGACGGTCAGCCGGATCGCCCCGCCGCGGGTCCGCGGCGAGGCGATGGGGCTGCAGGACGCGTCGACGCGCCTCGGCCTGGCGCTGGGCAGCCCGGTGGTCGGCTTCGCGATCGACCACTCGAGCCCGGCGTGGGGCTTCGCCGCGGCGGGCCTGGGCGGCCTGGTCATCGCGGCGGCCGGCCTCCTGTACCGCCGCGCGCCGGTGCCCGAGCCGGAACCCGCCCCCGCGCTGGCGGCGGCCGCGACCGACCGCGAGTGAAAGCCGTGAAGGGCACCCTCATGGACTTAATAGGCTCTTCGTACCGATGTGTGGGTGGTTGAGCGTGGCATAAAGGCGCACGCCGTTGTCCGGCTTAGTTTCTGGCTTGTCGAAGGTCAGCAACCAAGTGATCGGGGAACGGCGTGCGCAAGGCCAGCCTATGGCAGCGGCTGTTCAGTCTGG